>CANJHI010000013.1 GCA_947474005.1 Alphaproteobacteria bacterium | reverse complement strand
GTCGGCACGGTGCTGCTGAAGATCAATCGCTTCGAGGCCGGCGTGACCGTGTTCACCCAGACCAGCACGCTCGACGATGAGGCCGCGTGGAGCCGGGGGACAGGCCCTGCGCCCGTCACCGAGCCCGAAGCCGACGCCTACATCGCCCGCCAGGTCGCCCGCGACCCCGACCTCTGGGTCCTCGAAATCGAAGACCGCAAGGGCGAGTACAAGATGATCGGGAAGGTGGTTTAGGGCCTCAAGCTTCTTCCCCATTCAAATGGGGAAGTGCCCCCGTCTTACGGGGGCGATGGGGTCATAGGCGTCAAAGCGACGATGACTCCTCCGTCGGCGATTACGCCGACACCTCCCCATTT
Source organism: Alphaproteobacteria bacterium (assembly GCA_947474005.1). GTDB lineage: Bacteria > Pseudomonadota > Alphaproteobacteria > Reyranellales > Reyranellaceae > Reyranella. The sequence goes on along the minus strand of CANJHI010000013.1, from coordinate 56,007 downwards.
GAATGGGGAGGCGAGCTGAACGTCGCCCGTCACTGCGGCCCGAGCACCGTCGTCGGATCGATCGTCTTGCCGGAGCGGCGGACCTCGAAATGGAGCTGCGGCTCTGCGCTGCCGCCGGAATTGCCGACCTTGGCGATGACCTGGCCCTTCTTGACCACGTCGCCCTTCTTCACCGCCAGCGACTCGTTGTTGCCGTAGGCCGTGATGTAGCCGCCGGGATGCTCGATCAGCAGCAGGTTGCCCATGCGAGCGACCTCGCCGCCGGCATAGACGACCTTGCCGCCCTCGGCGGCCTTCACGGGCGTGCCCTTGGCGGCGGCGATGTCGATGCCGTCGTTCTTCTGGCCGCCCGACGTGCCGTAGCCCGAGACGACCTTGCCGTTGACCGGCCAGATCATCTTCGCCGGCGGCGTGGCCGGCACGGTGACCGATTGGGAGGCCTTGCTGAGCGGCGTGGGCTCGCCCGCGGGCGCGGCCGAGCGCGGCGCCTCGCCCTGTCCAGGCGGCGGCGCCAGGGCTTCGCGCTTGACCGAGCCGGGGCTCGAGGCCTCGGCAGGCGTGGTCTCGCCCGGCACTGAATCGGGAACGTATTTGGCGCCCGGCATTTCCAGGGTCTGGCCGGGTTTCAGCCTGTGCGGTGGCTGCAGCTTGTTGCGGCTCACGATCGTCTGGATCGGCACGCCGTACTTGAACGACAGGGCTTCGACCGTGTCCTTGTCCTTCACGACATAGACCGGCACGGCATTGGGGCCGGCGCCGGAACCGGGATATTCCATGGTGCCTTCGCGGGCACCCATGACGGTGTTGCAGGCGCCGAGCACGACCGAAAGCACCGCCATTGTACCCAGCGTGCGCAACCGGCCGGCCCATCGCGAGGGGAAGCGAGGGGCTCTTTTCATGGACCCATTCTACTGCATCGCGATTCCTGCCCCAAGACCTATCCCTGCCCGTCTCATCCCTGTCCGAGGACCGGCAGTGGCCCGGTGACCAGCGGCACGAAGCGGACCGGCATCAGCGTGTCACGCTGCAGCCCGCTCTCGCTCTTGACGATGCGCTCGACCACCTGCGCGGTGGGATCGCGGCCGACCGGCACGATCAGGATGCCGCCCATGGCGAGTTGGTCGATCAGCGCCTGCGGCCGCTCGTCGGCGGCGGCGGTCACGATGATGCGGTCGAACGGTGCCTGGCCCGGCCAGCCCTTGCTGCCGTCACCGATGTCGCACACGACATTGTGGATGCGGAGATCGAGCAGCAGCCGCTCGGCCTCCTTCGACAGCGGCTTATAACGCTCGATCGAGTAGACGCGGCGCGCCAGTTTGGCGAGCACGGCGGCCTGGTAGCCCGAGCCGGTGCCGATCTCGAGCACCTTCATGCGCGGGCCGACGCGCAGGGCCTCGGTCATGGCGGCGACGACCAGCGGCTGGCTGATGGTCTGGCCGAAGGCGATCGGCAGCGCGGTGTTTTCCCAGGCGCGCTCGAGGAAGGGCGAGGACACGAAGCGCTCGCGATCGACAGCGGCGATGGCCGATAGCACGGCCTCGTCGGCGATGCCCGAATTGCGCAGTTCGGCAATCAGGCGCTGCATGGCCGCGACGTTCACGGCGCCGCCCCGGCCTAATCTGCCTCGATGGGGGACGCCTCGAACTCGGCGCGGAGCCGGCGGCGCATGGCCTCGTGCGTGAGATCGAGATGGAGCGGCGTCACCGAGATGTGGCCGGAGCGGACGGCGGCGATGTCGCTCGCCTCATCGATCTCGCCTTCCTGCGGCTGATAGCCGATCCAGTAGTAGGTGCCGCCGCGCGGGTCCCTGCGCTCGATGATGTGGCCGCCGAAGCCGCGCGTGCCCTGGTGCGTGACCCGCACGCCCTTGACCGAAGCGGCGACCGTGTCGGGGAAATTGACGTTGATCAGCACGTTCCGGGGCCAGTCCGCGGCGAGCACACGGCGAGCCACCGCAGCGCCGTGATGCGTGGCAGTGCCCCACTTCACCGGATGCTCGTGGGTATAGGCCTGACTGAAGGCGATCGACCTGAGGCCCAGCAGGCAGCCCTCCATGGCGGCGGCGATGGTGCCCGAATAGGTCACGTCGTCGGCCATGTTGGTGCCGCGGTTGACACCCGACAGCACGATGTCGGGCTTGCGGTCCTTGAGCAGATGCTTGACGGCGAACAGCACACAGTCGGTCGGCGTACCTTCCAGCGCGAACTTGGCCTCGCTTACCTCGCGCGCGCGGATCGGCCGCGACAGCGACAGCGAATGGCCGGCGCCGCTCTGGTTGACCTCGGGCGCCACCACCCAGACGTCGCTCGAGAGCTGGGAGGCGATCTCCATCAGCGCCTCGAGGCCGGGCGCATGGATGCCGTCGTCGTTGGTGACGAGGATACGGGCCTTGGCGAGATCGACCGGCTTCACTTGCGGGACTTCATTTGCGCGCGGGTGGCGCAGGAATGAGGTCGACGCCGCGCATATAGGGCCGCAGGGCCTCGGGCACGGTCACCGAGCCGTCCTCGTTCTGGTAGTTCTCCAGGATAGCGACCAGCGTCCGGCCGACGGCGAGCCCCGAGCCATTCAGCGTGTGCAGGAAGCGCGTCCCCTTCCCTTCCTTCGGCCGGTAGCGCGCAGCCATGCGGCGGGCCTGGAAGTCGCCGCAGTTCGAGCAGCTCGAGATCTCGCGATAGGCGTTCTGGCCGGGCAGCCATACTTCGAGGTCGTAAGTCTTGCGCGCGGAGAAGCCCATGTCGCCGCTGCACAGCGTCAAGGTGCGATAGGCGAGGCCCAGCCGCTTCAGCACTTCCTCGGCGGCCGCCGTCATGCGCTGGTGCTCGGCTTCGGACTGCTCCGGCGTGGCGATGCTGACCAGCTCAACCTTGGGGAACTGATGCTGGCGGATCATGCCGCGCGTGTCCTTGCCGGCCGCCCCCGCCTCCGAACGAAAGCAGGGCGTGAAGGCGGTGAAGCGCAGCGGCAGGTCCTTCTCGTCCAGCACCATGTCGTTCACCAGGTTGGTGAGCGAGACCTCGGCGGTCGGGATCAGCCAGAAGCCGTTGTCGGTGCGGAACATGTCCTCGGCGAATTTTGGCAGTTGGCCGACGCCGTAGACGGCCGCATCCTTCACCAGCATCGGCGGATCGATCTCGGTGTAGCCGTTCACCTCGGTGTGCAGATCGAGCATGAACTGCGTGATCGCCCGCTCGAGTCGCGCCAAGCGTCCCTTGAGAAACACGAAGCGGGAGCCGGAAATCTTGGCGGCCTGGGCGAAATCCATCTCGCCCAGCGCCTCGCCGATCGCGACATGGTCCTTGGGCTGGAAGCTGAAGTTGCGCTGGTTGCCGAAGCGGCGGATCTCGACGTTGCCGTGCTCGTCGATGCCCTGGGGCACGTCGTCGGCCGGCAGGTTGGGCAGCACTTCGAGCCGATGCGTCAGCTCCTCGTCGAGGCGGGCCGCTTCGGCCTCGCCCGCCTTCAGCGACTCCTCCAGCGCCGCGACCTCGGCCATCAGCGTCTCGGCGGGCTCACCCTTGCGCTTGGCGATGCCGATCTGCTGGCTGAGCGCCTTGCGCTTGGCCTGCAGCGTCTCGCTGCCGGAAATGGCGGCGCGGCGGCGCTTGTCGACCTCGAGCAGCTCGGCCGAGAGCGGCGCCAGGTTGCGCTTCTTCAAGCCTGAATCGAAGGCCTCGGGATTCTCGCGGATGAAACGTATGTCGTGCATGGCTCAGACGGCGGGGTCCCCGGCCTTCTTCTCTTCTTCGACCTTCTTCTCTTCCTCGGCCGTCTTCTCCGCTTCCTCGGCCTTGAGCTCGTCGGCTTCGGCCTTCTTGTCGGCGGCGTCGCGCTTCCGCTCGATCACGCGGCCGATCACGATGCTGAGCTCGTAGAAGACGAGCAGCGGGATGGCGAGTGCCAGCTGGCTCACCACGTCGGGCGGCGTCAGCACGGCGGCCACGATGAAGGCCACGACGATGGCGTAGCGGCGCTTGGAGCGCAGCCCCTCGGTGGTGACGATGCCGACCTGGACCAGCAGGGTCAGCAGCACCGGCACCTCGAAGGCGAAACCGAAAGCGAACACGAGCTGCAGGATGCGTTCGAGATAGTCTGACGAGCGCAGCGTCTTTTCGATGTCGGGCGGCGCGTAGACCGTGAGCATGAAATTGATCACGTACGGCAGCACGATGTAATACATCACCGCGCAGCCAGCATAGAACATGAACGGCGTGGCGACCAGGAACGGCACGAAGGCGCGCTTCTCGTGCCGGTAGAGGCCGGGCGCTACGAACAGCCAGATCTGGACCGCGATCAGCGGGAAACCCACGATCAGCGCCACGAAGCCCGACAGCTTCACCGTGACGAAGAAGAACTCGAAGATATCGAGGACGATGACCTTGTAGCCATCGGACAGCGCCGGCTGGATCAGGAACGAGAAGATCGGCTTGGCGAAGTAGAAGGTGATGAAGAAGACCAGGAAGAAGCCCACCAGGGCATAGATCAACCGCTTGCGCAGCTCGATCAGGTGATCGAGCAGCGGCATCGGCTTGTCGTCTTCGGGTCCGTCGTGCGCTTGGGTCAAGGTCAGCTTCGCGGCATGGCTGGCGCGTTATGCCGCCCTTTGCCCCTCAATTCAAAGCGCTAATTGGCGCCTCAGCCGGCAACGGCGGCCTTGGTCGGTTTGTCATCCACCGGCGCCGGTGCGGCAGGCTCCGCCGGGGCCGTAACTTCCGCCACGACGGGCACAGGATCCGCGACAAGTTCGACGGCAGGCTCGGCGAGCGGCTCGACCGCGATCTGGGGGGCGGATTCAGGCTCGGCCAGGGGATTGTCGATCGATGTGCTGATCTGGGTGTTGATCTGGGCCTTGACGTCGCTCAGCGCCTTCTCGCCCTCGGTCACGCCTTCCTGGATCAGGCTCTTGATCTGCTTGGTCGGATCGAGCGACTGCAAATCGAGGCCGGAAGACCCACCCTCGAGCTGCTTTTTCACGTCGTCGAGATCGGACTGGCGGACCATCTCGTCGACATGGCCGCGGAACTCCGACGCCATACCGCGCATCTTGGCCATCCACTTGCCCCAGCTGCGCAATAAATTGGGCAGCTCTTTGGGACCGATGACAACCAATGCCACGATCGCGATGACGAGAAGCTCAGGACTGTCGATACCGAACATCGGCGTTCAGACCAGGACGCGAAGTGTTGCGACCGCCGGCCCCGTCAGACCTTAGCGGCACTGTCCTGATGGACCTGGCCACCCGCCGGGGTGGTCGTGGTCTGCGCCGAGATCGGCTTGGCGGTATCGCCGGGCTGCTGGCCCGGCGGCGTCTGTGCCGTTTCGTCGGTCGCAGCGCCCACACCCTTCTTGAAGGCATTGAGGCCCTTTCCGAAGTCGCCCATAAGCTGCGAGATCTTGCCGCGACCGCCGAACAGCAGCAGCACCACGGCCAGCACGATGAGCCAGTGCCATACGCTGAAGCTACCCATGTGAAAATGCTCCCAAAAACGATTTCGATCAGCGTATCGAATTCATGAGGGGTGATTATGGCACCCCGGTAGAAGGCCCGGCAACCTGCCGAATAAGGCCTTATCTAGGCTGAGCGAACCGTCTCGTCGACCGCGAGCGGCTCGTCGGCCTCGTCCTCGGCCGGTTCGAGCGGCAGATCCGGCTCATCCGGATTGAATATGGGGGGCTGGGCGCGCGCGTCCAAGAGCCCGGCGGCCTTCAATTCCTCCTGCCCCGGCAGATCGTCGAGGCTGGGCAAGCCGAAATGCTCGAGGAAGAAATCGGTCGTGCCCCAGGTCACCGGCTTGCCCGGTGCCCGCCTGCGTCCCATCGGCTTGATCCAGTTCTGCTCGAACAACAGGTCGAGTGTGCCTTTGCTCAGGCCAACGCCGCGCACCTGCTCGATCTCCGCACGCGTCACCGGCTGGTGATAGGCGATGATGGCCAGGGTCTCGACCGAAGCCCGCGACAGCTTGCGCGTCACCGGCCGCTCGATCTTGAGCTTTTCCGACAGGTCGGGCGCGGTACGGAAAGCGTAGCCGCCGGCCACCTGGATGAGGTTCACGCCACGTCCGGCGTAGAGTTCCGCGAGGTCGGCCAGCAACTGCTTGACGTCGGCATCGTTGGGCAGCCTCTCGGCGAGTTCCTTCTCGTCGAGCGCCTGCGTGCCGGCAAAGACCAGCGCCTCGAGAAGGCGCAGATGCTGTGCATGGTCGGGCGAGACGACGTCCGTGACGTTTTCAGGGGTGACGTTTTCAGGGGTGACGTCTTCGGGAGTCACGTTTTCGGGGGTGTTCTCTGACATGGTCTGGACCGTCACCGTTGCTCGGTACGCTTGCGAAGCTGGATGGGGCCAAAACGCTCGGTCTGGCGAATTTCGATCTGGCCGTCCTTGGCGAGCTGCAGCCCGGCCACGAACGTCGAGGCCACCGCCGAACGCCGCCGCGCCGGATCGGTGAGGCCAGCAGGCAGGAAGGCTTCCAGCGATTGCCAGTCGATGGCGATACCCAGCATGCGACCCAGACGCTCGGCCGCTTCCTCGACCGAGAAGAATTGCATGGGCGCGATCTGATAGGTGTCGGCGTCCTTCGGCCGCACCTGCGCGCCATAGGCATGCAGCAGGTCGTAGAGCTTCACGTCCCAGATCGCGCGACGCACGACGACCACGCCTTCCGGCTGACCACGCACGAAAATATCACGGCCGAGCTGCGGGCGGGCCATCAGGCGGACGCCCGCCTCCTGCATCGCCTCCAGGCGCCGGAGCTGCCATTGCAGCGCATCGGCCATCTCCTGGCCCGACGGCTCTTCGCCGGCCGGCGGCTCCGGCAGCAGCAGGCGCGACTTCAGGTAGGCGAGCCAGGCCGCCATCACCAGATAATCGGCGGCGAGTTCCAGCCGGAGTCGGCGCGCCTGCGCTACGTGCGCCAGATACTGGTCGACCAGCGCCACCATCGAGATCCGGCGCAGATCGACTTTCTGGTCGCGCGCCAGGGCCAGCAGCAGGTCCAGCGGACCCTCGAAGCCCTCAAGATTGACGATCAGTTCGCCCTCGCCCGGCGCGATGACGTCGGGACCGACGGCACTGAAGCTGTCGGGGGCCGTTTCGTCGCTGGAGGCCGGCGGAGAGGTTGGTTCGGTCATGCAGGTCCGGTGTAGTCCAGCCGGAGCGCCTGCCGCCACTGGATTTGACCCGGCCTTATCCCCATTCGGGCAGAAGTGCCGCGAGCCGGCGGCCGGCATCGGCCAGTCCGGCCTTGCCGGCGGGGTTGCGATGACGGGCCAGAAAGGCCCGCCCGGCGTCAAAACGCCGTCCTGCCGCCGCGGTCATGGCCCCGATTTGGCTCACGACCTCGACCATTTCGTCCATCCGGCCATTGCAGTGAAGCGCCACGTCGCAGCCGGCCGCCAGGGCGCGTGAGGCCCGTTCGCCCAAAGTCCCGCCCAGCGCCTGCATGGAGAGGTCGTCGGACAGCAGCAGGCCATCGAAGCCGATATGGCCACGGATGACCTCCCGCACGCCCCGTTCGGAAACCGTGATGCAGGCCGCGGGATCGATCGCCTCGAACAGCAGATGGCCGGTCATGGCCCAGGGCAGATCGGCCAGCAGCTTGAACGGCACGAAGTCCGTCCGTTCCAGGAGATCGCGCGGCGCGCCCACCGTCGGCAGCTTTTCGTGGCTGTCGACCGTCGCGCGCCCGTGTCCGGGAATATGCTTGATCACCGGCATCACGCCTTCGGCCAAAAGCCCCTCGGCGGCGGCACGGCCCAGCGCTGCCACCGGCTCGGGCTGGTCGGCATAGGCGCGATCGCCGATCACGGCATGGGTCTCGGGGAAGGCGATGTCGAGCACCGGCAGGCAATCGACGTCGCAGCCGACCGAGGCCACGTCGGCCGCGAGAAGCCGTGAATTCAAGCGGGTCGCCTCGAGCCCCTGGTCGGGATCGCGCGCATAGAGGGTGCCCAGCAGGCGGGCGGGCGGCGCCTTGCGCCAGTGCGGCGGCCTGAGACGGGCGACGCGACCGCCTTCCTGGTCGATCAGGATCGGCGCGTCGGCCCGCGCCACCGAGGAGCGTAGATCCTCGGTCAGCCGGCGTGTGCGCTCGGGTGTGTCGACATTGCGGGCAAACAGGATGAAGCCCAGGGGATCGGCGTCGCGGAAGAACGCGCGCTCGTCGGCCGTGAGCTCGGGCCCGGCGCAGCCCAGGATCGCCGCGCGCGGGCGGTTCATCGAAAAAAACTCACCGCGCCCTATCCTCAGCGCGCCGGCGGGACCGTAACGCAGTCGGCGCGGCGCCCCTTCAGGGTGCCGCAGACGCTTTGCGCCTGCTTCTCATCGAGGGGCCCCGCCTGCACGCGATACCACACGCCCTTGTCGCCGAGATCGACGCGAACCGCCTGCATGCGCAGGTTGGCCAGCACGTCACCGTGCGCGCTTTGCAGACGTGCCCAGGTCGATTTGGCCACGTCCTCGCTCTTCACCGCGGCGATCTGCACCCGCCATCCGCCGGTCGGGCCGGACATGTTCTCGATCAGGCTGGCAATGCTGGGGCCGGCCTCCGTGGGCGCGGGGGTCGTGGCGACGGCGGGCTGCGCGGCCGTCGTCGGTGTCGTTCCGGCGGCCGGAGCAGACGTCGGACCGGCGCCCGGTCCCGTCGATTGCATGGGTGTCGGGGTCTTGGCCGCAATGACCTCCGGCACCTTGGGCGCCGCGGGCGCCGGCAGGCCGGCCGGCGGCAGCTTGGGCGTCTCCGCCGTCGGCAGCAGCTTCTCCGGCTGGCTCGGCACCGCGCCCGGCGCGATGCGGTTAAAAACTTCCTTGTCCTGGTTGGGCGGCACGAGCCCGCCGGCGTTTTCCGGCTTCATCCGCGACGGCGTCGCCGGCGCCTGCACGACCAGCGGCTCCAGCCCACGGCCGCCGGCCTTCACGTCCTGATTATGCGCCCACCACACGACGGAGCCGAAGCTGGCGATGGCCGCGATCGAAACCATGATGGTCAGGATCTGGCCGCGGCGGCGGTTGACGCGCATCAACAGGGAATCCCGCGGCGGCGGCGGGATCGAATCAGGTTCGTGAGCGACGGGCCGAGGCGGCGGATCGAGCCGTACGGCAACCGACTCGTTGGGTCGGTAAATCGTTGGACCGTCGCCGGAGGGGGACCGGCGCATATGCATTTTTCTTATCTCATCTCATCGACGGGTGTGACGCCGAAGACCGTTAGACCTGATCCTATCACAAAACCGACCGCCTGTACCAATGCCAGACGCGCCCGCGTGAGTTCGGCATCGCCTTCGATGACGAATTTCAGCTCCGGCTCCTTGGACCCGCGCGTCCAGTGGGCATGAAAGGCTGCCGCCAGGTCGTAGAGGAAGAAGGCGATACGATGCGGCTCGTGCGCCACGGCCGCTGCTTCGACCTGTCGCGGCCACTGGGCGATCAGCCGGATCAGGGCGAGCTCGCCTTCGTCCGTCAGCCTGTCGAGCGCGGCACCCGACACAGCTTCGGGACCGATCCCCGCAGCGGCGGCCTGGCGCACCACCGAGTGGGTCCGGGCATTGGCGTATTGGACGTACCACACCGGATTGTCGCGCGACTGTTCCGTGGCCTTGACCAGGTCGAAGTCGAAGGCGGCGTCGTTCTTGCGCGTCAGCATGGTGAAGCGCACGACGTCGGGCCCGACCTCGTCGAGCAGGTCGCGCAGCGTGACGAAGGTCCCGGCGCGCTTGGACATGCGCACCAGCTCGCCGTTCTTCATGACGCGCACGAGCTGGCAGAGCTTGACGTCGAGCTCGCCCTTCTTGTTCGTGATGGCGCTCACCGCCGCCCTCATGCGTTTCACGTAGCCGCCGTGATCGGCGCCCCAGATGTCGATCATGTCGGCAAAGCCACGCACGAACTTGTCGTGATGGTAGGCGATGTCATTGGCGAAGTAGGTCCAGCTGCCGTCCGATTTCTTGAGCGGCCGGTCGACGTCGTCGCCGAACTGCGTGGAACGGAACAGAGTCTGCTCGCGATCCTCCCAGTCATCTGCCTTCTTGCTCTTGGCCGGATCGAGGCGGCCCTGATAGATCAGTCCCTGTGCCGTGAGCGCCGCGAAGGCGCGATCGACGGCACCCGACTCGACCAGCGCACGCTCCGACGAGAAGACATCGATATTGACGCCGAGCGTCTCGAGATCGGCCCGGATCTCTGCCATCAGGGTGGCGATCGCGAAGCTGCGAATCTCGGGCAGCCAGTCGGCTTCGGGCTTGTCGATCCAGCGCGCGCCGTCGCGCTTCGCAAGGGCGGCGCCGACCTCCTTGAGGTACTCGCCGGGATAAAGACCCTCGGGGATTGCGCCGATGGTCTCGCCCAGCGCCTCCCTGTAGCGGAGGTAGGTCGACTGACCGAGCTTGTCGACCTGCGCACCGGCGTCATTGATGTAGTATTCCTTGGTGACGTCGTAGCCCGCCTTGTCCAGCAGGTTGGCCAGCGCATCGCCCACCACCGCACCGCGCGCGTGGGCGACATGCAGAGGGCCGGTCGGGTTGGCCGAGACGTACTCGACATTGACCTTGTGCCCCTCGCCCATCAGCGAATCGCCATAGGCGATGCCGTCCTTCAGGCACTCCGCAAGGCGCGCGCGCCAGAAGCCATCGGCGATCTTGAGATTGATGAAGCCTGGCCCCGCGACGGCGCCGTCGGTCACATCGCCATTGGCCTTGAGCCGGCCGAGCAGGGCCTCGGCGATATCACGTGGCTTCTTGCCCGCCGGTTTGGCCAGCACCATGGCGGCATTGGTCGCGATATCGCCGTGCGCCGGGTCGCGCGGCGGCTCGGCGGTGATGGCGGAAAAGTCGAGGTTTTCGGGCAGCTCGCCGGCGGCCTGCATGGATTTCAGGGCCGCGACGATCTCGCCGATGAAGTGACGATAGGCGTTCATGCGCGGGGTATTGCCCATTCGAGCAATTTTGTCACCCGGCCCTATTCGTAGAGGTCGAACAGCCGCTTGTGCTCGTCGAGTGCGTACCGGTCGGTCATGCCGGCGATGTAGTCCGCGACCAGGCGGGCACGGGCCTGGGTCCCGGCCTGCTCGGCGCGCTCGCGCCACGGCGAGGGCAGGCAGTTGGGCTCGGCGAATAGCAATCCGAACAGGTCGGCCACGACCCGGCGCGCCTTGGAGTGCGAGCGGTTGAGCCGCCAGTGCTCGTACATGCGCTTGTAGAGGAACGCCTTCACGGTGCGGTCGGTCGCGGCCATATGCTCGGAGAAGGCCACCACCGGCCGGCCCAGCGCCCGGATATCGGCCACCGACTTCGGCGCGGCATCCTTCAGGCGTCGCCGCGTCTCGGCCAGCACGTCCTCGACCATGGCATTGATGACGCGGCGCACCGCCTCATGGATCAGCCGTCCCTGATCGAGGCCGGGATACTTCTGGCTCACGATCGAGAACATCTCGCCGACCAGCGGCAGGTCCCTGAGATCGGCGATCTCGAACAGGCCGGCACGCAGGCCGTCGTCGATGTCGTGGTTGTTGTAGGCGATGTCGTCGCTCAACGCCGCGACCTGTGCCTCGGGGCCGGCATGGCCGTCGAGTTCGAGGTCGTGGTCCTGGCAGTATTCGACGATGGCGGCCGGCAGCTGGGACAGCGTGCGGCCCGGCTTGAGCAGCGGCCCGTTGTGCTTGACCACGCCTTCCAGCGTCTCCCAGGTGAGATTGAGGCCGTTGAATTCGGCGTAGCGCTCCTCGAGCTTGGTGAGGATGCGGAGCGTCTGGGCATTGTGGTCGAAACCGCCGTGGTCCTTCATGGCGGCGTGCAGCGCTTCCTCGCCGGCATGACCGAACGGCGTGTGACCGAGATCGTGTGCCAGCGCCACCGCTTCGCCGAGATCCTCGTCGAGCCGCAGCACGCGGCAGATCGTGCGCGCGATCTGCGCCACTTCGAGCGAGTGGGTGAGACGCGTCCGGTAGTGATCGCCCTCGTGATAGACGAAGACCTGCGTCTTGTGCTTCAGGCGGCGGAAAGCCGTCGAATGGATGATGCGGTCACGATCGCGCTGGAACGGGCTGCGGCTGGGCGAATTGGGTTCGGCGTGCAGCCGCCCCCGGCTTTGCCACGGCAGGGTGGCAAACGGCGCCAGCGCCTGGTTTCGCCACATCTCCTCGCCCACGCTCCGCGTCCTCCGGGGTTGCGGCGCGGTTTTACGCCTTCCCGACCGCGCCAACAACCGCGCGCCCCGCGGGCGATATCCCTACTTGATGAGGGTGACCGGCACGGAAACGTGGGCGATCACGTCCTGGGCGACCGAGCCCAGCAAGACCCCCGCCAGGCCGGTGTGGCCACGGGTTCCCAGCACCACCATGCCGGCACCGGTCTTGTCGACAAAGTCCTTCACGACCTCACCATGACGGCCGACGCCGATATGCACCTTGGCGGGCACTGCAGCCTTCGCCGCCAAGGCCACGGCCGAGGCCAGTGCCTTGTTGCCCTCTTCGCGGTGATGGGCGTCGATCTGATCCTTGGAGATGAACGTCGAGATCGCGCCGCCCAGATTGGGCTGCACGTTCACGAGATGCAGCTCGGCACACAGTCCGGCGGCGGCGAGGTCCAGCGCATGGTTCACCGCCCGGTCGGAATGGTCCGAACCGTCAACCGCGACCAGGATTGCCTTGAGCTTCGCCATGGCGGTCACTCCTTGCCTTTTTCGCCCGATGCCAGATCGACCGGATCGGCATGCGCGCGCTTGGCGCGGCGTTGAAGGTAGTATCCGAGGGCCACCGTGATCGCCGCACAGCCGGCCTCGATGATCGTCTTGGCGTGCGGAACCATCGCCGTGAGACGCTCGGCATAGGCCGGATCGGTCGCGATCACTTCGCCCGCGATGTAGCCCAGCAGGGCGCCACCGGCGACGACGATGAGCGGGAAGCGGTTGAGCAGCAACATGATGATGGCGGCGCCGAAGATGATCAGCGGGATGCTGATCAGCAGGCCGAGCACGATCAGCGTGGTATCGCCGTGAGCCGCCGCGGCGATGGCGATCGCATTGTCGAGGCTCATCACCGCGTCGGCAATGATGATGGTGCGGATGGCGCCCCACAGCGATCCCTCCGCCTTGACGCCATCCCCGTGCTCTTCCTCTCCTTGGACCAGCTTGATGCCAATCCACAGCAGCAGTAGGCCGCCGATCAACTTCAGATACGGGACCTGGAGCAGCAGATCGACGATCAGGACGAAGATGATGCGGAGCACGATGGCGCCGGCGCTGCCGACGAGAATGGCCGGTTTCTGGTGGCGCTTTTCCAGGTTCCGGCAAGCCAAGGCAATGACCAACGCATTGTCGCCGGACAGCAGAATATTGACCACAATGATCTGCGTCAGCCCGCTCCAGAAGGCGGGCGTAAGCTCAATTCCCATGTTCCCGCAGTCTCCGTCCCTGATATCTCTGCGCGGCGATCTTCATTGCGTCGTTCGAAGCTGTTAATGCAGCCTCCGTCGGGGAGCAAGCCAAACCGGACAGGCCGGGGGAGAAGACCGCATGGCGAGCAGCGCCGGTTACAACAAGATGTTTCCCGTCTCGTGGACGGAATTGCACCGCGACGCGCGCGCGCTGGCGTGGCGGCTGGCCGACCTCGGGCCGTTCAAGGGCCTGGTCGCCATCACCCGGGGCGGCCTCGTCCCTGCCGCCATCATCGCCCGCGAGCTCAATCTGCGGCTCATCGATACCGTCTGCTGCTCGACCTACGACCGCATGGAACGGGGCGGCAAGGTCGAGCTCCTCAAGGGCACGATCGCCGAGCAGGAACGGGGCAAGGGCTGGCTGATCGTCGACGACCTGGTTGACACCGGCGTCACCGCCCGGGCCGTGCGGGCGATGCTGCCGGAGGCGCATTTCGCCACGGTCTATGCCAAACCTGCCGGCCGGCCGACCGTCGACAGCTATATTACCGAAGTGAGCCAGGACACCTGGATCCTGTTCCCCTGGGACCAGGAGGCGGTGATGGCCAAGACCGTCCTCGAGTTGAAAGGCAGCCAGTGATGAAGTGCTACGTCATCCCCTCGCCCAAGGGCATCGACTCGCTCACGCTGGTTGATCGCCCCGACCCGGTGCCCGGCCCGCGCCAGGTGCTGGTGCGGGTGCGCGCCACGTCGCTCAACTACCGCGACCTGCTGACTGTCGAAGCGCAGTACGCCCGCGCGGCGCCCAAGCCCGACCTGATCCCGCTGTCCGATGGCGCGGGCGAAGTGGTGGCGGTCGGACCAGGCGTCAGCCGCCTCAAGGTGGGCGACCGGGTCGCCGGCTGTTTTATGCAGAAATGGGTGGGCGGTGCGATCGATGAGGCGGCGCAGGCCTCGGCGATGGGCGGCGCGATCGACGGCATGCTGACCGAACTGGCCGTGCTGGAAGAGGACGGCGTGGTCAAACTGCCAGCCGGCATGAGCTTCGAGGAAGGCGCCACGCTGCCCTGCGCCGGCCTGACCGCATGGCACGCGCTGGTCGAGATCGGCAACATCAAGGCCGGCGACATCGTGCAGATCCAGGGCTCAGGCGGCGTCTCGATCTTCGCGCTGCAGTTCGCGAAAATGTTCGGCGCCCGCGTGATCGCGACGTCGAGCTCGGCCACCAAGGCCGAGCGGCTGAAGAAAATGGGCGCCGAGGCGGTGATCGACTACAAGGCCACGCCGGATTGGGATCAGGAAACACTGAAGCTGACCGGCGGTCGCGGCGCCGACATCACCGTCGAAGTGGGCGGCGCCGGCACGCTGCCGCGCTCCTTCCTCGCCACCCGCCTGGGCGGACGCATTGCCGTCATCGGCCTGCTCTCGGGCATGGCGCAAGTCGACCCGATGCCGATCCTGCGCCGGAACCTTAGGGTGCAAGGCCTCTATGTCGGCAGCAAGCAGATGTTCGAGGCGATGAACCGGGCCATCGAGGCCAATGACCTCAAACCCGTCATCGATAAGGTGTTTCCCTTCGCCGAGGCCAAGGAGGCGTACCGGCACCTCAAGAGCCAGAACCATTTCGGCAAGATCGTCATCGCGCACGGCTAGAGAGGCTTCGATGGAAAATCTGTGGTCGAACGACGAAGCGAAGGCCGCGATTGCACGACACGCCGCCAAGGGCATCGACGAGGACCTGGCGCTGCGCGTCTACACGACCCGACTGCTGGGCGGCGAGCCGAAGCTGGTGCTGCACGGCGGCGGCAACACCTCGGTGAAAACCACGATGGCCGACATCACGGGGCAACAGGTCGACGTGTTGTGCGTAAAAGGCAGCGGCTGGGACATGGGCACCATCGAGGCGCCGGGCCTGCCCGCCGTGCGCCTGGCGCCGCTCGGCGAATTGAAAGGGCTCCAGGCCCTGAGCGACGAGGACATGGTCAACGTCCAGCGCTGCAACCTGCTCGATTCGAAGTCGCCCAACCCGTCGGTCGAGACGCTGCTGCACGCCTTCCTGCCGCACAAGTTTATCGACCACACGCATTCCAACGCCGTGCTGTCGCTCACCGACCAGCCCGACGGCGAGGCGCTGGCGCGCGACGTGTTCGGCAAGCGCGCCGCACTGGTGCCTTACGTCATGCCGGGCTTCGCACTGGCCAAGAAGTGCAGCGAGGTCGGCCAGGCCAATCCCGACGTCGAAGGCTTGATCCTGCTGAAGCACGGCATCTTCTCGATGGGTGCCACGGCGGAAGAAGCCTATGTCCGCATGATCGACCTGGTGACGCTTGCCGAAAAGCGCCTGGCCAAGGAGACGCGCAAGATTTTCGCCGGCGGCACGTTGCCGAAGGAGATCGCAACGGTGGCCGAGGTCGCGCCGATCCTGCGCGGGCTGCTGTCGCTGCCGATGAAAGACGACGGCCGCGAGGCGACGCAGCGTTTCGTCTTCGAGTTCAGGACCGGGCCGGAGATCCTGGCCTATGTCGGCGGCAAGGAGATCGCGCGCTACAGCCAGCAGGGACCGGTGACGCCCGACCACGCCATCCGCACCAAGGGCATGCCGCTCATCGCCCCCGCTCCCGAGGCCGGCAAGCTCGACGTCTTCAAGAAGGAGACACAGGCGGCCCTCGACAAGTTCGCGGCCGACTACCATGCCTACTTCACGCGCAACAACGGCAAGCAAGTCATAGCGAAGAAGGAACTCGATCCGATCCCGCGCGTCGTGCTGGTGCCGGGCCTCGGCCTGTTCGGCCTCGGCAACACCTCGAAGGACGCCAAGATCGCGGCCGACCTCGCCGAGACGACGGTGGCCGTGATCGCCGACGCCGAGCGCCTGGGCACCTACGAGTGCATTCCCGAGCCCGACATCTTCGACATCGAATACTGGTCTCTGGAACAGGCCAAGCTCAGCGCCGCGGCCGAAAAGCCGCTGGCGCGCCGCATTGTCGTCGTCACCGGCGGCGGCTCGGGCATTGGTGCGGCCACGGCAACGGCCTTCGCGCGCGAAGGCGCCGAAGTTGCCGTGCTCGATCGCGACGTTTCCAAGGTAAAGGGCTTCGGCATCGCCTGCGACGTCACCGACCCCGCCTCGGTGCGTGCCGCCTTCGACAAGGTCGCGTCGACCTGGGGCGGTGTCGACATCGTGGTCTCCAACGCAGGTGCAGCCTGGCAGGGCCGCATCGGGGACGTCGACGACGCCACCTTGCGCAAGAGCTTCGAACTCAACTTCTGGGCCCACCAGAGCGTGGCGCAGAACGCCGTGCGCATCATGCGCACCCAGGGACTGGGCGGCTGCCTGCTGTTCAACACTTCCAAGCAGGCGGTGAACCCCGGCCCCGACTTCGGGCCCTACGGGCTGCCCAAGGCCGCGACGCTTTTCCTGATGCGCCAGTACGCGCTCGACCACGGCGCCGACGGCATCCGCGCCAATGCCGTCAACGCCGACCGCATCCGCACCGGCCTGCTCACCGACGACATGATCGCCCAGCGCTCCAAGGCGCGCGGCCTGAGCGAAGCCGACTACATGGGCGGCAACCTGCTCGGCCTCGAAGTGACGGCCGACGACGTCGCCCAGGCTTTCGTTTCGCTGGCCAAAGCGGCCCGGACGACAGGGGCTGTCACGACCGTGGACGGTGGTAATATCGCGGCGGCCTTGCGATAGGCTTCTCCGCCTGGGAGGTCTTCATGCCGATCGAGACACGTCCCCTCACCCCTCATATCGGCGCCGTCATGACCGGCGTCGACGCGCGCCGACCGCAGACGCCGGCCGAGGTCGCCGCCGTCGAGGCCGGCATGGACAGGCACGCCGTGCTGGTGCTGCCCGGCCAGGACCTTACCGACGAGCAGCAGCTCGACTTCTCGCGCAATTTCGGCCCCCTCGAGGAAGGCGCCAACTCGACGGTGCGCGCCAACGAACTCCGGCTCGCGCCGACCTTCGCCGACGTCTCCAACCTCGACAAGAGTGGCGCCAAGCTCGCGCGCGACAACGAGCGCCGCATGGCCGCCCTCGGCAATCGCCTCTGGCATTCCGACGCCTCGTTCCGCGCCGTGCCGGCCCGCTATTCCATCCTGAGCGGCCGCATCGTGACGACCGACTCCGGCAACACCGAGTTCGCCGACATGCGCGCCGCCTACGACGCGCTCGACGACGCCACCAAGGCCGAGGTCGAGGATCTGGTCTGCGAGCATTCGCTGATCTATTCGCGCCAGCAGCTCGGCTTCACCGAGTTCCTGCCCGACGAGCGCGTCTCGATGAAGCCCGTGCTGCAACGCCTGGTACGCACGCATCCGGTGACTGGGCGGAAGTCGCTCTACTTGTCGGCCCACATTGGCGCCATCGTCGGCTGGCCGCGCCCCGAGGCGATGGCTTTCGCGCGCGACCTGATGGAACACGCCACCCGCCCCGAGTTCGTCTATGTCCACCGCTGGACGCGCCACGACCTGGTGATCTGGGACAACCGCACCACCATGCATCGCGTGCGCCGGTTCGACGATCTCAACATCGTGCGCGACATGCGCCGCACCACGACCCGTAGCGACGGCCCGACGGTCGCGCAGCAGGCGGCTTGAGCACTGGACCGCGGGCCTCCAGGCCCGCTCGGACTCGTGAGCGGGCCTGGAGGCCCGCGGTCCGATGAGGTGAGTTAACGCCCCGCGAACTCCGCGTCCTTTTTCGGAATGAGATCGTAGGGCAGCGCAAAGCCCGGCATCGCCATGAGGCGGGCGCGCCACGCCGCGAGGTTCGGCCGCGTATCGATCGATAGCCCACCCTCGTGCGCGAACACCATGCGGCCCCAGCAGCCGATGTCGGCGATGGAACAGGCATCGCCCACCAGCCATTCGCGGCCGGCCAGCGACTTGTCGGCGAAATCAAGAGCCGCTTCGGCCTGCGGGCGGAAGAAGCTGACGATGTCCTGCGACACGTCGGGGCGGAAGCGGGCGAAATGGCGGACGCGCGCCACGTTGGTGATGGCGTCGTTCTCCCACGACAGCCACTCGCGCGCCTGCCAGCGGTGCTGCTCCGTCTTCGGTTCGAAATGGCCGGTCGTGCGCGCAAGGTAGTCGAGCACGACGTTCGACATCACGAGAGTGAGGCTGCGGTGGCGCAGCACCGGCACCTGGCCGTAGCGGTTGATGGCGAGGTGGGCTGCCTCCTTCTGCACGCCATTCTTGAGATTGACCGTGCGGAAGGAGAACGGCAGGCCCGAAAGCGCCAGGAAGAGCATCGGCTTGTAGCTCGAGCTCGAGGTGAAACTGCCGTGCAGAACGAGGCGATCGTCGCTCATGAGGTCTCCTATGGCCTTGGCCTGACTCAATTCGTACTCTCTCGCATCCGTGGAGGAAACGAACATGACGACGCTCAAGCGCCGCAAGGTCGGCAAAACGAAACTCGAAGTCACTGAGTTGGGATTGGGCGGCGCGCCGATGGGTGGCTTTCGCGCCACCATCCCCGATGCCGAGGCGGTGAAGCTGACCGACGACGGCTACGACGCTGGCATCCGCTACTTCGACACCTCGCCCTATTACGGCTACGGCCGCAGCGAGCTGCGCATGGGCGCCGCCCTGCGTGAAAAGCCACGCGACAGCTATGTGCTGTCGACCAAGATCGGCCGCGTCCTGCATGCGATGAAGCCCGGCGAGAAGCCGCCGGCCGATTTCCGCGAGAACGGCCTGCCCGGCTTCGCGCCGGTCTACGACTACACCTATGACGGCGTCATGCGCTCGCTGGAGCATTCCCACATGAGGCTGGGCCTGCAGAAGATCGACATCGCCCTGATCCACGATGTCGATTTCTGGACCACCAAGGATCGCGCCGTGCTCGAGGAGCGCTTCAAGACGGTGATGGACGGGGGCTATCGCGCGCTCGACGAACTGCGCAAGGCGGGCATCATCGGCGCCATCGGCGTCGGCATCAACGAAAGCGACACTAGCACGCGCTTCATCAAGGCGGGCGACTTCGACTGCATGCTGCTGGCCGGGCGCTACACGCTCCTCGAGCAGGGCGCGCTCGAGGAATTCCTGCCGGAATGCCAGAAGCGCCACGTCTCGGTGATCCTGGGCGGGCCGTACAATTCCGGCATCCTGACCGGCAACGTGAAGCCTGGCGCCACCCACGACTATGTCGCCGCCCCCGCGACCCTCATCGAGAAGGCGCAGAAGATCGAAGCAATATGCCAGCGCCACGGCGTACCGCTCGGCGCCGCCGCGATGCAGTTCCCGCTGTTCCACCCCGCCTTCTGCGCTGTCATTCCGGGGGCGCTCAGCGTCGCGGAAGTGAAGGAGAACGTGGCGTACATGGGTGTCAGGATTCCGGTCGAGCTGTGGAGCGAACTCAAGCGCGAGAAGCTGATCGACCCTGCCTCGCCGACGCCGAACTGAGGAGGACGCGATGAAGATCGTCGACGCGCAGGTCCACATCTGGTCGCAGACCGTGACGCCGCCCTCGGGCCTCCACCGCAAGGTTTCCAAGTTCACAGCCGAGGATTGCCTGAAGGAGATGGACGAGGCCGGCGTCTCCGCCGCGTTGATCCATCCACCCTACAGTTGGGATCCGACCTCGAACCAGCTGGCGCTCGACGCTGCCCGGAAATATCCCGAACGCTTCGCCGTGATGGGGCAGTTCCCGCTACAGGATCCCGAGAGCCGCAAGCGTATCGTCGGCTGGAGCAACCAGCCGGGCATGATGGGCCTTCGCTGGGCGCTGCTGCAGCCGGCCGAGCAGCAATGGCTGAACGACGGTCTGCTGGATTGGGTGTGGCCCGCCGCCGAGAAGGAAGGGATCCCGGTCGCGACGATGGGAGGCATCTTTCCCGACAAGTTCCGCGCCATCGCCGAAGCTCACCCTAATCTCAGGATGATCGTCGACCATTGCGGCTTGAACCGCCACGGCCAGGACGAAGAGGCCTTCATCCATCTCGACAAGCTGGTGGCCCTCGGCAAATTGCCCAACGTTGCGGTCAAGGCGACCGGTGCGCCGCACTACTCGACCAAGGGCTATCCGTTCCGCAACATCCAGGACGGGCTGCACCGCATCTTCGACGCCTTCGGGCCCAAGCGCTTCTTCTGGGGCACCGACATCACCCGCATGCAATGCACCTACCGCCAGTGCGTCACCTTCTTCACCGAGGAGCTGCCGTGGCTGAAGGGGCGCGACCTCGAAGACGTAATGGGTCGCGGGCTCTGCGAGTGGATCGGCTGGAAACTGAAGTTCGACTGAGTTCCTGCCGGGGCTATTTCTTAAGCGGCAGTATCTGGCCGCGAATCTCGCCGTCGGGAAACTTCTCGGTCATCACGTTGACGTACCAGCGGCCGGACAGGACCTCGGCGGCCTGTTGCTCGGTGAGCGTGACGCCATCGTCGATCGTCGAGCGGTCGGCGTAGAACGGGACGTTGATGGGCGCCACCTGTTGGGCGTTCTCGCCCGCCGGCGCCGGACCGTGCAGGTAGGCCATGGTCACCGGGCCACTCAGCCCCACCACGTTCAGCCGATACTCCAGCACCTTGGTCGAGGGCCGATAGACCGCCGCGAAATAACCGGTGCCCTTGGTGTCGGAGGGCGGCACCTCGGCAGCGCCGTTCAGGGTGGCACGGAAGTCGGTCTTGGGGAGCCTGGGCTCGCCCGGATAGAACGAGCAGCCGGCAGCGGCGAGCAGGGTTCCAAGAAGGAGGGCGCGGCGAAACATCGTCCCTAGTCTACGCTGCCAAAGCGACGGTCGCCCCCAGCGTAAATCACGCCCGGTGATGCACCGGCGCCTGGCCGTAGACCTCGACCGGCAAGCCCTCCAGCCGGGCCTTCAGCTGCAGCGCCAGGAATCGCGAATAGAGGCGCGACTGCATGAGGTTGCCGCCGTGGAACCACAGGTTCTCCTGCGCGGTCGGCTTCCACATGTTGCGCAACTCGCCCTCCCACGGGCCGGGATCCTTGGCCGTGCCCGAGCCCAGGCCCCAGCACCTGCCGACTTTGTCGGCAACCTCGGGCGAAATCAGTTCGCCCGCCCACTGGTTCATCGAACCATAGCCGGTGGCATAGACGACGAGATCGGCCTTCAGCGTGCTGCCGTCGGCCAGCACGACGGAGTCCTCTGTGAGATGGGAAACCTCGACGCCCGACTTGAGCTTGATGCTGCCGTCAGCGATCAGGTCGGAGGCACCGACGTCGATGTAGTAGCCCGAGCCGCGACGGAGATACATCGGCCCAATGCCGGTCTCGTCCTCGCCGAAGGTGAGCTTGAAGCCGGCGGCGCGCAGGCGATCGTAGAACTCCGCATCCTCACCCTTGATCCGCTCGACCGCCGGCCGGGAGGCGACCGGCAGTGCGCCATAGGGCATCGATGCCACGGTGAGATCGGCGATATCCGTGGTGATGCCCGACGCGAGCGCTTCCTCCGAATAGAGCGGGCGGTTCCGCGCCAGCGTCTCGGCGCGCATCACCAGCGTCGGCGAGCGCTGCAGCATCGTGACATCGGCGCCGTGCTCCCACAGATCGGCCGCGATATCATGCGCCGAGTTGTTCGAGCCCACGACGACGCAGCGCTTGCCGGCCCAGCCCTCGCCGCCGGGGTGCGCACTGGAGTGATGCTGCTTGCCGCGGAATTTTTCCGCGCCCGGGAGGTTGGGGATTTCGGGAAAGCCCGACATGCCGGTGGCCAGCACGATGTGCTTGGGCCGAAGCGTCACCGGCTTGCCCTCGCGCTCGACCGTCACGGTCCATTCCTGGCGGCCCGCGTCCCACGACGCGTTGCGACACGCCGTCGAGTTCCAGTAGTCGAGTTCCATGACCTTCACGTAGGATTCCAGCCAGTCGCCCATCTTGTCCTTGGGCGTGTAGACCGGCCAGTGATCGGGAAACGGCAGGTACGGCAGATGGTCGTACCAGACCGGATCGTGCAGGCAGAGCGACTTGTAGCGGTTGCGCCAGGCATCGCCCGGCCGCAGGTTGCGATCGACGATCAGCGCCGGCACACCCAGGCGCCTGAGCCGCGCGCCGAGGCCGATCCCGCCCTGCCCGCCGCCGATCACCAGCACAAAGGGCTGGCGGGTGTAGCCGAATTCCGCCGCGTTGGCCTGGCGCCGGTCGGTCCAGGTGACACGGTTCTGGATGGCGCCGTGCTGGACGCCCAATTCGCGCGAAGGGCCGCTCTTCTCCTCGAAGCCTTTCAGCTCCATCAGCGCCGTGAACAGCGTAAAGGCTTTGCCGTCCTTCAGGCGGACGTGGCCCGTGCCGCGGCCCAGCGCAGTCTCGAAGGTGAACCAGCCGTCGCGGTCGCCGGCTCGGAAGGACTCCGGCCGTACCTGGCCCAGCCGGGCGGTCAGCATGTCGGCGATCGCCGGGCGTCCTTCCAGGGTGACGATGTTCCAAGTGAAGGACACGAGATCGCGCCAGTAGCCGTCGTCGGTGAACAGGGCCGCCGTGCCGGTGGCATCGCCCTGTTTCAGCGCCGCGGCGAAGCGGGCGAGCCAATCGGACATCGAGCGGCCGGATATCGAGGATGAGGGGGCGGTTTTTTTCATGGGGCGCACTCTAGCCAAAGAATCCCCTGGCAGGTCCGGCCGTTTTCGCGGAACGATGCGAAGGGGCTGGCTTGGCAGGCGGCGCGGGAGGATGATTTGCCTTGGAGGACCACGCCCATGAAATACGACGTCATCTCCGCCGACGGACATATCGACCTGATCTGGCTGCCGACCGACCTGTTCACGAAGAACGCGTCGGGCCAGATGAAGGAGCGCATGCCCTACGTGATCGAGGGACCCAAGGGCCCGGAATGGACCAGCCGCAACGGCGCCAAGTTCGGCTTGGTGAACGGCATGGGCTCGGCCGGGCG
Organism: Alphaproteobacteria bacterium; assembly: GCA_947474005.1. Classification (GTDB taxonomy): domain Bacteria; phylum Pseudomonadota; class Alphaproteobacteria; order Reyranellales; family Reyranellaceae; genus Reyranella. The sequence continues at coordinate 32,785 of CANJHI010000013.1, read as the reverse complement.
AGAATATGTACCTGGTATCATTCATCGCTCCGACCGCATGGCCTCGACCGGCCTCTATGCCGACGGCAAGAAAGGCATCCGCCGCCTCACCGAGGTCGACCTGCGTCTCCAGGACCAGGACCGCGACGGCGTGCAGGCCGAGGTGTTGTACGGCGTGCTGGGCTCGAGCGGCCGGCTGAACGATCCCGAGGCCGCGCTGGAGATGCTGCGCATCTACAACGACTGGCTCCATGATTTCTGCACGCAGGCGCCCGACCGTCTGGTCGGCTTGGCCAACATCCCGAACTACAACATGGAAGAGTCGGTCGCCGAGGCGATGCGCTGCGCCAAGCGCGGCGTGCGCGGCCTCGATATCGCCAACCGGCCCGACATGACGCCGCTCTGGGACGAGCATTGGGAGCCGCTCTGGAAGTTCGGTCACGAGACCGGCATTCCGCTGCACTTTCACACGATCGGTGGCCGCTCGCCGGACTACACTAAATTCCCGCAGCACGTCGTGCGGCGCATCCAGGCCGTCCACATCACCGGCTTCCAGATGCACATGAGCACCATGCTGATGGGACTGATCTTCTCGGGTGCCCCGGAGCGCTATCCGAACCTGAAGATCGTGATCGGCGAGGCCGGCCTCGGCTGGATCCCCTACGTGCTGCAGCACATGGATCTCGAGTGGGAGGATCAGTTCAGGGACCTCGAACTCAAAATGAAGCCCAGCGAGTACTGGCATCGCCAGTTCTACGCCACCTACCAGACCGATCCGGTGGGCATCGAACTGCTGAAGCACCTGGGCGAGGACAACGTCATGTGGGGGTCGGACTATCCGCATCCCGACGGGATCTGGCCCGACAGCCAGGAGTTCCTGAAGAAGGAACTCGACGACATCACGCCCGCCGCCCGTACCAAGATCACGCGCGACAACGCGATGAAGGTCTACGGGCTCGGCGCCTAGCGCCGACCCGATGGCTGCCGAACGACGACTCTCGCCGGACCGTCTGCTCGACTTCGCGACCGCCGTCTATGCATCGGCCGGCATGCCCGAGGCCGATGCACGCATCGTCGCCGATACGCTGGTGATGGCCGATCTGTGGGGCCATCAATCGCACGGCGTCATGCGGCTCTCGTGGTATCTCGCCCGCCTCAAGGCGGGCGTGTGCAGTCCGGTTGCTGCGCCGAAGTTCGTTGTCGATGCGCCGGCCGTGGCCGTGATCGATGGCGGCGACGCGATGGGCCAAGTGCTGAACGTGTTCGCCATGCGCGAGGCCATCCGCCGCGCCAAGGTGCATGGCATTGCCGCCGTCGGGCTGCGCAACTCTAACCATTTTGGCACGGCGCTTTACTACACGCTGATCGCGGCGCGTGAAGGCTGCATCGCCTTCCTGTCGACCAATGCGAGTCCTGCAATGGCGCCATGGGGCGGCCGCAAGAAGACCGTCGGCACGAATCCGTGGTCTTGGGCAGCGCCTGCCGGCTCCCATCCGCCGATGGTGCTCGACATCGCCAACACGGGCGTGGCGCGCGGCAAGGTCTATCTCGCAAAACAAAAAGGCCAGTCGATCCCGGAGGGCTGGGCACTGGACGCCAACGGTGCGCCGACGACCGACCCGGCCGCCGCGATCGACGGCATTATCCTGCCGATGGCCGGCCACAAGGGTTATGCGATCGCTGCGATGATGGACATGCTGTCAGGCGTGCTGACGGGCAGCGCCTTCGGCAGCGGCGTGTTCGGCCCCTACCAGACCGACCACAAGAGCGGCGCCGGCCAGTTGATGATCGTGCTCGACATCAAGGTCTTCCAGCCGCTCGCCGACTTCAACGCGCGCATGGAAAAGATGATCGCCGAGCTGAAGGCGGTGCCACTTGCCCAAGGTTACGCGGAAGTGTTCTATCCCGGCGAGATCGAAGCCCGAAACGAAGCCAGAAATCGCCGCGACGGATTGCTGTTGCCCGCAGACACGCTCGAGGATCTCGTGAAAGTCGGTCGTCAATCCGGAATCGCGACGCCCTTCTGACCGACATGAATTCTGCGTTGCGCATTCCGCTCCTGACGACGCTGGCGATGCTGGCCTTCGCCGGCAATTCCCTGCTCTGCCGGTTGGCACTGCGCGACACCGGGATCGATGCCGCGAGCTTCACCGCGATCCGCCTCGGCTCCGGCGCGCTGATCCTGGCCGCCATCCTCATGCTGCGTGGGAAGCGGCCGACGGCGGGCGGAAGCTGGCCGATGGCGGCCATGTTGTTCGCCTACGCGGTATGCTTCTCCTTCGCCTACCGCGATCTGACGGCCGCGACCGGCGCGCTGCTGCTGTTCGGCGCCGTGCAGCTGACCATGATGGGCTACGGCCTGTGGACCGGCGAACGGATCGGCGGCCTCAGGCTCGTGGGACTGCTGCTGGCACTAGGCGGGCTGGTCTGGCTGCTGCTGCCCGGCCTTGCGGCGCCACCCTGGCTGGAGGCGATGCTCATGCTGGCCGCGGGCGCGTCGTGGGGCGTCTATTCGCTCCTGGGCAAGGGTGCCGGCGATCCGACGGCAGCGACGGGTGGCAATTTCCTGCGCACCCTGCCCTTTGCCGCCGCGCTCATGCTGGCCACGGCCACGGCCGGTACTGTCGACCACACAGGTGCGTTTTATGCAGTCCTTTCAGGCGCCGTGACCTCGGGCCTGGGCTATGTGCTCTGGTATGCCGTGCTGCCGATGTTGCGGGCCACGTCGGCGGCGACAGTGCAGCTCTGCGTGCCGGCCATTGCGGCCCTGGGTGGGGCAATGCTACTCGCCGAGCCGGTCACGGCGCGGCTGCTGGTGGCGTCGGTCGCGGTCCTGGGCAGTATCGCCCTCACGATCTATCGGAAGAATTGAAAGAAGGCTCCATGTTCCAGATTTCCGAGCGTCTCAAGAACGTAAAGGTGTCGGCGTCCGCTGCCATGACCCGCAAGGTGCGCGAGCTGCGTGCCGAGGGCGTGAAGATCGTGGGCCTGTCCTCGGGCGAGCCCGACTTCCCGACGCCACTGCACGCCATCGAAGCGGCGTACAAGGCGGCGCTGGCCGGCGACACCAAGTATCCGCCGCAGGACGGCGTGAAGCCGCTCAAGGAGGCGATCCGCGCCAAATTCAAACGCGACAACAATCTCGACTATGCGCTCGAGGAGATCATGGTCTCCAACGGCAGCAAGCAGATCATGTACGACGCGCTGATGGCGAGCGTGAACCCGGGCGACGAGGTGATCATTCCGGTACCGGGCTGGATCTCCTACGCCGACCAGGCGACGGTCGCCGGCGCCACGCCGGTGTTCGTGTCGTGCCCCGAGAACAACCAGTTCAAGCTGCGCGCCGCCGACCTGGAAGCCGCCATCACGCCCAAGACCAAGTGGATGGTGCTGAACTTCCCCAACAATCCGACGGGCGCTGTGCTTTCACGCGCCGAAATGCGCGCCATTGCCGACGTGCTGCTGCGCCACCCGCATGTGATGATCATGGCCGACGACGTCTACGAGCATCTGCTCTACGACGACTTCGATTTCTGCACCATCGCCGAGCTCGAGCCGAAGCTGAAAGAGCGCACCCTGACGGTGAATGGCGCATCCAAGGCCTATGCCATGACCGGCTGGCGGGTGGGCTTTGCCGGTGGCCCGCGGCCACTGATCGCCGCCATGACCAACATGCAGGGCCAGATCGGCTCGGGCATCTCGACCATCAGCCAGGCCGCGGCAACCGCGGCGCTCAACGGGCCGCAAGACCTTTTGAAGGAACGCGCGGCCGACTATCAGAAGCGGCGCGACGAGGTGGTGGCGATACTGCGCGCCGCGCCCGGCATCACCTGTCACAAGCCGGAAGGCGCGTTCTACGTGTTTCCCAATATCGCGGGCTGCATCGGCAAGACCAGCAAGGGCGGCCGCCGGATCGACACCGACACCGCCTTCGTGACGGCGCTCCTGGAAGAGAAGCACGTCGCCACCGTGCAGGGCGCGGCATACGGCATGAGCCCTTACTTCCGCATCTCCTACGCCACCGACGTGGCCAGCCTGCGCGAAGGCTGCGGGCGGATCCAGGAATTCTGCCGCGAGCTTCGCTGAACGGTGTTTTACGTCCTCGACACCGGCGCGATCGTCCAGTGTCCGGAGATTCTCGCCTGGACGACGGCGGGAAAGCTGATCGTTCCGCCAGCCGTTGTCGATGACATCCGGGGCCGCGTCTCGCGCGGACTACGCGCCGACCTCCAGACCCTTCTCGATCGGGTGATCGATGCCGGCGCCGTCGTCGTGCCACCCTCCGGCGGCAGCACGGCAGAAGTGGCGCTCGCGTACGCCGGGGAGAGCGGCGCCGCGAATGTCCGCGTGGTCACGACGGAGCGCCGCCTCATCCGGCTTCTGGCCGTAGAGGGCGTGACATCGATCGATGGCGGTGAATTCTTGTCGGCGCACCGGGCCACTCCAGGCGATTCTGGCATCGGCGAATTGGCCCGGCGCATCGTCTCGGGCCAGCGACGCCATCTGGCGGCTGGCTTTCTCATCGCCGCGGCGGCGACGGCGGCGGCGATCGTCACCGTCCTCAACCACCAGCTCATCTTTCACCGGACGCCGGCATGGCTCATTCCGGGCCTGCTGCTGCTCGTGGCCGCCCTCTTCTTCTGGTGGCGCGGCCGGCACAGGTTTTCCTACGGCCTGTTCGAGATCACGATCGGCCTGCTCATCGCCTCGCAGTCCGTCGTCGTGCTGCCCGCGAGCTACGAACTGTCGACTGCCAAGTCGCTCCAGTTCATCGGCGGACTCTACATCATGGTTCGCGGCTTCGACAGCCTCGACCTCAGCATCGAGGACACGCCTCTCGGCGGCTGGTGGCGCCGGCTGTTCCATGGCGGGCGCTAGCGAGGCCGGCGCCTCCGTCTAGAGCTGCTTGATCTGCTTTACTTGCGCCGGGATGCCGAGCTTGCGTGAGCACAGCGGCCAGTGCCACGGCTGCTCCAGCTCGTAGATCATGTACCAGGCGAGGCTGGCGGCCTTGTCGTAGGTTTGCGCGTAATCGATGGCTTCCTTCACCGTGAGTTCGGTACCGTCGCGCATGCGCGTGTAGGTGATGAAGGTTCGCGGCGTGAACTGGAAGCGGCCGTGATAGGCGCCCCGACCGCCGTAGATCGGCGCTGCCTGAGGCCCCCAACTGCCGCTCTCGCACGTGGCGAGCTGCTGCAGCAGATGCTCCTTGCGGTCGTCGATCTCCTGCTGGCGAGGATCGGCCGGCGCGACGGCCGCGACTTGCGGCGGCTTGCCGGTGACGCAGCCGCCCACACCCAACGCTGCGGCGAGGAGAAACGAAGCGGCGGCTGCTTGAACGGTAGTCACAACTGCACATTGTTCACATGAATCAACAGGCGCCGTAAACCCCGCCACTCAATCTCATGACACAAGATGAGGTATGCTCCAAGGCAGGATACGCCAAGGCGTGATGTGAGAAGTTGTGAGTAAGTAAACTTGACGATTCAGCAGATTTTGGCGTAAAAATATATATGCTGACGGGTAATCCGTCGGCCCTCCAAAGCCCGCCCGGCTCGCGCCGCGCGGGCTTTTTATTGTCCGTTCCACCGTCCTCCAAGCCGCCCTCCCGGGCGGCTTTTTTCATTTCCGGAGACAAGCATGTGCCAGATGCGCAGCCCCGTGCCACCAACGTCCTTTGGCGAGTCGACGCCACCGCCATTCAATAGCGCCCTCGCGCTCTATCCGACCCTGAACAGCGATAGTCAGCAAACGCCGCCCCCGCAATCCGACCCGAACCTTCATCTCGCAGGCCTTCTCGTACCGGGCGCGGCCGAAGCATTCGGAAGGGTGTGGACCTCCAAGGTGCCAAAGGAATTCATGGCGCCGGAGCTACCGCCGATCCTTCCCCTGCCCGGTCCGAGATTTGCGCCGATCCTACGACGACCCATCGGACCGGCTCCCGCTCTGCCCGCGCCCATCGGCGGCCCGCTCTTCAAGCCGGTCAATCCGGACGCCAACCAGGCCAGCCCACCGCCTTTCTCAGCACCGCCACCGGCCGGCCCAGCACTTTCACCGCCCTCCAAGCCACCCCTACCTCTCGAGCCCGAAAAGATCTTGCCCGACAACATCGCGAAATCCGGCGGCCAGATCGTCGGTGGCGGCTTTTCGATCCCGAAGGACCCGCATGCGCCGCTACCCGGATTCTCGCCTCCTGACGACGACGATCCGGCCCGCGCGCTCGTGCTGGAAATGGAGGTCAGCAGAGCCCGCCCTCTAGAGAATGGCAAATACAAGCTGGTTCCGAAGACCCTCGAACAGCTCGTCGAGTATGATGCCCGCTTCGGAAAGATGGACGAGATTTATCAAGAAGCCGGACGATTGGTAACCAAGAGTGGTGGGGCAGCTTTGGGCACCGAATGGCACCATCTCTCCAAGGGGATCGCAGAGAAATACGGGGCTGAAGGAATTCGAGCGGAGGTCAGCTACGTCAAAGGCAACGAAGAAACTTATGGCAAGAAGGACACTGCACGAGTTGATCTGGCCTGGACGCACGCCGATGGCACCATCGTAATTGTCGATCTCAAGACCGGCGGCGCGAGACTTAGTGCTGCCCAAATCAAAAAAATCGTGGAAAATGTCGGCGGTGGCAAGGACGCAAGAGTGCTCGTGTATCAATATAAACCATGACCACGGCAGCCGACATCAAGCGGATCACGCGGGTTGCGCTCGAGCGCAACCCGCACTGGATCCTGCGTAAGCAATGGCTCATCGTCCCGCCGGTCAATTACTATGTCTGTGGCTTCTTCTTCGATCGGACGAGTACCGCACACTATTTTCACCTAAACCACAGAGTGACGCCGCTCTACGAACCGGAATTCAACTGGGGCTACGGTGCCCGATTCGAAACGTCCCTTGGCAGGGAAACTTGGGACATGCGCGACGGCAACATCGAGGAAGAAGTCGCGCTTCGCTGCGAACAGGAGAGCGCCCGCTTCAGTTGTGCGCGCTCGCCACAGTCTTTTCTGCACTATGCGGCGGACTTTACCGACATCAAGCGGAATTCGTCATTGATTTTGACTCATGCCCTGACGAGAAACCCGCTGTTGGCAAAGAAGATCCTGCTCGAGGAACTTTTTCGGCTGGAACTCGAACATTGGTACAGGTCGCAGACTTGGTTGAATTTCAAGCCTGATCTCCCTCGCGTAAGATGGAGGCGGCGTTTGCGGCGTTTGCTATCCATTCTCAACGACGGACCGGCGCGGGTGGAAGCACTTGCGCGCACGTTGGAACGCGTCAACGTACACAAGCTCGATCTGGAAAAGCACTGGACATCACCATGGCCGAAACGGAGGCGCTAAGTCCTCACGATGTCGAGCAGATCATGCGGCTTGCCCTCAAGCGCAACCCGCATTGGTTCGTCCATCGCAGCTTCGTCATCGTGCCGCCGATCGACCATTTCGTACAGGGCTTTTGTCTCGACCGCTTTACCTCCAGCGGGACCGTCACTATAAATTCATGGATTAAGGCTCTCTATGAGGACACTGGCCGTGGAGTCAGCGATATACACGGCGGCGAACAGCTGAAGGGCTTGGGCTCGGCGAAAGACGCGAAACGGATCGCGGCTTGGGCCCAAGAAGAGTTTCCCCGCATTGGCTGGGTATGCACTCCTCGCACCTATCTCAAGTACATTGGGAAAATGACCGGTGGCGGGAGTGTTCACTACAACAGCCGTCTTCCGACTTTCTCATATGCCATGGCCGGCGAACTCAGCCGCGCGCGACTGATGGCTGCGACGGCCTGGCAGGAAGGCGATCGCGATCGCACCTTCCATGCCGAGTTGCGCGCGGAGTCTGCGGCCGAAGGTGGAACCTGGGATGTCAAAAGCCACTACACAGCGGACTGGGTGAGACGGATGCGGCGCGTGCTCCAGGTTCTGCGGGGCGGGCAGGAGCACGCCGACGCGATGCTTCAGACATTCGAACGCATCAATGTTCGACGCCTCGGCCTGGAGGCGCATTGGACTTCGCCGTGGCCGGAGCGGCGGTGGCGGCGCGGCGCTCAGCCGACCTGACGCGCCTGCCCGGCCCAGTACTTCGCCCGCAGCACTTTCTTGTCGACCTTGCCGACGGCGGTGAGCGGCAGGCTGTCGACGATCTCGATCTGCTTCGGCGCATGCGGAGAGCCCTTGCGGTCCTTCACGAGCTGCATCAGCGCCTCGGGCGACGGCGTGCAGCCGGCCCTGGCGACGATCAGAGCAGCGACGGCCTCGCCCCATTTCTCGTGCGGCACACCGAACACGGCGGCCATCGCGACATCGGGATGCGAGGACAGCACATCTTCCACTTCGCGCGGAAAGATATTGAAGCCGCCGCTCACGATCATGTCCTTCTTACGATCGACGATATAGAGGTAGCCGCGCTCGTCGGCGCGGGCGATGTCGCCGGTATGCAGCCAGCCGCCTTTGAGAGTCTCGGCGGTCTGCTCCGGTCGCTTCCAGTACTGTTCCATCGCATGCGGCGCGCGCACGCAGATCTCGCCCGCCTCGCCCGGCTCCACTTCGTTGTTGTCCTCGTCCCGAAGCGTCACGCTGCAGGAGGCGATCGGGAAACCGCAGGAGGCGAACAGCTCGGGCCGCTTCGCATCATGGTCGGCCTTCCTGAGCACGCTCACCGGATAGCACTCGGTCTGGCCGTAGAGCTGGCTGAACACCGGGCCGATGCGCTCCAGCCCCTCGACCAGCCGCGTCGGCGACATCGGCGAGGCGCCATAGAGGATCAGCTCCAGCGAGGAGAGATCGGTCTTGTCCAGTTTGGGATGATCGAGCAGCACATAGACCATCGTGGGCACGAGCAGGGTGAAGTTGATCTTTTCGCGCTCCAGGGTGTCCAGGAATCTCTCAGGATCGAAGCCCTTCATGAGATGGACCGTGCCGCCCTTCAGCAGCGCCGGCACGACCTTGGTGCCGGCAACATGGGTGATCGGCGCGGCGGCGAGGTAGCGCGGCGTCTCGGGAAACTCGAAGTCGGCCGCGACCGCAGTCGTCATGGCAGCCGTCGAACGGTGCCGGCGGATCGCACCCTTGGACTTGCCCGTGGTGCCGCCGGTGTAGTTGATGACGGCATAGTCGTCCGCCGCCGCGAGATTGACCGCGCTCGCCTCGCCGATCCGCTCCGCTGCTGCCATGAGATCGTGGCCGAAGTCCGCCTTGCCCATGGTCAGCACGACTTTCAGCCGATCCGCGGCCTTGGCGGCGATTTCACCGCCGCGCTGGGCATGTGTCCTAGCATCGACGATCAGCCCACTCACCTCGGCGTCCTCGATGACGTCGAGATGATCATCGAGAGCGCCCAGCGGATGCAGCCAGGTAGTGACCAGGCCCAACCCGCTCGCCGCGACACCCGCGCACCAGGTCTCGGCATTGTTGGCGCTCAGGAACGCCACCGTCTGGCCCTTCTTCAAGCCAGCCGCGGCCATCGCCGCCTGCAGACGGCCGATCAGCGCCAGCGCACCGAGGTAGGTGAGGCTGCCGCCGTCCCACACGAAAGCCCGGCGCTCGGGAAAGCGCGCCAGGGCGCGCAGGATCATGTCAGTGCCGGTCGGGGCCTCGGTGATGGCGTCATGCATCGGATCAACCTTTCGCTGGATGGACCTTCATCCAGTGTCGCGCGATCTCCTCGCGCGTGGCCACCCAGACCTTGGGCTTGGAGGCGACATAGTCGAGGAAGCGCGCCAGCGTCGCGGCACGGCTCGGCCGACCGGCGAGACGGCAGTGCAGCCCGATCGACATCATCTTCGGGCTGCTCGCGCCCTCGGCGTAGAGAACGTCGAAACTGTCCTTCATCGCCTGCAACCAGCCGTCGCCCGCGGTGTAGCCGGGCGCCACGGCAAACTTCATGTCGTTCACTTCCAGCGTATAGGGAATGATCAGATGCGGCGTTTCGTCGACGCTGACCCAGTAGGGCAGGTCGTCGGCATAGGAATCACTCGAGTAGAGGAAGCCGCCATGCTTGATCACGGCCGACAGCGTGTTCATGCCGAAACGGCCGGTATACCAGCCGACCGGCGGCTTGCCGGCGGTATCGGCGATGGCCTTCACCGCGCGCTGGATATGCAGTAGTTCCTGCTCCAGCGTGAAGTCCTTGTAGTTGATCCAGCGCCATCCGTGGCTCGCCACTTCGTGACCGGCGGCGGCCATCGCCTTGCCGGCGATCGGGTTGAGCTCCAGTGCGCGGCCGACCGACCAAGAGGTGAAGCGCATATTGTGCTCGGCGAACAGCCGCAGAATGCGCCAGAAGCCGGCTCGGCTGCCGTATTCATACATCGACTCGATGCTGAGATCGCGGCCACCCTGGATCGGGACGCCGCCCGGCGTCTCGGAGAGAAAAGTCTCGGAGGCGGCATCGCCGTTCAGGATATTGTTTTCGCCGCCCTCCTCGTAGTTCAGCACGAAGCTGACGGCGATGCGGGCATCGCCGGGCCACTGTGGGTCGGGGGGATTGGGGCCGTAGCCGAACAGGTTGCGATCGAGATGATTGTGCATGACGCGAGCCCCCGGAAACGCCAACGATTGAAGATCGACTATGCCGCCGCTATAGCTCGCGCGACAAGCTTCGAGGAGGCGATATGAGTGTGGCCGGCGCGGTGCGCGAGGACCGTCTGTGGCAGCGGCACGCCGACATGGCGAAGCTGGGCGGCACGCCCAAGGGCGGTGTCAATCGCCAGGCGCTGTCGGCGGAGGATGCCGCGGCCCGGAACCTGCTGGGCGCCTGGGCCAGGGCCCGCGGCTTTGCCACCTTCACCGACGCCATCGGCAATCTGTTCGTCCGCCGCGACGGCACGGACGCCAAGGCGCTGCCGGTGATGAGCGGCTCGCACATGGACAGCCAGCCGACCGGAGGCCGCTTCGACGGCATGTACGGCGTGCTGGCGGCCTTCGAGGCGCTGGAGGCACTGGAGGACGCCGGCGTGAAGACGCGGCGGCCGGTCATGGCCGTCGCCTGGACCAACGAGGAAGGCTCGCGCTTCCAGCCCGGCGCCATGGGCTCGGCGGTGTTCGCCGGCCACAACAAGCTCGCCGAGATGCTTCAGGTGAAGGACTGGAAGGGTGTCGTGCTGAAGGACGCCCTGGCCGAGACCTTGAAGGCGGCGCCGGCACCGCTGCACGACGGCCCGCCGGGCTTCCCGCTCGATTTCTACGTGGAAGCCCATATCGAGCAGGGCCCGCGACTGGAGAACGAGAAGAAGACGATCGGCGTCGTCACCGCCATCCAGGGCAGCCGCCGCTACATTGTCGAGACCACCGGCGAAGAGGCGCACGCCGGCACCACGCCGCGCGCTGCCCGCAAGGATGCCTTCGCCGCAGCGCTGCGCATCGCGCAGGCGATGTACGAGGCCACGACCGACAAGGACGATACGCTGCGTTTCACCATCGGCCGCGTCGACGTCCTGCCCGGCTCGCCCAACACAGTGCCGGGCCAGGCGGTCTTCACCATCGACATGCGCCATCCCGACGATTCGGTGCTGGAGGCGCACGAGGCCAAGCTGGCGGCAATCGTCGCCACTCATGCCGCGCCCTGCTCGGCCAGCATCAAGCGCGTGACGGCCGTGCCGCCGACGATCTTCGATACGAGGGTGATCGACCTGGTGCGCGCCAAGGCGAATGACTTGAAGCTCGCCAACATGGACATGCCCTCGGGCGCCGGGCACGACGCCATGCACATCGCCAAGCTTTGCCCCAGTGGCATGATCTTCGTGCCTTGCGAGCGCGGCGTCAGCCACAATGAGGCCGAGAATGCCACGCCCCAGGACCTCGCCGCCGGCGCCCGCGTGCTGGCCGAGGTCTTGGCCGACCTTGCGAACCGCTAAGGAACACTCAGAAATGTCGAAGAAAATGCAGTCTGAACTCGTCGCAATCCTCACCGATCTGATCGCGCTGCCGAGCCCCTACCCACCCGGCACTTCGGTGGAGATATGCGCCTACACGGCCAAGCGCCTCAAGAAGGCCGGCTACAAGGTCGAGATCGCGACCAAAAAGAAGGGCGTCGACAATGTCGTGGCGCGGATGAAGGGCAAAGCCAAGGGCCCGGTCATCGCCTTCAATGCCCATGTCGATACGGTGGGCGTGGGCGAGCGCGCCAACTGGAAGAGCGATCCTTACAAGGCCCTGGTCAAGGGCGGCCTCGTCCACGGTCTCGGCGCCGGCAACTGCAAGGGCAGCATGGCGGTGCAGATCTGGCTGGCCGAGGAGATCGCGCGCCTGGGCGGCCCGGCCAAGGGCGAGCTGATTTTTACCTTCGTGGCCGATGAGGAAAATCTCGGGCCCGATGGCATGGAATTCCTGCGCAAGAGCGGCAAGGTGCGGCCCGATGCGCTGATCCTGGGCGCGCAGACCGAGAACAACCTGATCGTGGCCGAGCGCGGCGTGATGTGGGCCCGCCTCACCACCAAGGGTCGCGCCGCGCACGCCGGCAATCCCGCCGCCGGCGACAACGCCATCCTGCGCATGATGCGGCTGGTGAGCGCGCTCAGCTCCTACTACGACAAGGCGCTGGCGCGACGCGTGTCAGGGGCGATGAAATCAACCGTGAATATCGGGATGTTCCATGGTGGCCACAACACCAACGTCGTGCCCTCGGCCTGCACCGTCGAGATCGATCGCCGCCTGCTGCCGAATGAAAAGGTGAAGGACGCCTTCAAGGAGCTGAAGAGCGTGATCGACGGCGTGCGTGAGTCAAAGGGCACCTATGCCGTCGAATTCCTGACCGGCACCAACGGCTTCTTCGCGCCCGAGAATGGCGCCGCCGTCGGCGCCTTCGAGGCGGCGGTGAAGGCCAAGATCGGCCGCAAGGTGAAGTTCCTCAACGCCACGGGCGTGAGCGATGGCCGCTACTATGCCGACGACGGCATCGAGATCATCAACTTCGGACCGGGCTCAGGCGCGCAGGGTCATGCCGCCAACGAAAGCGTGCCGATCGCTGAGATGGTCGACGCCGCCCACATCCAGCTCGACGTGGTGAAGCGGTTGTTGGGCTGACGGCTCGGCGAGACGCGCCGCCGGCTAGAGGTAGCCGCCGGCCTTCAGCTTCTCGACGACCTGGTTCACGAAGCGCGGAGTGTCTTTGGATTGCGCGCGGTAATGGAACTTCTCGAGAGGTGTCCGGCTGGCGCCACGATAGAGCACGCCCAGCATCAGGAACGCCGTCGTGCTCACACTGCCCTGAGTCGACGAACGGGCATCGCGAAGGTCGATCTCGAGCCTGTAGGTCGGCCTGAACTTCTCGATAACCTCTTTCTGCTCGACGCTGCGATCAATCTCCAGCTTTGTCGAGCGACCCGTCTCCACGGTGACCCCGTAGGGCGCCAGCGCGCTTACGAACTTCGCAGCAACGCTCGCGCCATTCAGCCAGTTGTCGTCGGGCGGCAGCCACAACAGCAACCGCTGCATCTTCGCTGGTGGCGACGGTACCGGCAGACGCTCGTGGACGAAGTTCGCATCTGACGTTGCGCACCCGGCCAAGACGGAGCTGCCCGCGGCTCCGCCCGATGCCAGGAGGAACAGGCGGCGCGAGAGAGAAGATTGCTGCGCCATCAAATCAGCCCATCCTCTCTCAATTTCGCCGTCAGGCTGTCGACATAGCGATCTGCGGCAACTGGGCGATCCACAGGCGTGTGGCTCGCTCGCCAGAAGTCCGGCAACTCCGTCGTCGCGCGCCAGATGAGCTTTCTCGAAGCGCCTTCGTAGATCCTTGCGTCGATCTCGTAGTCCCTGATGAACAGCCCACGGGTGTGGTAACGACCTGTTTGCAGAAAGAGGAATTGCGTGGACCGGAAGCGCGCATTGGCAGCCGTGAGTGCCGGCCCACCACTCTCCGGGGCACCATTCGCGTCGACAACCTCGACCGCAATCCCCAGCGGTGGCCACTTCGCGTCGAAGGCTCGCTTCAGCTCGTCGGGCTGCAGGAGCGACGCATTCTGGGCCTCCGTCAGTCGGGCAACGCCGGTCCAGATGCCGATCAGCACCCGCGTCAACTTCTGGCCCGACACGGCAGCGGCATTCGATTGCGTGACGGCCTTCTGCTCGGGCGTGCACCCCGCCAGCATCACGCCCAGACCCATCAGAGCCTGACGCCGTCCCAGTCTTTTCATTCCGCCTTCTCTCCCCACGCGCAAACGTAGCAGGAACAATTCAGAATACGCTACTCGAGATTGTGCGGTGGCATCGGTCGAAACGGGTTACATCGTTTTCGTGCCTTTGCATCTCGGCATGGCGCGTGGCACGCTGCGGCAGGGAGAAAACAACATGCCGTTCTACGAAAAAGGCGACGTTCGTATTCACTATGAGGAAGCCGGATCGGGCTTGCCGCTGCTGATCATTCCGGGCGGCGGACTGAACTCGACGATCGGCGGACTCGACAAGACACACCCATTCAGCGCGATGAAGGAATTCAGCAACCAGTTCCGCTGTGTCGTCGCCGACCTGCGCAACGCCAATGGCGGACAGTCGACGGGCCCGCTCGACATCGAGCGGACGTGGGACGCCTTCACCGACGACCATGTCGGGCTGATGGACCATCTTGGCGCGAAGAAATTCATGGTGCTCGGCTACTGCATCGGCCAACCGCTGATCTGGAACCTGATCAAGCGCGTGGGCGATCGCGTGGTTGCCGCCGTACTGACGCAGCCCTCGGGATTCCGGCCCGAGCTGCCGACGCAGTTCTACGACAACAACATGAAGGGCTGGGGCCCCGAATTCGCCAAGAAGCGGCCCGAATACACGATGGAACAGGTGAGCCAGTTCCTCACCAATATGTACACGAAGAAGGGCGACTTCGTGTTCACCGTGCCGCGCGACTTCGTGAAGGGCTGCAAGACGCCGATCCTGGTCGCCCCTGACGACAGCCCGCCCCACCCCTACAAGGTCGCGATGGAAGTGGCGATGCTGTCGCCCAATTCGCAGGTCACGCTCTATCCGTGGAAGGACACGCCGGACAAGGTTCCACTGGCGGTGCGCCACATCCGGATGTTCCTGAGCGCGCACGGGGCGTAGCGGGAACGCTCCCCTCGCCCGTTGCCTCTCCTTCGAGACGCACGCCTGCGGCGTGCTCCTCAGGATGAGGTAAAGTCAGTCGGGCGAACCACCAAAACCTCACCCTGAGGAGCGCTTCGGAGAAGCGCGTCTCGAAGGGTGGGAACGCGCACGCCGCGTCGATTACGCCGTCTTCTGCGCTTTTAGCCCGAGCTTCTCGATCGTCTGTTCGCGCATCACGAATTTCTGGATCTTGCCGGTGATGGTCATGGGGAATTCGGGCACGAACTCGATGTAGCGCGGGATCTTGTAGTGGGCGATCTGGCCCTTGCAGAATTCGCGGATCTCCTCGGCCGTCGCGGTCTGGCCATCGTGCAGCTTGATCCAGGCGCAGATCTCCTCGCCGTACTTGGGATCGGGCACGCCGATCACCTGCACGTCCTGGATCTTCGGGTGGCGGTAGAGGAACTCCTCGATCTCGCGCGGATAGACGTTCTCGCCGCCGCGGATCACCATATCCTTCAGGCGGCCCACGATATTGACGTAGCCCTCGCCATCCATGGTCGCAAGATCGCCGGTGCGCATCCAACCCGCCTCGTCGATCGCCTCGGCGGTCTTCTCCGGATCGTTCCAGTAGCCCTTCATCACCGAATAGCCGCGGGTACAAAATTCGCCGGTCTCGCCGCGCGGCACCGCCATGCACTCGGGGTCGACGATCTTGATTTCTATGTGCGGCAGGACCTGGCCGACGGTGGAGACGCGCCTCTCCAGCGGATCGTCGGTCGCGCATTGCGTCGAGACGGGCGAGGTCTCGGTCATGCCGTAGGCGATGGTGACCTGGTGCATGTGCATGTGACTCTGCACCTTCTTCATCACCTCGATCGGGCACGGCGAGCCCGCCATGATGCCGGTGCGCAGGCTTTTTAGATCAAACTTGGCGAACTCGGGATGATCGAGCTGGGCAATGAACATGGTCGGCACGCCAAAGAGCGCCGTGCAGCGCTCCTCGGCGACGGTCTGCAGGGTGGCCAGCGGATCGAATGCCTCGGCCGGATACACCATGGTCGCGCCGTGGGTCAGGCAGCCCAGGTTGCCCATCACCATACCGAAGCAGTGATAGAGCGGCACCGGAATGCAGAGCCTGTCCTCCGGCGTGAGCTTTAGCCCCAGCCCGACGAAATAGCCGTTGTTCAGGATGTTGTGGTGGCTGAGCGTGGCGCCCTTCGGGTGCCCGGTCGTGCCCGAGGTGAACTGGATGTTGATGGCATCGTCGAACTGCAGTTTTGGCCCGAGCTCGGCCAGCTTCACTTTCTCCGCGTTGCCACCGGCGGTGGCGACGTCGTCGAAGTTGAGCATGCCGGGAGTCTTCTCGCGGCCGAGCCGGATGATGTGCTTGAGAAGCGGCAGCTTCTTCGCTTTCACCAGATCGTCGACGATCTCGAGATAGTTCGAGGTCTTTAGCGCCGGCGCCAGGATCAGCGCCTTGCACTCGACCTTGTTCATTGCGTAGTCGAGCTCGGCCCGCCGGTAGGCCGGATTGACGTTGACCAGCACCAGGCCTGCCTTGGCCGTGGCGAACTGGGCCAGCGTCCACTCCGACGTGTTGGGCGACCAGATGCCGACCCGGTCGCCGCGCTCCAGCCCCAGCGTCATGAGGCCTGCCGCCAGCTCGTCGACCCGCCGCGCAAGTTCGCCCCAGCTCCAGCGCACTTTCTGATGCCGCACGACCAGCGCCTCGCGGTCGCGGAAGGTTTCCACCTGGCGGTCGAAGAAGGCGCCGATCGTCTCGCCGATCAGCTTCCGGTCGGAAACGCCATGGTCATAAGAGATTTGGGGGGTGCCGTTAGCATTGGTCATGCGGGAAGCTTAGCGCGGTGTGGCAGGTTTGAAATCATGAAACTCCAGTTCACCACCGTCGATGTCTTCACCGACCGCCAGTTCGGCGGCAATCCGCTGGCGGTTGTCACCAACGCCCAGGGCCTCTCGACCGAACGCATGCAGGCCATCGCCGCCGAGTTCAACCTGGCCGAGACGACCTTCGTGCTGCCGCCCAAGGATCCCGCCCACACCGCCCAGGTCCGCATCTTCACGCCCAAGGCCGAGATGCCCTTCGCCGGCCATCCCAATGTCGGGACGGCCTTCGTGCTGGCCCGCGCTGGCGAGAGCTACGGCCGGCCGGTTTCCGGCGACCGGCTGGTGTTCGAGGAGAAGGCGGGCCTCGTGCACATGGAGTTGATGCGCGAAGGCGGCGTGGTCGTGGCGACGCGTCTCGCTGCCCCGGTGCCGCTCAGCCTCGGCGAGGAGATCCCGGTCGAAACAGTGGCGGCCGCCTGCTCGCTGCAGCCCGGCGACATCAAGCTCGACGCCCATCGGCCCTGCGTAGCGTCGTGTGGTGCGCCACTCCTGTTCGTCGAACTGAAATCGCGCGCCGTGCTGAAGTCCGCCGCACCCCGGACGGACGTCTTCGCCCGCGAGCTGCCGCGCGACCGCGTGGTCGGCATCCATCTCTACGTGCAGGCGAAGGAAAACGACATCGACATCCAGAGCCGCATGTTCGCACCGGAGCATGGCATTCCCGAGGATCCCGCGACCGGCGGCGCCAACGTGGCACTGATCGGCCTGCTGGCGCATCTGCGGCCGGAGGCCGACCTCGTGCTCGACAAGACCATCGGCCAGGGCTTCGACATGGGCCGCCCGAGCATCCTGCAAGCATCCGCGGAAAAGAAGGGCGGCAAGGTCGTTGCGACCTACATCGGCGGCCGTTGCGTGCCGATGATGAGCGGCGTCATCGATCTCGGCTGACGCCCAGGGGCAACGCGGTGCCCTGCTTGACCGGCCGCAGCGCGAAGGAGCTTCTGATCTGGGCGATGCCCGCGATCTTGGTGAAATCCATGACGAAGCGCTCGTAGGCTTCGAGGTCGGGCACGACGATGCGCAGCAGATAATCGCTGTCGCCGGTCATCAGGTAGCACTCCATCACCTCAGGCCGCTCGGCCGCCGCGCGCTCGAAATCTTTTAGCGCCTTCTCGACCTGCGTGGAGAGTGACACGCTCATGAAGACGTTGACCGAAAGGCCGATCGACTTGGCGTCGAGCTGGGCGGCATAGCCCTTGATGACCCCCGCCTCCTCCAGCGCCTTGACCCGCCGCCAGCACGGGGAGGAGGAAAGGCCGACCTGTTCGGCGAGGTCGGCATTGCTGAGGCGGCCGTCGTGCTGCAGCCGTTCGAGAATGCGCCGGTCAATGGCATCCAGGGTAATCATTGCCCAAAGTTCCACATGTGAGGAAGAATCTACCCTATACAGCCGATTCCGGGAGCCAAACGCAAGGACCTTCCAAGCGAGTGGAGGTATGTCGATGGCCATGACCACTCTCGCCCCCGTCCAGCGCCTGAGGCTGCTCCGCGAACTCGAACGCAAGGTGCTGTGGCTCAGTGCCTGGACCATCCATCACGCCAACCACCTGCGCCCCAACCGCGACGGACTGAAAGTCGGCGGCCACCAGGCCTCGTGCGCGTCTCTGGCGACGGTGATGACGGCGCTCTACTTCTCGGTGCTGCGCCCCGAAGACAGGGTCGCGGTGAAGCCGCACGCCTCGCCGGTGTTCCACGCCATCCAATATCTGTTCGGCCACCAGACGCAGGACAAGCTCGAACGCTTCCGCAGCCTTGGCGGTGCGCAGTCCTATCCCTCGCGCACGAAGGACGTCGACGACGTCGATTTCTCGACCGGCTCGGTCGGACTGGGCGTCGCCATGACGCTCTTCTCCTCGATCGTGCAGGACTATGTGCGGCTGAAGAACCTCGGCGACGGCACCCGCCCCACTGGCCGCATGGTGGCGCTGGTGGGCGACGCCGAACTCGACGAGGGCAACATCTTCGAGGCGCTGCTCGAAGGCTGGAAGCACGACGTCCGGAATCTCTGGTGGGTGATCGATTATAATCGCCAGAGCCTCGACGGCGTGGTGAACGACCGGCTGTTCGGCCGCGTCGCCGAGATGTTCGAGCTGGTCGGCTGGCGCGTGATCACGCTGAAATACGGCAAGCTGCTCGAGACGGCGTTCGCGCTGCCCGACGGCGAGCAGTTGCGGCAATGGATCGACGCCTGCCCCAACTCGCTCTACTCGGCGCTGGTGTTCAAGGGCGGCGCGGGCTGGCGCGAAGCGCTGACGCGCGATCTCAACCAGTATCCCGGCATCCGGCGCATCGTGGAGCAGCACGACGATGCCGCGCTCCATCGCCTGATGACCAACCTCGCCGGCAACGACATGCAGGCCGTGCTCGACGCCTTCGAGGGCGTGACCGACGACAGGCCGACCTGCTTCATCGCCTACACCATCAAAGGCCAGGGCCTGCCCTTCGCCGGCCACAAGGACAACCACTCCGGCCTGATGACGCTCGACCAGATGGCGAGCTTCAAGAAGGGCATGGGCGTGGCCGACGGACACGAATGGGACAAGTTCGCCGGCCTCGATGTGAAGGCGCCCGAGTTGCAGGCCTTCCTCGATGCGGCACCGTTCAATGCCGAGGGACGCCGCCGCACGGAGGCGCCTGTCGTGGCGATCCCGGCGGCGCTGCCAAAACCCAACGACAAGAAGTCAAGTACGCAGGAGGGCTTCGGCAAGATCCTGAACGCGATCGCGGCCGAGGACAGCGAACTCAGCCGCCGGATCGTCACCACCTCGCCTGACGTCACGGTCTCGACCAATCTCGGCGCCTGGGTGAACCGGCGTGGCCTGTGGGCGCACACCGAGGCCGAGGACGTATTCCGCGAACTGAAAGTCGTGTCGGCCCAGCTCTGGCGCAAGACGCCGCGCGGGCAGCACATCGAACTGGGAATCGCAGAAAACAACCTGTTCATACAATTGGCGGCACTGGGTCTCAGCCACGAGATTTTCGGGGCGCGGCTGCTGCCGATCGGCACGCTGTACGATCCGTTCATCGCGCGTGGCCTCGATGCGCTGAACTATGCCTGCTACCAGGATGCGCGATTCATGGTCGTGGCGACGCCATCGGGCGTGACGCTGGCGCCGGAGGGCGGCGCACACCAGAGCATCCACAGTCCGCTGATCGGTATCGGCCAGCCGGGATTGCTGAGCTATGAGCCGGCGCATGTCGACGAGCTGGCGGTGCTGATGCGGCATGGGCTCGAGTACATGCAGCAGCCCAAGGGCGGATCGATTTATCTGCGACTCAGCACGCGGAGTTTGCCGCAACCCGAACGGATTCTGACACTCGAACAGGAAAACGACATCGTGTCCGGCGGCTACTGGTATGCGCCGCCGGAACAGGGCGCCGACGTGGCCATCGTCGCCATGGGCGCGGTGACGCCGGAGGCAATCCAAGCGCACCAGAGCGTGGTGCGCGACTTTGCCGGCGCCGGGCTACTGGTGCTGACCTCGCCCGACCGGCTGCATTCCGACTGGCTCGCGCAGCAGCGGAGTCGTGGCCGCACCGTTGGTCCCGTCGATCGCTCGCCGAGCCCGGTCGAGCGGCTGTTGGCGCCGTTGTCGCGCGATGCCCGGCTCGTCACCGTGCTCGACGGCCACCCGCTGGCGCTGTCGTGGCTGGGATCGGTGCGCGGCCAGCGCGTGGTCCCGCTGGGCATCGAGAATTTCGGCCAGTCCGGCGACATCCCCGACCTCTACCGCACCTATAAGCTCGATGCGGCGGCGATCATCGACGCGGTGGCGCGCGCCCTCTAAAGTGGCGGCGTGAAAGTAGACGGCAAACCCTACCGCACCATCTGGCTCAGCCAGGACGGCACGACCGTCCAGGTGATCGACCAGACGCTGCTGCCCCACGATTTCGTGGTGCGCGACTTGAAGAACGTGGTGAACGCCACGAACGCCATCAGCAACATGGTCGTTCGCGGCGCGCCGCTGATCGGCGCGGCGGCGGCCTACGGCATGGCGCTGGCCATGGCCGAGGACCCGTCGGATGCCATGCTGGCCCGCGCCTACACGCTCCTGCTGGAATCGCGCCCCACCGCCGTCAACCTGCGCTGGGCCCTCGACGACCTGCGCACGCTGCTGGCCCCGCTCCCCCCGGCGAAGCGCCGCGACGCCGCTTATAAGCGCGCGGCCGAGATCTGCGACGAGGATGTCGAGATTTGCCGGCGAATCGGCGCGAACGGGCTCGAATTGATCCGCAAGCTCAAGCCGCGCGGAGACAGGATCAACGCGCTCACCCACTGCAACGCCGGCTGGCTCGCCACGGTCGACTGGGGAACCGCCCTTTCCCCGATCTACCAGGCGCACAATGCCGGCATTCCCATCCACGTCTGGGTCGACGAAACCCGCCCGCGCAATCAAGGGGCCAGTCTGACCGCGTGGGAACTGGGCAAGCACGGCGTGCCGCACACCGTGATCGCCGACAATGCCGGCGGCCACCTGATGCAGCACGGCCGCGTCGATTTCTGTGTCGTGGGCTCGGACCGCACGACGCGGCGCGGCGACGTCTGCAACAAGATCGGCACCTACCTGAAGGCCCTGGCCGCGCACGACAACGGCGTGCCGTTCTATGTCGGCCTCCCCTATCCCACCATCGACTGGACGATCGAGGACGGCCACCGCGACATCCCGATCGAGGAGCGGAGCGCCCGCGAGCTCTCGCACCTGACCGGCCGCACTGAATCAGGCGAACTGGCCACGGTCGCCGTGCTGCCCGAAGGCAGCCCCGCCGCCAATCCCGCCTTTGACGTCACGCCGGCACGCCTCGTGTCAGGCCTCATCACCGAACGCGGCGTCTGTGCCGCCAGCGAAGCGGGACTTCTGGCGCTCTACCCCGAACAATCCAGAGCGGCGTGATCCTCAGCCCGGCCGTCCGCGCCACGTCAGGCCTCGGCCTCACGCAGATCATCGGCTGGGGCACCACCTTCCTCATGCCCTCGGTGCTGGGACGGCACATGGAACGCGACCTGGCGCTGCCCAGCGAGGTGATCTACGGCGGTATCACCGTGATGTTCGGCGTCGGCGCCCTCTTCTCGCCCTGGGTCGGCAAGTCGATGGATCGCCTGGGCGCGCGCAGCCTGATGGCGCTGGGCTCCCTCCTCTACGCGCTGTCGCTCGCCGCCCTCGCCGCCTCGCAGGGACTGGTGAGCTACCTGCTGTGCTGGGCGGCCATGGGCGTGGCCTCCACCCTGGCGCTGAACACGCCCGCCAGCATCGCGCTCGCCCAGGTCGCGGGCGCCCGGGCGCGCCAGGCCATCGCGGTGCTGGCCATCGTCGGCGGCTTCGCCTCCACCGTCTTCTGGCCGATCTGCGGCGTGCTCGAACCGATGGTCGGCTGGCGCGGCACGCTGCTGGTCTTCGCCGGCCTCCATCTGCTGGTGTGCCTACCCGTCCACCTGCTGATGCTGCCCGGCCGCACCATCATTACCGGGGCCGCCACAGCCGCCGCCGGGGCGGCCACCCTGACGGCGGCGGAGAGCCGGCGCGCCTTCTGGCTGCTCACGGTCGCCTTCTCCTGCGGCGCCTTCATCTTCACCGGCTTCATCGTGCACGCCATCGGCGTGCTGCGCGGCCTCGGCCACGACCCCGCGACCGCGCTCTTGCTGGCCTCGCTGATCGGCCCGGCCCAGGTCGCCGTGCGCGCGGTCGAGCTCACCTTCGGCCACCGCTACTCGATCATGAGCTCGGCGCTGTTCGCCGCCGCCACGCTCCCCCTGGGCCTCGGCCTCGCCTGGTGGGCCGGCGGCAACTTCGCCGTGGCCCTCGTCTGCATCATGGCCTACGGCGTCGCCAACGGCCTGAAGGCGGTGCTGCGCGCCACGCTCCCGTTGGCCCTGTTCGGCCGCGCCCAGTTCGGCACCGTGATGGGCCGCCTCGCCCTGCCGCAGGGCATCGTCTCGGCCGCCGCCCCGCCGGTGCTGGCCGCCGTCATGGCCAACTTCGGCGCCGAGGGCGTGCTCGCGACGTGCTGCGTCGTGGCTGCCGTGGCGCTGGGCGCGACGGTGGTGCTTGCTCGGACCAGCCCCGCGATTAGGTAGGCGGCCGAGCGCAGCACCACCGATCGGCGCTTTCGGACATTGCTGCGCAATGTCCTGTCGCTCACGGGCCGAGCTGCGCTCGGCCTGTCTCATCCCAAACTGTCACACCAAGTTGAGACAAATGTTGTGACACAGGTTCTACGCCCACCTGTGACATCGAGCAGAATCTGACCCCGCGGCCCCACCTCGGGCGGCCACAGACGACCGTCAAAACGTAGTCCTCGGGCGCGTTTTTCGCGCCTCGGTCCACCCCACAGCCGGACGGATCGTCGGCGGGGGCAGCCTTTGCTTGCTACTCACGGTTCAGTGCTGGGCACAGACCGCGGGACCTCCCCTGGTCCTCCAGGGAACTATACCCGGCGGGCGCGCCGGGCGGGGCATGGCCAAAGGTTCAGGCCGGCGTTGAAATTCCGGCATCATTGTCATCCCGAGCGTAGCGAGGGATCCTTAAAGCCATGAGTAAGGATCCCTCGCTACGCTCGGGATGACAGAAAAAGCGCACGACGAGGAGCCGCCCCGGGAAAGCGACCGGGCGGCCCAGCCTTTGAAGACAGGCCTCGTGCGACGATAGCGGATTTATAGGACGAAATAGGCAAAACCTGCAAATTTCTTATTTCAATCCTGCCATGCGTTTTTCAATGTGCTTGCCGCCGAACGCCTATTGCTTCTTCGGCGCTTCACCGACGAAAAGCGTGCGCCCGACGATGGCATTGCCGGCGTTCGGGATTGCCAACACCATGCCCAGCAGCGCGAATACCAGAATTCCATGGCGCATCGCTCACGTCCGCCGGCAGGCGCGGTCGACCTGTTCGAGGACTGGTCCGGCTTTCGTCAGGGGGAAGGTTCTTTCCTGGGGCGTCAGGCGTTCGGCCCCGGGCCCCTCGAGGGCGAGCATGCCGCTGCCCTTCATGATCACCTGCAGGAGCTGGGGCGAGAAGCCCAGCTCGGGCGCATTGTGCAGGATGATCGACGTGTCCGTTCCGGCCGGTTGCAGGGGATATACCTTGCCGTCCACCCGCATCGACACGACGCCACCGTCCCGCCAGGACCAGGACTGGGGTTTGGCGAACTCGATTTCGACCAACAATTTCTTCTTCGGCGTCAGGCACTGAACGACCAGCGCATTCTTGCCGGCCGAATCCTTGACGAAGGCCTGCACATACCCCTGTCCCGTTCGAACCTGCCAGCCCTGCGCGGCGGCGGGCCCGCAAAAGCCGAACAGGACATACAGGAAGACCAGCGCTCCCGCGGCCAAACTACCGCGCCCCGCATTCGCCTCGGCCTCGACGCGGCCCCTACCGCCAGCTTCTTCACCCATGATTTCGTCTCCAGACAGGAGTGCCGATGCACTTCGCCTCGAAGGCTAGCATCGATGAATGCACAACTTCAACGCGTACCGCCGGCAAGATTGCGTTCGCTCTGCATGGCAGGCTCTGGCTATCATGGCGACCGACCGGTGACGTTCGAGCGTCCCGGAAGAACCATCGGACCGACGGCGAGGATGTGAAGATGAACCGCTCTTTCAATCCGAAGAAGGCGTCGAGCCGAGGCGGCCGGAAGCCCCTGCCCGGCGCGATCTTGCCGGTTCTTCTTGGAACTCTCTTGGGGGCGCTCCTGGGGGTCGGGTCGGCAATGGCCCAGCAGACAGATGCCTGCGCGCTTCTCAAGATTGCGCTCACGGGGAACGCCCTCATCAATGGCAAGCAATATCAGAAGGCCCCGGCCAATCTGGCCTGGCCCGTCGGATCGACGCTCGTCGGCGGCGGCGATTATTCTGTCGCCCTCTTCGACGGCAATCCCGGCGCGGCCGATGTCGCGAAACGAGACAAGGTGATCGCCGAGGCCGACAAGCAGGTCGCCGCCTGTTTGCCGACGGCCAGGCGAACCGTCGACAACGGCATGATCGAAAAGGGGATCATTTATTGCCCACCCGGCTCGGCTCGCGCGATCACGATCGGGACGAGCACTGGAAATCGCATGATCTCGGCGAACCTCAACGTGGGCATTCCCCGCCAGAAAATCTGTCCGTAGCCCGAGGCAGAAGCCGGCTTCGGCTCAACCGCAATCACCCGGACGTTACTGCGGCGCCGCGCCCGTCCCCCAATAGCGGACGGTCCGTTGCAGGTTGGGCTCCGGATCGGCGGGTTGCGGCTCGGCCGGTTGCGGCCCACCCGTGGGTGAATTGGTAGCCGTTGGATTGGTAGCCGGCGGATTGGCAGGGGAGTTGGCCGGTTGCGGATCGAGAGCCCGGGCGGCGGAGGACATGTACAGGTACTTGTCCGCCCCCGCGGCACGTCCGTCCTTGAAGACATCGATGGCGCGGGTCCGGTCGCCGATCTTCCAGTAGGCTTCCGACACGTCCCTGTAGACCATGGCGGTGGCGCCCGGCCGGTTCTCGGGCTCCGTCAGCGTCAACGCCTCCCGGGCGCTCCGGAAACTCGCTTCGCCGCCCGTCCGGTCGCGGTCGAGGATCTGGTAGCCGGCCAGCGTGCCGTAGGCGAGGGCCAGGGTCCCGCAGTTGAGCGCGTTGGTCCGGGAGCATTGGTCCGGCCCGGTAAACCGGGCGACCTCCTTCCGGGCGAGGCTTATGGCCGCCTTCTGGTCGCCGCCGTCGGAAGCTTCCATGGCTGCCACCTGGTAGGACTCGCCGGCGCAGGCCGACACGGCCAGGGCACACACCGCGACCATGACCCATTGCTTGAAGGTATGACGTTTGCCGCGACAGCGGGACGAGCCGGCCATTTCCGATCCTTAGAACAAACGGCCGATAGATCGGCGCGCGCCGGCAGTTTGTCAGAAGCGCGCGTCATCGCGAACCGGGAAAGTTGGCGCCGCTCACGCCGGTGTACGCAGGCGAGCCGGTATCGCGTAGTGTCACGCCAAGTTGCGACAAATGTCGTTACAGCTCACTTGTGACGTCGAGACCTCGGTCTGCGCCAGAGACCGCGCGGAAAACCGTCAAAACCGCATCCGGCGCGTTTCTCGCGCCTCAATGAGCAGCCTGTCTCGTGTCACGCTGCGCTGGGTTGGCGACCCGGATCCGAACCCTATGCCGCTACGCTCTAAAATATGCTTCGTGCGATACCTGCGGGACGGGGCCGATCCGACATACTCCAGCGATCGACAAACTCGCCAAAATGCGGCTTCGCCATCCGCTATGGCGTCCTGCCAGATGGAGGCTGCACCATAGCCTCCATCCGGGAGGCAATCATGGTCGCGCTCACACATTGGAACGCTGACCATACGGCCGCTGCTCCCGGAAGCAGTGCCCACATCCAGCCCACGAAGGTGCCAACAGCACAGACAGCCATGAGAAAGAGCCCTGTCGCGATGGCCTTACGCCGGGCGCCGGCCTTGAACGCTGCAGAGGTCTTGCCCATCTCCGCCGACCTCACCGCCAAAGCGTCATGCCAGCCCATTGGCGTCCTCCTCCATGACTCGTCGAGAGAGCCTTCGACGCTCCCGGACATTGCTGCGTACCTCCGCCCGCATCGACCGCCAAGCTCCTTCGCATTGAGAGCCGAACGCCCCTACAGCGCCTCGAGCATCTTGCGCAGCCTGGCTTTGGTCAGAAGCGGACGGCGCGGAAGCCTGGTCGTTTCTTCAAGGGTCGGACCACGGCGCAAGGTCACCACGTGATTGCAGGCTATCTCGGCATCACCTCGCCGAATTGCCTCGATGGCGCAGTACAGATGCATTTCCAACCACGGCGGCGGCTCCCCTTCCGTTCGATCGATTTCAGCCAGGACGGCGGCCTTTGCAGCCTCTCGTGTGATGACAACGTGCATGGCCGTCGATTCCGCGGAACGCCTCATCCGCTAGAGCTGCGGCATCACACGCGGCCAGGAGATCGGCGGGGGACTGATCCGATATTGAATGTCGCCGTCGTCATCGGCCGATTCCAGCGCCCGCCGGACCGCTCCCAACAAGGCCGCGCCGGTGTAAGGCTTGTGGACGAGCCGACGTTCACGGTGCCGTTCCGGCAGCTCCTCCAAGGCCGTGCCCGACAGGAAGACGGCCGGAATGCCGGCGCGGTCGAGCAGTTCGACGATCGCCCGAACCGCCGACGGGTCGAGGTCGAGATCGACGACGGCGCCATCGACCGGGCTGCGATCGATCGACCGCCGGGCTTCGTCGGCCGTGGACGCGGGACCGACGACCCGGTAGCCCGCCCCCCGCAATATGCGCTGCAGGTCGAAGGCGACGATGGCCTGCGGTTCGACCACGAGGATCCGGTCGCGCGGCCAATCGTCGGCCGCAAGGGCGGCGGGCGACCGGCCCGGCGGTGCCGTGCCCGGCAGGCTCGCTGGCCGGAAACTCCTGAAAAAGGGCTGCGGCGTCGCCGGCGCAGGGCTGCGCAGGAAAGCAGCTGACCCGAGTGTCATACCTCACCTCCTGTAAAAATGACGATAACGGGAAATCAAAAATCCCCGCCGTGGAATTCAAGGACCCGCCCGAAAAAAATTTGGCGGACTCCCTTGACCCGGTTTTTTTCCAAACCTAAATCGCTCGTCGCCGGATGCCCTCAGGGGGTCCGGCTCGGACCGGAGGGTCCGGTTCGAAACCCTTGTAACCATGTTGCTCAGAGGAGGATGTGGCTATGAACTTCGATCCAACCCCGTACTGGCGGTCGACCGTGGGCTTCGACCACCTGTTCGATCTGCTGGCCAATTCGGCGCTGCCGCAGAGCCAGGAAAACTACCCGCCCTACAACATCGTCCGCATCGACGAGGACAACTACCGCATCTCGCTGGCGGTGGCAGGTTTCACGCCGGAGGAAATCTCCATCACGGCCGAGCAGAACCAGCTCACCGTCGAGGGCCAGAAGCGGGTCCAGCCGAACGGGCAGTATCTCTACCAGGGCATTTCGGCCCGCGCCTTCCGGCGTCAGTTCAACCTCGCCGACTATGTGAAGGTGAAGGCCGCGTCGTTCGAGCATGGCCTGCTGGAGATCGACCTGGTGCGCGAGGTGCCCGAGGCGATGAAGCCGCGGCGCATCGAGATCGCCACCCGAACCGGCGACAAGGTGCTCGAGAACACGGGCAGCAATTCCGGCGACGGCCGGGTCGAGCAGCTCAAGCGCGCCTAGGCCAGACACCGATGCACCGCCGTCGCGGCAACGCGGCGGCGGTGTTCGGATCTCCCGCCGGGCCCGATTTTTCGGCCGCCGCACAGAAAGGCGGGGGCCAAAACGGGGGGGATCTTTGAGTCATATGCGACAGCCCTGCCCGCACCTCAGTGCTGATCACCAGGCGTCGATCATCGGGCGCTTCTTGCCCGCGCGGGGCAGCGCGGGCCGGATGGCGGCCAGCATGTTCGCGACCCAGGTCCGCGTCTCGGCCGGGTCGATCACGTCGTCGAGCATGAAATTGGTCGAGCGGTTCAACGCCTTGCCGGCGTCGTAGGCCTTCGCCACCTTGTCCTCGAAGAATTTGAGGCGCTCCGCCGGATCCTCGATCGCCGCGATCTCGGCGCGAAAGCCGAGCTTGACCTGCCCCTCGATGCCCATCGGTGCAAACTCGCCGGTCGGCCACGACACGTAGAAGTAGGGCGCGCGGTAGTTGCCGCCGGCCATGGCGGCCTGCCCCAGGCCGTAGGCCTTGCGCAGCACGACCGTGAAGTACGGAACGGTCATGTTGCAGCTGGTCAGGAACAGGCGCGCGGCATGGCGGACCAGCGCCGTCTTCTCCGCCTCGGGCCCGACCATGATGCCGGGCGTATCGCAGAGGTTGATGACCGGGAAGTCGTAGGAATCGCAGAGCTGCATGAAGCGGGCGCCCTTGTCGGCGCCGTCGGAATCGACCGCGCCGCTGAGCTGCTTGGGATCGTTGGCCATCACGCCGACCGTCCGCCCTTCCAGCCGGATCAGCGCCGTCACCAGCGTGCGGCCGAAGTCGCGGCGCAGTTCCAGGATCGAGCCTTCGTCGGCCAGCGTCCGGATGACGTCGCGCACCTCGTAGCTGCGCAGCCGGTTCTCCGGCACGATGTGGCGCATCCGCCGCTGGTCCGGCGCGGTCCACTCTTTCAGCGGGCCCTGGAAATAGGCGAGATATCTCTTGGCGACGGCGACGGCCTCGGCTTCGTCGGCGACCAGGATGTCGACGACGCCATTGCGCGTCTGCACCGACATCGGGCCGATCTCTTCGGGCGTGAACACGCCCAGCCCGCCGCCCTCGACCATGGCCGGGCCGCCCATGCCGAGCGTGGTATCGGCCGTGGCGATGATCACGTCGCAGCAGCCGAGCAGCGACGCATTGCCCGCGAAGCAGCGGCCGGAGACGATGCCGATCAGCGGCACGAGGGCCGAGAGCTGGCCGAAATGATGGAAGGTGTCGAACTGGATGAAGCCGCCGTAGTCGTCGTCGCCGGGCCGGCCGCCGCCGCCTTCGGCGAACAGCACCAGCGGCATGCGCCCGTCCTCGGCGATGTCGAGGATCTTGTCGGTCTTCCAGTGGTTGTGAACGCCCTGTGTGCCGGCGAAGACGGTGTAGTCATAGGCCAGCACGGCGACGCCTGTGGCTGGCGCGTCGAACATGTGCCCGTTCATGCGGCCGACGCCGGCGATGAGTCCATCGGCCGGGCTGCGGGTCAGCAGATCGTCCAGGGTCCGCCGATGCCGCTGCGCCGCGATGATGAGCGGGCCGTACTCGACGAACGTCCCGGGGTCGATCAGGTCGTCGACATTTTCCCGCGCGGTGCGGTGGTTGGTCTTGTGGCGGCGCTTGACGGCCTCCGGCCGGCTCGCGTCGCGCGTGAGCGCCCGACGCGCCAGCACCTCGGCCAGGTCCGGGCGAATGGCGTCGAGGTCGAGCTCGTCCGCGCCGCCCACGACTTCGGCCGCCACCTCGGACGGCTCGAGGCTGAGCAGCAGCTGGCCTTCCCAGAGCGTGTCGCCGGGTTCGACATGAATGGCCCGGACAATGCCACCGGCACTCGCCGCGATGACGTGTTCCATTTTCATGGCTTCCATCACGGCCACCTCGGCCCCGGCCGGAACGGCGTCGCCGACCGCTGACGCGATCGAGATGACCGTGCCCTGCATCGGCGTGCGGATCGCGATCATCCCGTCCGGCGGATCGCCCGCTTTCGGTTCCGGCCGATCGCGCGCCGCCTGGCCGTAGGCGAGCACGGAGAGCGGATCGCCGGCGTCGACCCTGGCGCCAGCGCGGGCGTCCTGTTTTTTGTCTTCCTGCGCGGCCGCCTTCGCCGAAGCAAAGAGACGCGGATGGACGGCCGCGCCCACCGCAACCAGGGCGGCGGCATGGGCCTCGACGAAGCCGGTCTCGACCTTGCCGGCGCGCACGTCCTCGTCCAGCAGCAGCGCCTGGAGAAACGCGATGTTCGTCGGCGCGCCCGCGATGTTGAATTCGCAGAGGGCGCGGTAACCCTTGGCCGTCACGTCCTCGACACGGCCGCTGCGGGCAAAAACGATCAGCTTGGCGAGCAGCGAATCGTAAGCCGGGTTGGTGGCGTAGCCGGCATAGCCATAGCCGTCGACACGAATGTCCGGGCCGGACGGTGGCTCGAACGTGCTGAGCACGCCGCCGCCGGGCCTGGCCGTGCCGTCTGGCTGCATCGTCTCGAGGTTGATGCGGAGCTGCATCGCCATGCCGCGTGGTGCTGGGCCCGAGCCGCTCGCGAGGCCCAGTTCCGCCAGGGTGGCGCCGTTCGCCAGCCGGAGCTGCAGCTCGACCAGGTCGAGGCCGGTGACCGCTTCCGTCACCGTATGCTCGACCTGCAGGCGCGGGTTCGCTTCGATGAAATAGAAAGTGCCGTTGGCGTCGTCGACGAGGAACTCGAACGTGCCGAGGCTAAAATAGTTCGCGGTGCGCGCGAGCTTCACGGCGGCGTCCAGCAACCGCTGACGCAGGCCCGCCTCCAGGTTCGGCGCGGGGGCGAACTCGACGAGCTTCTGCCGCTGGCGCTGGAGCGAGCAGTCGCGTTCCCACAGGTGCGCCACCTCCACCCCATCGCCGATCACCTGCACCTCGATGTGACGCGCGTGGCGCACGAGCTGCTCGACGTAGAGATCGCCCGACCCGAAGGCGGCGGTTGCCTCCGACCGGCAGCGGATAAAAGCCTCCTCCAGGTCGGCCGCCGCCAGGACCGGCCGCATGCCACGGCCGCCGCCGCCGGCAACCGCCTTGACCATCACTGCCGCGCCGGCCCCGAGCCCGGCCATGAATGTCCGGGCCTCTTCAAGCGTCGTGGGCGCAGCCGTGCCCGCGAGGATCGGCACGCCCGTATCGCGGGCAAGCTGGCGCGCGCGGTGCTTGTCGCCGAACAGTTTCAGGATCCCGGGCGTCGGGCCGACAAAGGTGATGCCCGCGTCGGCACAGGCGCGCGCGAAGGTCACATTCTCCGACAGAAAGCCATAGCCGGGGTGGATCGCCGTCGCGCCCGCCTCTTTTGCCGCCGCCAGGATGGCCGCCCCATCGAGATACGCGGCGACTCCCCGTCCCGGCAGGGCGAACGCGGTGTCGGCCTTCCCGACATGCAGGCTGGCGCTGTCGTCCGCGGGATAGATCGCGATGCTGCCCATGCCGAGATCTGCGGCCGAGCGAAAGATGCGAATGGCAATCTCGCCGCGATTGGCGACGAGCAACTTCTGTCCGGTCATCGGGTCGGCGCTCCCTTCAGCCCGTCGCGGCTGCGGGCCGCGTGCGCGACCACGTGCCGGAGGGTCCACCGAACAGGATCTGCACGAGGCCCGCCACGATGCCCAGCGACACGCCGAACCGCCAGGCCAGGTCGTAGTTGCCGAACATGTCGAAGATCATGCCGCCGCCCCAGGCGCCCACGACCGAGCCCATCTGGTGGATGACGAACGACACGCCCAGGAGCGTGGCCATGTTGCGCGTGCCGAACAGGTCGGCGACATAGCCCGACACCAGCGGAATGACGCCCAGCCACAGCATGCCCATCGCGGCGGCGAAGAGGATCGTCGTCGCGGGCGTGGGCGGCATCATGAAATAGATCATCAGCACGGCGGAGCGCGCGAGATAGGTCAGCCCCAGCAGGACGTTCTTGAGGTAGCGCTGGCCGAGCCAGCCGGCCAGCAGGCAGCCCGCGATGTTGATGCCGCCGATGATGGACATTGCCGCGGCGCCGAGCATCGGGTCCATGCCGCAGATCGCCAGGTAGTTCGGCAGGTGCGTGTTGATGAAGATGAGCTGCAGGCCGCAGACGAAATGCGTGCAGCACAGCACGACGAAGCGGCGGTTGCGCAGCGCCTCGCCGATCGCCGCGCCGGCCGACGCCCGCTGCAGCGACGGCTGGGGAATGCGGTCGACCCGGCCGGTGATCATCGCCGCCGGCACCATCGCCGCCGCGAGCAGGACGAACAGCGCCGCTCCCCATCGCCAGTCCCACACGCCGAGCAGCGCCTGCAGGCCAGGCGCGATCACGAGCGTGCCGACCGAGGAGAAGGCGCCGACGATGCCCAGGACGATGCTGCGCCGCTCGGGCGAAGCAGCGCGCGCCGTCGCCGTCATCGCCAGTGACGACCCTGTGCAGGCGATGCCGATGCCGATCAACGTCTGCGCCAGGACGAACGTCCAGATGCCGGTGGCGGCCGTCATGGCCGCCATCGCGACGACATACGCCATCGCCCCCAGCGCCATGACGGGACGCAAGCCCCAGCGATCGCCCATCGCCCCGAGCGGCGCCTGTGCCAGGCCCCAGACGACGTTCTGTATCGCGATTGCGAAGGTGAAATCCGATGCCGAGATGGCCAGCGCCTGGGTCATCGGGGGCAGGAAAAGCCCAAGGCACTGACGCATGCCCATCGCGAGGCTCATCATCACCGAAGC
>CANJHI010000012.1 GCA_947474005.1 Alphaproteobacteria bacterium | reverse complement strand
ATAGAGGACTTCGATAGCATCGATCGCGAGGTTGACGTTCAGCGCGGTCGGGAAGGGCGACGCGGCAGCC
The DNA here is from genome assembly GCA_947474005.1 of Alphaproteobacteria bacterium. GTDB lineage: Bacteria > Pseudomonadota > Alphaproteobacteria > Reyranellales > Reyranellaceae > Reyranella. Next base: position 57,088 of record CANJHI010000012.1, on the reverse strand, counting down.
GCCGCCGGCGCCGCGGGCTTGGCCGCCGGGGCAGCAGGCTTGGCAGCGGGAACAGCAGGTGTCGCGGGCACGGATTTGGCCGCGGGGGCCGGCTTGGGCGTCGTGGCGGCAGGCGCCGATGCGGGGGCAGTTGCGGGTACCGTTGTTGGCGGCGGCGCGAAGATGCCCGGCTGTTGCAGCACCGCGATCCACTTCTCGACATCGACCCGGGGCATCAGCAGTTTGCCGGTGAGGGTCGGCTCGGGATACTGATCCAGCGACAGCGTGCCCGAGGCCTTTTCGCTGCCCATCGCCGTCTTGAAGTCGGTGAGGGCGAAGCGCCGGGGCGACACTTCGATGGCGCCGTCGAAGCTGAAGCTGCCGACGACCGACGACGCGAACTTGGGGATGCCGCCGCCGGTCGCAGCCACAAGGGCGCCGATGAAATCGGTCAATCGGCCGGTGGCCACCGAAAGCTGGCCCATCACGCTGCCGTCCGGGGCGATCCGGCCCAGCCAGCCGTCAAAGAAAAGCCTGCCGCTCGCGACCTCGAGCGTCAGCAACGTCCGATGACCCTTGTCGGTCGGACCGCCGATGCTGAGGTCGATGACCAACGGCACGCCGTTCACGGTGGCGGTACCCTCCAGACTCATCGGTCCATCCAGCGAGCCGACCGAGGCCCGCACGCGGACATCCTCGGCCGTGTGGGTCTTGCCGGACTTCGGATCGGTGTACTTGATGGTGCCGCGCACGATGCCGAGACGGCCGACCGCGAGATGCAGGCCACCGCTCGCCGCACCTTGCGGCTGGGCCGCGTTGGCGCCCGGCGTGAATTCCCAGTTGGGCTTGCCGTCGGCATCGGCTTCCAGAACGATGGTCGGGCGATAGAGGAAGAGCGTGCCGACTTCGATCCGCCCCTGCAGCAGAGCGAGGACCGAAGGCCGGACCACGATCCGCCGCACATCGAGCATCTGGGCGCCGATGGTGCCGGTGGCGTTGGCGAAGTGGACTTGGCGCGCCGAGATGCCGGGGACCGGGTACATCGAAAGCTCGATCGGCCCGTCGATGATCAGCTCACGCCCCGTGGCTTCCTTGACGGCCTGGATCATGGCCGGCTTGAAGACCTCCATGTTGACGACATAGGGCAGCGCACTCCAGGCAAGCGCCAGCACGCCTAGAACGGCGGCCGCCCAAATCGCGATCTTCGTGCGCTTACGCATAGCCATGACCCAAGATGCAACGCGCAAGAGTGCGGGAGGATGCCGGCCCCAGAACAGACAATCTCCAGGGAAGGCAATTTCCCGGAATTGTGAGGCAATTCTGGGGCTCCTCTGGGGCTCCCGCCCCTCAAGAGAGTTCGTAGCGCCGTACCAGGCGGTAAAGCAATGCAATCGGCAACAATGTGACCACGATCAGCGTCGAGGCCGCCGCCGTGGCGACCCCGCCCCCGCCGCTTTCCAGCGCCTGGAACATCACCACCGTCAGTGTCCGCCACGAGCCACTGTAGAGTACCACCGTGGCGCTGAGTTCGGACGCCACCGTCACCCAGGTGAGGACGAAGCCGCTCAGGATGCCGCCCAGCATCAGCGGCACCAGGATGCGGCCGAAGGTTTGCAGGGGAGAGCGGCCGAGACTGATCGAGGCCTCCTCGAGCGAGGGATCGATCTGGTGCAGGATGGCGCTCGAGGAGCGCACCGCGAACGGCACTTTGCGCACCGTATAGGCCAGCACCATGATCAGCGGTCCGCCGGTCAGGATCAGCCAGCCGCTGTTGAACGACACGACGAAGCCGATGGCGAGCACGGTGCCGGCGATGGCGAAGGGCAAGGTGGCGATCACGTCGAGCACCGTCGCCAGGGTCGAGCGCACGCGCGTCACGACATAGGCGATCGGCACGCCGACCAAGGTGACCGCGATCGCGGCCATTGTGGCGAACAGCAGGGTGTTGAGCAGTGGCCGGGTCGAGCGGTCGAACAGGATGCGGAAGTTGTCGAGGCTGAAGTTCGGGTGCAGCACCGGGCCACGGAACTCCATGAACGACAGCACGACGATGGCGAAGAACGGCACCAGCGCCAGCAGGACGACGGTCCAGCAATAGACCGCCGCGGCGATGCGCAGGCCCGTGCCGACGCGCAGGATCGGCGGGGCGGCGCGCGCGCCTGTCGCGAAGCGGCGGGCCGAGAGGTAGCGGCGCTGGATCAGCAGCACGGCGGCCGTGGTCAGGATCAGCAGCACGCCCAGCACGCCCGCCGATGACGGGTTGGGCGCCGTCTCACCGATGAAGAGCTTAAAGGCTTCGACGGCGAAGATCGGCATGTCCTCGGCCAGCACGAAGGGCACGCCGAAATTCTCCAGCGTTTCGATGAAGACCAGCAGGCCGCCGGCCAGGATCGAGGGGATGACGATGGGCAAGGTCACGGTCCACAGCGTGCGGCGCGGCGAGGAGCCGAGGCTTTGCGCCGCCTCCTCGACCGAGACATCGACCGCCTTGAAGCCGGCCATGGTCGGCAGCAGCACGTAGGGATAGAGCGTCAGCGTATAGACGAGCACGATGCCGCCGGCGCCGTAGATCGAGCCGAAGCCGATGCCCCAGGCATTCAGCCATTGCGTCACGATGCCGGCGCGGCCCAGCAGCAGCACGATGGCATAGGCGCTGACGAAGGATGGCAGCACCAAGGGCATGGCGGCGAGTGCCAGGATCGCGGCCTTGCCCGGCACCGGCAGGCGGGCCAGCGCGAAGGCAAACGGCACGGAGATGAGCATCGTGGTGAGGGTGGCCGTCACACCGATGGCCAGCGTGTTGGTGACGGCAGCGCGATAGAACGGCCGGCCGAGTACCTTGAAGTAATTGGCCAGGGTGAATTTCTCGCCGTCGGCGTCGAGCACGCTGGCGCTGAAGACGTTGAACAGCGGATAGAGCAGGAACAGGCCGAGGAAGAGGAAGCCCAGCGCCGCGATGGCCAGCGGCATCCGCTGCTGGTGCGGGATGGCGAGCCTCACGACAATCCTCTCACGACAATCCTCTCATGCGAGAACCTTCATGTGAGAACCGTCACGCGCGCCGGATCGTAGGCCAGCATCACTGCGGCACCTGGCGCCAGCGTGCGATGCGGCTCGTCGAGCGCCGCCACCTTCAGCAGTGAGCCGTCGGCCAGGCGCACGTCGAGGCGCGTGATCGGCCCCAGGATCTCGACATGGGCGATGACGCCGCCGACGCGTGGCCAACCGGCCGGCGCCTCTGAATCGAGCCTGAGCGCCTCGGGACGCAGCGAGACCATGCCGGCGCCGTCACGACCCAGCGTCCGCGCTTCGATCAGGTTGGTGGTGCCCATGAACTCGGCGGCGAAGCGTGACGTCGGATTGCGGTAGATCTCGGCCGGGGCGCCGACCTGCTCCAATTTTCCGCTCTGCATCAGCGCGATGCGGTCGGAGACCGACATCGCCTCTTCCTGGTCGTGCGTGACGTAGATCGCGGTGATGCCGAGCGACTTCTGCAGTTCGCGGATCTCGGCCCGCATGCTGACGCGAAGCCTTGCGTCGAGGTTGCTGAGCGGCTCGTCGAACAGCAGCACCTGCGGGCGGATCACCAGCGCGCGGGCGATGGCGACGCGCTGGAGCTGGCCGCCCGAGAGCTGGTGCGGCCAGCGCTCGCCGTAGCCCGCGAGCTGGACCAGCGCCAGCGCCTCGTCGACCCGGCGCGCGAGCTCGGTTCCGGCCACGCGGCGCGCCTTCAAGCCGTAGGCGACGTTGCCCGCAACCGTCAGGTTGGGGAACACCGCATAGTTCTGGAACACCATGCCGATGTCGCGCGTGTGCGCCGGCAGCCGGTCGATGCGCTTGGCGCCAAAGCGGATCTCGCCGCCGTCGAGTTCGCAGAAGCCCGCGATCATGCGCAGCAACGTGGTCTTGCCGCAGCCCGACGGGCCCAAGAGGGTGAAGAACTCGCCGTCACCGACGGTCAGGTTCACGCCGTCAACCGCGCGGACCGAGCCGAACGACCGCTCCACACCTTCAATGACGATGCCGGTCACGCTCAGCGCGACTCCTGCAGCACGTCCTTGATCCGCTCCAGCGTTTCCTTGCGCTTGTCGGTCCAACCTTCTTCGTCGTACTTGAGCATCTTCAGCGACGCGAGCGGCGGCATGCCGCCCGGCAGGCTCGCGAGATCGAGGTCGGTGCGCGTCGGCCGGCGGTAGGTCGCCTTCAGGATCATCTCGCGCACGTCCTTGCGGTTGACGAAGTCGACAAACGCCTTGGCGGAATCCGGATTGGGGCCACCCTTGATGATGGCGACGCCTTCCATGGCCGCGACCGTGCCGTCGGCGGGATAGATCGTCTTGACCGGCGCGCCGCCCGCCGCCCACATCGGACCGGCATATTCCAGCGAGATGCCCAGCGGATACTCGCCGTTGCCGACGCCCTGGAAGACCAGCGACGAACGGTTCAGCACCTTCAGGTTCTTGAACAGGGCCGCAACCTTCTTCCAGCCCTCCTCGCCGCCACCCCACAGATCGACCAGCAGCGTGACCGTGGTGTAGGCCGAGCCGGAGTTGGCCGGATCGGTGAAGGCGATCTTGCCCTTCCACTTCGGATCGAGCAGGTCGGACCAGCCCTTCGGGCCCTGGTCGGCCGGCAGGATCTTGGTGTTCTGCAGGATCACGAGCAGGTGCAGGTTGTTGCCGACCCACAGGTCCGTCGGATCGCGATAGTCGACCGGGATGGCGTCCTTGTTTTTCGACGCGTAGGGCGCGAACAGCGCCTTGTTGGTCTGCAGCAGCGACCGGCTGATGCCCCAGATGATGTCGCCCAGAGGACGGTCCTTCTCGGCCTGCAGGCGGCGGATCACCACGCCCGATCCGGCGACGACCGGCTCGACGGCGATCCCGGTCTCCTTGGTGAAGGCGCCGAAGACCAGATCGTTCAACGTGCTTTCGTTGGAGGTGTAGACCACCAGCTTCTTCTGCGCCTGGGCACCGACCGGCGAGAAGGCCAGCAGGGCCAGGCCAAATACCGCCACGCGGCGCATCATCGACGACTTCATCCTGCACTCCCCATCAACCGTGTGACTTTATATAGTCAGGACTCGAAGAGGGGAAACGTCGCATGAACGACATCGCATTCGGATTTCAGGCTGCACCGGCGAGTGACATTCACAAGTCGGACCAGTCGCTCTATCGCGAGGTCATGGACGATTGCGCGCTGGGCCAAAAACTGGGCTTCGATGCGGCCTGGCTGCTGGAACACCATTTCAGCGACTACTACCCGACGCCGAGCCCGCTGCTGTTCATGGCGCACATCGCGGCGGCCTTTCCCGACCTGTCGCTCGGCACTTCGGTGCTGGTGCTGCCCTGGTACCATCCGCTGCGGCTGGCCGAGGAGATCGCCATGCTGAACAGCATGACCAACGGCACGCTTCATCTCGGCATCGGCCGCGGCACCGCCAAGATGGAGTACGACGCCTACAACGTCGACATGAACGAGGCGCGCGCGCGCTTCGCCGAATGCTATCGCATCGTCGAGAAGGGCCTGGCGGGCGAGCCCTTCACCCACGACGGACAATTCTGGAAGATCGCCCAGCCCATCCGCATCCGGCCCGAGCCGGTGGCCAAGAAAGTGCGCTTCTACGGCGCCATCGGCAGCCCGGCGAGCGCCGAGGTGATGGGCGATCTCGGCGTGGCGCCGATCTGCCTCTCGACCTTTCCCGACAAGCTGCTGGCCAGGATCCTCGAGCGCTGGCGGGCACGGGCGGGAGCTGCCGCCCGCGACGCGATCCTGCCGATCTCGGTCAAGATGTTCATCGCCGACACCGACGAGGAGGCGCGTGCGCTCGGCCGTCGCCACTACCCGCCCTACTTCGACCTGCAGTGCACGCACTACGAGTCCGATGCCAATCCATGGGCCGACATCCCGGAGTACCAGGACTTCAGCCGCATGTTCGCCAACCTGCGCAAGCTCACCGATCCGGGCGAACTGGGGCCGTTCATGGATTCCAATCTGGTCGGCAGTCCCGAGACGATCTGCCGGCGGATCGACCAGCTGGTGGCCCTCGGCTTCAACTATTTCATGGTCTCGTGCGCCACGCCCGGCACGCCGATCGAGCTCCGCCAACGCATGATGACGCGCTTCGCCGAGGAGGTCTGCCCACGCTATTCCAGCGCCATGCGTCGGACGAAGGTCGCATGATGCGTGCATTGTATCGGTTGTTTCTTCACTGATTCTGTCAGCTTTTTGGTTGTATCGTTGCATACATCGGGTGTGCACGAATTAGGCTATCGGCGGCATTCAACCAATGTAGTCTGTGCCCTCGACGACGAGAGCGGCCGGTCGGTTCCGGACGCAAGGGTATGGGCATGCGTGCGAGGGTCCTGATCGGCGGCATGATGGTCGCGCTGCTGCTGTCGACCGGGGCCGCACTTGCCCAAAAAAGCGGTGGCGTGCTGCGCGTGTTCCAACGCGACAATCCCCCCAGCACCTCGATCCACGAGGAGTCGGCGGCCTCGACTGTCGTGCCCTTCATGCCGGTATTCAACAATCTCGTCTTGTTCAATCAGGCCACCGCCCAGAACAGCGAGGGGTCGATCGTGCCCGACCTCGCCGAAGCGTGGAGCTGGAACGACGACGGGACCGAGCTCACGTTCAAGCTGCGACGGGGCGTGCGGTGGCACGATGGACTGCCTTTCACCTCGGCCGATGTGGAATGCACCTTCAACCTGCTGGCCGGCCGGGCCCGCGACAGGCTGCGCAGCAACCCGCGCGCCGCGTGGTACCGCAACATCAACTACATCCACAGCGCCAACGACTACGAAGTCACCGTCTACCTCAACCGGCCACAACCATCGCTTCTGTCGCTGCTCGCTTCAGGCTTCTCGCCGATCTACCCCTGCCACATTCCCACCAGCCAGATGCGCACCCGGCCGATCGGCACGGGTCCGTTCAAGTTCGACTCCTTCGTGCCCTTCGAGCGCGTCAAGCTGGCGCGCAACCTGGACTACTGGAAGCCGGAACGGCCCTATCTCGACGGCATCGAGTTCACCATCATCAACAGTTCTTCGACCGCCTTGCTGAGCTTCATGTCCGGGCGCTTCGACATGACCTTCCCTTGGGAAGTGACCGTTTCGATGCTCAAGGACGCCAGGCGGCGAACATCGAAGGTGACGTGCGAGACCACATCGATGAACAGCAACACGAATCTGCTGGTGAATCGCGACGCGCCACCGTTCGACAACCCCGACATCCGCCGGGCGCTGACGCTCGCGCTCGATCGCAAGGCCTTCATCTCCGTCCTCAGCGAAGGCGAGGCCGAGATCGGCGGCACTCTCCAGCCGCCGGGCGACGGCATGTGGGGGCTGCCACCCGAGAAGCTGGCCACCATCGACGGCTACGGATCCGACGTCGCGGAAAACCGCGAACGGGCCCGCGCACTCATGGTCAAGGCGGGCTACGGTCCGGAACGGCCGCTGATGTTGAAAGTCCTGACGCGCGGCAATGCGCCCTACAAGAGCCCGGCGCAGCTCCTGATCGACCAGCTCAGGGAGATCCACGTCAACGCAACGCTCGATGTCGTAGAGACCTCGCACTGGTACACCCGGCTCAGCCGCAAGGACTATGCGATCGCCGTCAACACCACGGGCAACGGCGTCGACGATCCCGACCAGACCTTCTACGAGAATTTCTCCTGCCGCTCGGAGCGCAACCTGACCGGCTACTGCAACCCCGAGATCGAGCGGCTGTTCGACATCCAGTCGTCTGAGATCAACATCGACAAGCGCCGCGAACTGGTGGCGGAGATCGACGCCCGGCTCCTGGCCGATGGCGCACGGCCGCCGATCATGTGGAATCGCGCCTCCACCTGCTGGCAGTCCTACGTCAAAGGCTACGTCGCCAACGTCAACAGCATGTCCAACGGTTTCCGCTTCGAGGACGTCTGGCTCGACCGGCTCTAGGCCGTGCGCTAGACTGTTTTCCCTGACGATGCTGCGGCTCGACACGCGGCACGCTCAGGAGGAAACCGACGGGAGGAAACGAGATGCGGCCAGTACTGTTGCTGGGTGGCATGTTAGCCGCCTTTGCGTGTTCGACGGGCGTAGCGCTGGCTCAAAAGAGCGGCGGTATCCTCAAGATGTATCATCGCGACAACCCGCCGACCTTGTCGATCCACGAAACGGCGACGAATTCGACAGTCATCCCGATCATGTCGGTGATGAACAACCTGGTGCTGTTCGACCAGAGCAAGCCTCAGAACGGCCCCGATACGATCGTGCCGGACCTCGCCAAATCGTGGAGCTGGAGTGCCGATAACAAGGCCCTCACCTTCAAGCTCGAAGAAGGCGTGAAGTGGCACGACGGCAAACCGTTCACCGCCAAGGACGTGGTCTGCACCTTCGATCTCCTGCTCGGCAAGGCCGAGAACAAGCTGCGCGCCAATCCGCGCCAGTCCTGGTACTCCAACGTCGACAATGTCACGGCCGATAGCGACTATCAGGCCACCATCCACCTCAAGCGGCCGCAACCTTCGATCCTGACGCTGCTCGCGTCGGGCTACTCGCCGATCTATCCCTGCCACGTGCCAGCGGCGCAGATGCGCACCAAGCCCATCGGCACCGGTCCCTTCAAGTTCGTCGAATTCAAGCAGAACGAAGGCCTCAAGCTCACCAAAAACACCGACTACTGGAAGAAGGGTAAGCCCTACCTAGACGGTATCGAGTTCACCATCGTGCCCAATCGCGGCACCGCGATGCTGGGCTTCATGGCCGGCCGCTTCGACATCACCTTCCCGTGGGAAGTGACCATGCCGTTGCTCAAGGACGTCCGGAGTCAGCTGCCGAACGCGCAGTGCCAGGTCACGTCGATGAACAACAGCACCAACCTGATCGTCAATCGCGACGCGCCGCCGTTCGACAATGCCGATCTGCGCAAAGCACTGACGCTCGCCATCGACCACAAGGCCTTCATCGACATCCTCAATCAGGGCGACGCCCAGGACGGCGGCACCATGCAGCCGATCAAGGACGGCATCTGGGGCATGCCGGAAGAAATGCTGCGCAGCGTGCCGGGCTACGGCACCAATGTGGAGAAGAACCGCGAGGAAGCCCGGGCCCTGATGAAGAAGGCAGGCTATGGACCCGACAAGCACCTGAAGCTCAAGATCGCAACCCGCGGCATCTCGCTCTACAAGGATCCGGCGGTCATCCTGGCCAGCCAGCTCAAGGACATCTGGATCGACGCCGACGTCGACATCATCGAGACGACGCAATGGTTTCCCAAGGTGGCACGAAAGGACTACCAGCTCGGTCTCAACACCACCGGCAACGGCGTCGACGACCCCGACCAGAACTACTACGAAAACTTCTCCTGTAAGTCGGAGCGCAACTACACCGGTTACTGCAATCCCGAGATCGAGAAGCTGTTCGACGTGCAGAGCCAGGAAACCGACATCGAGAAGCGCAAGAAGATCGTCTGGGAAATCGACAAGAAGCTGCTCGAGGACGGCGCGCGGCCCGTCATCATGTGGAACCGCGCGGCAATCTGCATGCAGCCCTTCGTGAAGGGCTACGTCGCCAACGTGAACAGCGTCTACAACGGCTTTCGCTTCGAGGACGTCTGGCTGGACAAGTAGTCTAACCCAGGACGTGCAGGCCCTCGGGATGGAAGTGGACGGTGACGGGCTGGCCGACATCGAGCGGCGGCCGGCGATAGTGGTCGGTCGCGGAGACTTGTAGCGTCGAGCCGCCGAGCGCCACCAGATAGTCGGTCTTCTCGCCCAGGAAGGTGCGCTGGACGATGTGGGCGGCGCCTGTCTCGCCAGCCGCCGGACCGAGCTCGATCATCTCCGGCCGGACCACCAGCTGCACCGTCTCGCCCATGGCACGACTTGTCGCCAGGGCGATCCGCAGGCCTTCGACCTCGACTTCCGCGGCCGATACCACCCGGCCGGGCAGGATGTTGGTGCGGCCGATGAAACGGGCCACGAACTCGCTCGCCGGCCGATAATAGAGTTGGTGCGCCGAGCCTTCCTGCACGATCTCGCCACGGTCCATGACGGCGATGCGATCGGAAATCGCCATCGCCTCTTCCTGGTCGTGGGTGACGTAGACCGTGGTGATGCCGATGCGCTTCTGCAGGGCCCGGATCTGCTCGCGCATCTCGACCCGGAGCTTGGCATCGAGGTTGCTGAGCGGCTCGTCGAACAGCAGGACCTCGGGCTGGAAGACGACGGCGCGGGCCAGCGCCACCCGCTGCTGCTCGCCACCCGAGAGCTGGTGCGGCTGCTGGCGCTCGTAGCGGCCAAGGCCCACCAGCTCCAGCACGTCGCCGACGGCGCGGCCGATCGCGGCCTCGTCCCGCCCTTGCACACGAAGCCCGTAGGCCACGTTTTCGAACACCGAGAGATGCGGAAAGAGTGCGTAATTCTGGAACACGAAGCCGATTCCGCGCTTGTTGGGCAGCACGTGTGTCACGTCCTTGCCGCCGATCGAGATGGTGCCTTCATCGGGCTCTTCGAAGCCCGCGATCATGCGCAGTGTCGTCGACTTGCCGCAGCCCGACGGGCCGAGCAGCGTCAGCAGCTCGCCCTGCTCGACTGCGAGGCTCACCTCGCGCACGGCATAGACCTCGCCCTTGACCGTATGATCGAAGCGCTTGGAGATGCGGTCAAGTTGGATACTGATGGGCGCCATGCCCTACCCTCCGAGAAAACTGCGGGCCGCAGCACCCGCCGCCGGCGCGCGCAGCCGCACCAGTATGGCGCTGAGTCCGGCCACGACGACGAAGACCACCACGATCACGAATACGGAAAAGGCCGCCGCCGGCCCCAGCGCCATCTCGGTCATGTTTTCCAGGATGCGCACCGTGATCAGCGTCCAGCTGATCGACACCAGGAAGATCGTGGCACTGATCGCCGTCATCGAGCGGATGAAGACCACACCGAGACCGGCAAAGAAGGCCGGCGCGATCAACGGCAACGTAACCCGCCTAAAAGTCTCGCCACTACCCGCGCCCAGGCTCGAAGAGGCCTCTTCCAGGCTGCGATCGATCTGCTGCAGCAACGCCACCGTGGCGCGGATGCCGGTCGGGCTGTAGCGGAAGATGTAGCAGGCGACGATGATCAGCACGCCGCCAGTCAACGCCACGGGCGGATCGTTGAAGGCGATCAGGTAGGCGATGCCGACGATGGTGCCGGGCAGTGCGTAGTTGATCATCGCCACCAGTTCCATCGCGCGGCGGCCGGGGAAGTTGCGCCGCGCGATCAGGTAGCCGACCAGCACGCCGTAGAAGCCGCCCAGCGGCATGCCGATCGCCGCGATGATCAACGTGTCGCGGATGGCCGGCAGGCCCTCGGTGAAGATCACGTGATAATGGTGCCAGGTGAAGCTGTTGTTGGCGCCGAATGCCACCACCAGCGAGGCGATGAGCAGCAGGGCGTAGAAGTAGACGATGATCGCCGCCACCGCGACGCAAGCTGCCACCAGCAACACCGAGGCCCAGGGCGCGATGGCACGCGAACGCGAGCGTTGCCCGACCTTGCCGGTGACCGTCACGTAGGTGCGTCGACCGACCCAGGCACGCTGCAGCAGGAAGACGGCGACGGCCGGCACCAGCAGGATCAGCGACAGCACGGCGCCACCCTTGAAGTCGAATAGTCCGGTGATCTGCAGGTAGGCCTGGGTCGGCAGCACGGGAAAGGAATTGCCGGCCAGGATCAGGGGCGTCGCGAAGTCGGCGAGCGAGGCGGCGAACAGCAGCAGGAAGGCATTGGCGAAACCCGGCACCGCGAGCGGCACGGTGACTGTGCGGAAGATGCGCCAGCGCGAGCCGCCGAGGCTGAAGGCCATCTCCTCGAGGTTGGGATCGATCGCCGCCAGGATCGGCCGCAGGGTGAGATAGGCGATGGGAAAGTAGGTCAGCGTCTCGGCCGACATGGTGCTCCAGAAGCCGTAGGCCGAGACGTTGGTGAGGCCGAGCAGGTCGTGGGTGATGAACCCCTTCGGCCCGAACGAGAAGATGATGGCAATCGACGTCGTGAACGGCGGCGACACCAACGGCAGCAGCGCCGCGGCGTCGAGGAAGGTGAGCCAATGCCGGCTGAGCCCTGCCCGCACCGCCGTCAGCGCAAACAGGAAGCCGAGCGCCGTGCCCAGCGCGCCGACCACCGTCGCCAGGATCAGGCTGTTGGCGAAGGCGGCCTGGTGGCCGGAATCGACCAGGCTCGCCAGCAGCGGCTCCAGCGTGAAGCCGCTCTCATCGAAGAAGGCGCGCTCGAGGAGATGCGCCAGCGGATAGAGCACGAACAGCAGAAGCAGGATCCAGACCGCCAGGATGGCAGTCAGCAGCGCCGGATCGGCTGCGACCCGGCGCCACGAAACGGTCTGTCTGGCAGCCACGTTATTGTGCCGGCAGCACTTCCTTGATCCAGCGTTCGACGATGCGCTTGCGGTTGGCGCCGGCATAATCGTCGTCGATCGGGAAGATCTTGGCACCTTTCAGCACCTCGGCCAGCGACGCTTCGGTCTGCACGTCGGGATGGGCCGGCACGAAATTGACCTTGAATTCTGCGAGCTTGGACTGCATCGCCGCACTGGTCGCGAAGTCGATCAGCTTCTTGCCCGCCTCGGGGTTCTTGGCCCCCTTGATCAGGGCGATCGCCTCGGCCGATGTGCCAATCCCCTCCTTGGGGAAAGAGATGATGACGTCGTAGCCCTTGGCCTTGGTTTCCAGCGCATCGACGATGAAGAAGATGCCGCCCGCCGCCTGACCAAGACCGGTCGGCAGCGTGCCGCCGCCGCCGCTCTTGGTGTAGACCTGCACGTTCTGGCGCAGCTTCTTCAGGTAGGCGAAAGCCTTGTCCTCGTCGCGGCCATTCACTTCCAGGACCGAGAAGATGCGCGTCACCGCCGTGCCCGAGGTGCGGGCATCGGCCATCTGCAGCATGTTCTTGTAGGCCGGGTTCAGGAGATCGTCCCACGAGGCCGGCGGCTTCAGCTTGTTCTCCTTGAGGAAACCGGCGTTGGTCATGAACACCAGCGGATCGTCGGCGATGGCGGTCCACTGGCCGTCGGCCTGCTTGAAGCGCGCCGGCAGCTTGGCGAAGGACGGCGACTTGTAGGGCTCGAAGATGCCTTCCTTGATGCCGGCCGCGAAGGTCTCCACGGGACCACCAAACAGCACGTCGATGCGCGGATTGTTCTTCTCGGCGATGACGCGAGCCAGCGCCTCGCCGGAGGAGAAGCGCAGGAAGTTGACCTTGATGCCGGTCTGCTTCTCGAATTCCTGGAACATCGGCCGGGCATAGTTCTCCGGCCAGATCGTATAGACATTGACCGGGTCGGCGGCCCGGACGGCAGTCGTGCCGGCCAATCCGCCAGCCAGCCCCAGGGCAAGCGCCACCAGGGTCGAGCGACGCAGATTCATTGTTTCCTCCCGACGTCTTTCTTAGTTCTCCAGCTTGATATTGGCCTTCTGGATGACGGGCGTCCATGTCTCGGACTGCTTGGTGAGAGCCTGACGCAATCCCTCCGGCGTCGAGAATTTGGCGTCGCCACCCGCCGTGGCGAAGCGTTCCACCACCGTGGGATCCTTCAGTATCCTTTCCATGGCAGCGCTCAGAATCGCGATGACCTCGGGCGGCGTACGCGCCGGGGCGATCAGACCGAACAGGGTGATGGCCTCGAAGCCAGGAAAGCCCGCCTCGACAAAGGTCGGCACGTCCGGCAGCGACGGCGAACGCTGCAGCGAGGTCACCGCCAGCGGCCGCAGCTTGCCAGCACGCAGCACCGGTAGCGCCGGGCCGAGCTGGTCGAATTGCGCCTGGATCGTGCCGCTCAGCAGATCGGCATTGGCCGGCGCCGCGCCCTTGTAGTGAACCATCTCCCACTTGGCGCCGGTCAACTGCATCAGCCATTCGCCGGCCAGATGGTTGATCGAGCCCGGGCCCGAGGTACCCATCGACACCTTCGCCGGGTCGGCTTTGGCCAGCGCCACGAACTCAGCCACGGTCTTGGCCGGCACGGTGGGATTGACCTCGAGCACCATGGGCTGCTCGAGGATGGTGGTGATGAACGCAAAGTCCTTGCGCCAATCGAAGGGCGCCTTGCCGAACAGCAGCGGGCTGTTGACCAGCGAATTCGAGGTCAGGAGCAGCGTGTAGCCGTCGGGGGCAGCCTTGGCGACGATCTCGGCGCCGATCATGGCGCCGGCACCGGGCTTGTTCTCGACCAGGACCGGCTGGCCCAGGATCGCCTGCAGCTTTTCGCCGACGATGCGGGCCGCGATATCGACGCCGCCGCCCGGCGCGAAGGGCGCGATGATGCGGATCGGCTTGGTGGGCCAGGCCGCTGCTGATGTCTGTGCCGAGGCCGGCAGCGCCAAGGCGAAGAGCGCCAGAAGAAGCGCGGCGATTCGGATCATGTTGTTCCTCCTTTTTGCCGTTTCCGGATTTTCTGGATCGTCTCGTCGAGCGTCGAGAGGAAGCGCGAGCGGTCGCGCGGGCTCATCGGCTTGGGGCCGCCCGTTATCTCGCCCATGGCGCGCAGGTTCGACATCAGCTCGCGGTTGGCCATCGCCATGCCGATCGACGAGGCGGTGAAGGCGATGCCGGTCGAGCCGATCGCCGCCGCCCCCTTCTTCAGGCTACGGTCGGCCAACGGAATGTCCGAGGTGATCACGATGTCCTCAGGCCCGACGCGCTCGGCAATCCAGTCGTCAGCGGCGTCGAAGCTGTCGCTCACGACCACGCGCTCGATACGCGGGTCGCGCGGCACGTTGATATAGGAGTTGCTCACCACATAGACTTTCAGACCGTAGCGCTCGGCGACGCGATAGATCTCTGCCTTGACCGGGCAGGCGTCGGCGTCGATGTAGAGGGAGATTGCCACCGGCTAAGCGTCCCTTGCTTCGGTTGGGATAACAAGATGAAACGGCACGACGACAAGTCCTCCAGGCTCAAGCTCGCGGTTCGCGATGCGGGCGCCACCAAGCTTCGCATCCTGGCGGCGGCGCGGATCGAGTTCGCCGATCACGGTTATATGGGCGCGCGCGTCGACCGCATTGCCCGGACCGCGCAGGCCAACAAGCGACTGCTCTACTACTACATCGGCAACAAGGAGGCGCTCTATCTCGCCACGCTCGAACGCGCCTACGCCGACATCAGGACAGCCGAGCGCGAGCTCCGACTGGAAGAGCTCGCGCCGCTGGCCGCCATCGAGCAGCTGGTGCGCTTCACCTGGGCCTACTTCAACGCCAATCCGAGCTTCGTGGCGCTGCTCAACACCGAGAACCTGCACCGCGCCCGCCACCTCAAGAAGTCGCTGCAGATCCCCGACATGAACTCGGCCGTCGTGGCCACGGTCGGGCGGATCCTGAAAAAAGGCGCCAGGCTTGGCGTCACGCGGCCCGGCCTCGATCCGCTCCAGCTCTACATCTCGATCGCCTCGCTCTGCTTTTTCTACGTCTCCAACATCCACACGCTGACGGTGGTGTTCGCGCGCGATCTCAAGGCGCGCAAGGCCCTCGACGAGCGCATCGAGCACGTGGTCGGCATGGTCCTGCGGGCGATCGCCGCCGCTCCGGCACGGAAATCCTGAGCCCGGCTTGACAAGCCAGGCGGCCTATAGGAGCAATTAACCATCCGGTTACTTGGGGCGCAAAGACCCCGTCGAGGAAATGACCCATGGCTCAGCGCACTCTCGGTCTCATCATGAACGGCGTCAGCGGACGCATGGGCGTCAACCAGCACCTGATCCGCTCGGTCGCGGCGATCCGCGCCCAGGGCGGTGTGCTGATGTCGGACGGCTCGCGCGTCCAGCTCGACCCGGTGCTGGTCAGCCGCAGCGCCGACAAGGTGAAAACGCTGGCCGAACAGCACGGCGGGCTGCGCTGGAGCACCGATGTCGACGCCGAGATCGCCAGTGCCAAGAACCACATCTTCTTCGACACGGCGACGACGCAGATGCGCCCGACCTTGCTGGAAAAGGCAATCAATGCCGGCAAGCACATCTATTGCGAGAAGCCGATCGCCACCAACCTCGCCGAGGCGCTGAAAATCTGCCGGCTGGCCCAGCAGAAGGGCATCAAGAACGGCACGGTGCAGGATAAATTGTTCCTGCCCGGCCTGCAGAAGATCAAGATGCTGCGCGATTCGGGCTTCTTCGGCCGCATCTTCTCGGTGCGCGGCGAGTTCGGCTACTGGGTGTTCGAGGGCGACTGGCAGGCGGCCCAGCGGCCGTCGTGGAACTACCGCACCGAGGACGGTGGCGGCATCGTGCTCGACATGATCTGCCACTGGCGTTACGTGCTCGACAATCTCTTCGGCAAGGTCCAGTCGGTGTCCTGTATCGCCGCAACCCACATTCCCGAGCGGGTCGACGAGGCCGGCAAGCGCTACGCCGCGACCGCCGACGATGCCGCCTACGCGAGCTTCCAGCTCGAAGGCGGCGTGATCGCCCATATCAACATGAGCTGGGCGGTGCGTGTCTATCGCGACGATCTCGTGACCTTCCAGGTCGATGGCACGCTGGGCTCCGCGGTGGCCGGCCTCAGCGACTGCATGATCCAGCCCAGGACCGCGACGCCGCGGCCGGTGTGGAACCCCGACCAGAAGCAGACCATCGATTTCTACGACAGCTGGCAGAAGGTGCCCGACAACGTCGTCTACGATAACGGGTTCAAGGCCGAGTGGGAGATGTTCATCCGCCACGTCGTCGAAGACGCGCCCTTCCCGCACACGCTGGTCGAGGGCGCCAAGGGCGTGCAACTCGTCGAATGCGCGCACCAGAGCTGGAAGGAACGGCGTTGGGTCGACGTTCCCCCTCTGGAAGTCTGAGGCTGAAAGTCTGAGGAGATTGCCATGTCGATCGTCCTGCCACTGCCCGCGCTGGGCGGCCACCTGTCGCCCTACACGCTGTCGACGGCGGCGCATTTCCCCGACCGGGTGACGCGACCGCTCAATCGCGTCGCTTTGGCCGCTGCCCACGTGGTGGCCGATCCCAACGCCGACATCGATCCCTGGCTGCAGGCCGCACCCGACTGGGACCGCACCATCGCCTATCGCGAGTACCTGTGGGACCTGGGACTCGGCGTCGCCGAAGCCATGGACACCGCCCAGCGCGGCATGGGCCTCGACTGGAAGATGGCGCTCGAGCTGATCAAGCGCTCGGTCGCAGCGTCGCGCGGCCGCACGGGCGCCGTCGTCTTCTCCGGCGCCGGCACCGATCATCTCGACCTCAATGCCGTGCGCTCGGTCGACGAGGTCATCCGCGCCTACGAGGAACAGATCGCGGCCATCGAGGCCGTCGGCGGCCGCATCATCCTGATGGCGTCGCGCGCCCTGGTACGGGTCGCGAAATCGCCCGACGACTATGCCCGCGTCTACGACCGCGTGCTGGGCCAGGTGCGCGAGCCGGTGATCATCCATTGGCTGGGCGACATGTTCGATCCAGCACTCGCCGGCTACTGGGGCTCGGCCGACTTCGCCTCGGCGATGGAAACGTCTTTGGACGTCATCAACCGGTCAGCCGCGAAGATCGACGGCGTAAAGATCTCCCTGCTCGACAAGGACAAGGAGATCACCATGCGCCGCCGGCTCGACAAGCGCGTCAAAATGTATACCGGCGACGATTTCAACTACGCCGAACTGATCGCGGGCGACGATCAGGGCTATTCGCACGCCCTGCTCGGCATCTTCGACGCCATTGCACCCGCCGCCACTGCCGCCCTGTCGGCGTTGGCCGGCAATGACCTCGCGAAATTCCACGCCATCTTCGCACCGACGGTGCCGCTGTCGCGGCATATCTTCCGAAGCCCCACGCAGTTCTACAAGACAGGCGTGGTGTTCATGGCCTATCTCAACGGCCACCAGGACCATTTCACCATGGTCGGCGGCCAGGAAAGCGCGCGCTCGACGCTGCATCTCGCCGAGTTGTTCCGGCTGGCCGACAAGGCAGGGCTGTTCCGCGATCCCGAGCAGGCGGCGGCCCGCATGAAGGCCGTCCTCGCCGTGCGCGGCATCGCGACCTGACCCGATGCGCGATTTCAGCGACGGTCCACGCCATCTCTCGGTCAACACCGCGACCGTCCGGCGCCAGGGTGATCTTCCGACGATCATCGAGGCCTGTGCACGTCACGGCATTCCGGCGATCAGCCCGTGGCGCGATCAGGTGGCGAGCATCGGGCTCGACCGCGCCGTCCGCCTGGTCAAGGACGCCGGCCTAAGACTCTCCGGCTATTGCCGCGGTGGCCTGTTCCCAGCCTCGGGCGAACACCGCGCCGCGGCGCGCGATGATAACCGGCGCGCGGTCGACGAGGCCGCGGCGATGGGCGCGCCCTGTCTGATCCTGGTGGCGGGCGGCCTGCCGCAATATGCGCGTCCGGGCTCGATACCGTCGAAAGACCTCGAAGCAGCACGCGCAATGATCGAAGACGGCATCGCCGAGCTTTTGGCCTATGCTCGCACGGCCAGGCTGCCGCTGGCGATCGAGCCACTGCATCCGATGTATGCCGCCGACCGCGCCGCGGTGAACACGCTGGCGCAGGCGCTCGACATCGCCGAACGTCTAGATCCCGGCGGCCGCGATGGCGCGCTGGGTGTCGCGGTCGACGTCTATCACACGTGGTGGGACCCAGAGCTCTACGCCGGCATCGCCCGCGCCGGCCGCGAACGGCGGCTGCTCGCCTATCATGTCTGCGATTGGCTGGTGCCGACCACCGACCTCTTAAACGACCGCGGCATGATGGGAGACGGCGTGATCGAACTCCGCCGCATCCGGCAAGCGGTCGAAGACGCGGGCTTCACAGGCTTCTCCGAGGCCGAAATCTTCTCCGACCGCTGGTGGAGCCAGCCGATCGACACGGTGCTGGCGACCTGCGTCGAGCGCCACCGCACCGTCGTCTGACCAGGCGTTAGCCGATCCCGTAGAAGGCCGCGCAGGTCTCCCCCAGGATCAGGTCCTTTTCGCGCGCCGTCAGGAACGGGCAATACCGCCTCACATAGTCGAGCGACTGCTTATACGTGCAGAACCGTTCCACGTTCGGCATGTCGGAGCCCCAGATCAGCCGATGCGCCCCGAACTGGTTCTTCATGTCCTCGATCAGCACCTGCGCCTCGGGATAGGGATAGTCCCAGACGCCGCCATAGGTGATCGGGAACATCACCTCGAGCACCATCGGCTCGTGGCGCCAGACGGCGAGCGCCTCGTCGGGGAATTCATAGTGGCCGTTGCGGGCAAAGAACGCGATCGGCGGACTCATCGCCATGTGAACGCGCAAGGACGGATGGCGCGCGAGCACGCGGCCGAACGCGGTGAGGTTCGCCATGTAGCCCGCCATGTCGTAGCCCGGTCCCGAACTCATCTCGAAGCAAAGCAGGATGTCCCGCCGCGCGAGCTTGTCCCAGAACGGCGCCATTTCGTCGGCGTCGAGTGCCCACGGGAAGCCGTGCCGGCTCATCGCATCGACACCGAAGTAGAGACCGCGCAGTCCAAGCTCATCGGCCGCACGATCGACCTCGGCGAGCTGCTGGGGCTTGCCCGCCATCGCTTCGTCGACATGCATCAGCCCGGTGATCCGCTCTGGGTACTGCCGCCCGGCGAAGGCATTCATGTCGGTCATCGCGCCGTAACCACCGCCCGCCTGCAGGATGCAATGATCGACGCCCGCGTTCATCATCTGCGCCAGCATCAGCTCGGGCGGCGCCACTTGCTCCTGCATGCCCACGGGCATGTACTGGACGCCGTAGTCCTCGCCCTCATGCGTAAACTCGAGCTGGCCGAACCGGCCGACGCGGAAATCGACATCGTTGAGCCCACTCCAGCTCTCCTCTCCCGCCCGGAACAGCGCCTTGGTATCGGCGCGCGCCCCGTCGCGGAAGCGGAAGGTCGGCGCCACGGTTCGCGTCACGACGCGCTGCAGATAGCGCTTGTGGACCTCGCGCGTCGGATGTCCGCAGGCACCGATCCAATGCGTGAAGATGTGGGCGTGGCAGTCGACGATCATGCTTCTCTCCAGCTACGAGAGCACGGCTACCTTCTTGCGTTCGATCAGAGCGAAGTCGATGGCGGCGCCGAGGCCCGGCCCATTGGGCACATGCACCATGCCGTCGCGGCCGACGACGATGTCGTGCTCCAGCCCGTATTTCTGCGCCGCATCGGGCAACAGCACCTCGAAGAACGTCGTGTTCTTAATCGAGGCGATGACGTGCAGGTTGGCGATGTTGTTCAGCGAATTGCCGCCGTGATGGACTTCGTAATTCATGCGGAAGGCCTCGGCGAGGTGCGCGGTCTTTACCAGCGTCGTGATGCCGCCCTTCACGGCAACGTCGCCGCGCAGGAAGTCGGTCGCCTGCAGCATGATCCACGGCTGGTAGGAATCGAGACCGGTGATGGGATACTCGGTGGCGAGGATCGGGATCGAGAGCTGCTGCTTCAACTTCACGTAGTTGTAGATGTCCTGGTCGGCCAGCGGATCCTCGTACCAGTAGTAGTCCATCTCCTCGACGGCGCGGCCGACGCGCACCGCCGCCGGATAGTCGTAGCTCCAGGTCGAGTCGAGCATGATGGTGTAGTCGCCCACGGCCTTGCGCACGGCCTCGCAGACCTTGATGTCTTCCTTCCATCGCGTCGGCGGATGGATTTTATAGGCGGCCCAGCCACCCTCCTTGAAGCGCACCGCCTCCTCGGCATATTCCGTCGGCGACGACATCACGGCCGAACTCGCATAGGCCGGCACCGATTCGCGAAATGTCCCGAGCAGGCGATGGATCGGCTGGCCCATCGACTTGCCTAAGAGATCCCACAGCGCCACGTCGGCGGCGCCGATGGCGCGCACGCCGCAGGCGCGCTGCTTCTTCCACAGGTCCTGGACGAGCGCCTCGCGATGCAGCGGATTGCGGCCCATCAGCATCGGCTTGAGGTGGGTGATGAGCCCCTGCCCGTCCGTCGTCGCCGAGTTGGAGGCCGAGCCCAGGAAGGCATGACCTTCGATGCCCTCGTCCGTGATGATGCGCAGCAAGCCGAGCGCGCTCGACCCCGAGAAGCGGCTATGTGCGCCGTAAGTGGTCGGCGGGATGTCGTCCCAGGCGAAGAGCGTGAGCGTGACGTCGGTGATCTTCATGGCGTTGTCTCCCCCATTGCCATCGTTCGGTGCCGTCGTTCCGTGCCGTTCGGCGGTGCAGCATAGGGAGTGCCGGTCATGCGCGTTTCATTCTCCCTTTCCTTCAGTATAGACTGCCGCCATGACCGACAAAGCCCGAACCGAACTCGCCCCCACCGGCGTCCTGCGCGCCGGCATCAACCTCTCCAACTTCCTGCTGGTCACCGGCCGCAGTGCGAACGCCGAGCCTGTTGGCGTGTCGCCCGACATGGCGCGCGCCGCCGCCGCGGCACTCGGCGTGCCGGTCCACTACGTACCCTTCAAGACGCCGGGCGAGCTGGGCGACCAGGTCGGCAAGAACATCTGGGACATCGGCCTGATCGGCGCCGAGCCGCAGCGCGCCGAGAAGATCGCCTTCACCGCCGCCTACTGCGAGATCGAGGCGACCTACATGGTGCCGCCGGGCTCGCCCATCACCTCCATTGCCGACGTCGACAAGAAGGGTGTGCGCATCGCCGTCTCGGCGCGCAGCGCCTACGACCTCTGGCTGGTGAACAACATCAAGAACGCGACCCTGGTGCAGGTGAGCGGCCTCGACGCCGCCTACGAGAAGTTCATGACCGACAAGCTCGAGGTGCTGGCAGGCCTGCGCCCCGGCCTTCTGAAGGACGTCGAGAAGGCGCCCGGACTAAAGATTCTCGACGGCAAATTCACCGCCGTGCAGCAGGCCATTGGCACGGCCAAGGCCAACCTCGCGGGCGCGGCATTCCTCGCCGACTTCGTCGAGAAGGCCAAGAAGTCGGGCATGGTCGCCGAGTTCATCGAGCGCCACAAGGTCAAGGGCCTGTCGGTCGCGCCACCCGCCTGATCGACGCGGCCTGACTACAACTCGCTGCCGACGAACTGGCGGAACTCCGCCGTCTTCGGGTTGGCGAACAGCTCGGCGGTCGGGCCGATTTCCCACACTTTGCCCTGGTGCATAAATACCAGCAGGCTGGCGACGCGGCGGGCGAAGCCCATTTCGTGCGTGACGGTGATCATCGTCATGCCGCGCCGCGCCAGATCCTCCATCACCGCCAGCACCTCGGCCGTCAGTTCAGGATCGAGCGCCGAGGTCACCTCGTCGAACAGCATGATCTGCGGCTGCAGCGCCAGCGAGCGCGCGATGGCGACGCGCTGCTGTTGGCCGCCCGAGAGCTGCTCGGGGTAGGCCAGAAGCTTGTCGGTGAGGCCGACCAGCCGCAGCACTTCCGCCGCCTTCTGCCGGGCCGAGTCCTTCGATTCCTTCTTCACCAGCATCAGCGCCAGCGTGATGTTCCGCTCGACGGTGAGATGCGGGAAGAGATTGTAGCTTTGGAACACCATGCCGACGTCGCGGCGCAGTTGGGCCCGCGCGGCACTTCCCGGCTGGCCGACAGCATGGCCGCAGACCTCGATGCTCCCGCCCTGGATGGTTTCCAGGCCGGCAATACAGCGCAGCAGCGTGCTCTTGCCCGAGCCGCTGCGGCCCACGATCGCCACCGTCTGGCCGCGCACCACGTCGAAGCCAACGCCGTCCAGTACGCGCAGCGGCCCGAACTCCTTGATCACGTCCTGGACGCGGACGACAGCCTCACCTTCCGGCATTGGCCTTCCTCTCGAGGTAGCGGCTGGCCACCGACAGCGGGTAGCACAGCGCGAAATAGATGGCGGCAACACAGGAGAAGATCACGAACGGCTCGAAGGTCGAGTTGTTGACGATCTGTCCGGCGCGCGCGAGTTCGACGAAGCCGATCACCGAAGCGAGCGACGTGTTCTTCACGATCTGCACCATGAAGCCCACGGTGGGCGGGATGGCGATGCGCACGGCCTGCGGCAGCACCACATAGGCATATTGCTGGGCACGGTTGAGGCCGAGGCAGTCCGAGGCCTCCCACTGCGTCTTCGGCACCGCCTCGATGCAGCCGCGCCAGATCTCGCCCAGGAAGGCGCCGGCATAGAGCGTGAGCGAGATGCCCGCCGCCACCAGCGGCACCAGCTTGAGCCCGATGATGCCGAGGCCGAAATACGACAGGAACAGCAGGATCAGGAGCGGCGTGCCCTGGATGAGCTGGATGTAGCCGCTGGCGAGGCTGCGCAGGACACCGAGCTTCGACACCCGCATCAGCGCGATGGCGAGGCCCAGCACCGAGCCGCCGGCAAAGGCGATCAGCGACAGCACGACGGTCCATTGCGCAGCGATCAGCAGATAGAGCAGATGGTTGGTGCCGAGCTGGTTCACAGCGAGGTCCCCAGCCGGCGCTTGCGCGCGAACAGCCCCCGCCCGATCAGCCAGAAGGAGAAGCGGTAGAGTGCCGACAGCGCCAGGTAGGCCACCGCCACGATGAGGTAGACCTCGAAGCTGCGGTAGGTGTCGGACTGCACAAGGCTGGCAGTTGCCGTCAGCTCCTCGACCGAAATCTGCGAGGTGATAGACGACGCCAGCATCAGCAAGACGAACTGGCTGGAGAGTGCCGGATAGACGCGCTCCATCGCCGGCAGCAGGACGACATGCAGGATGGTTTGCAGCCGGGTGAGGCCCAGGCAATCGGCGGCCTCGAGCTGGGTGCGCTGGATCGACTGGATGCCGGCCCGCATTATCTCGGTCGAATAGGCGCCCATGTTGACGGTGAGCGCGATCACCGCGGAGACGTCGGCGCTGAGCTTCAGCCCGAGGCTGGAAAGACCGAAATAGACGATGAAGATCTGGATCAGGAGCGGCGTGTTGCGGATCGCCTCGACATAGGCGCCGACCAGGCGGCGCAGCACCGGCCCGCCATAGACCCGCGCCAGCGCGCAAACCGTGCCGAGCGCGAAGCCCAGCGCGATCGCCAGCACGGTGAGCTGGATGGTGAGCCAGGCGCCGGCGACGAAATCGGGCCACCGATCGGCCATGAAAGCAAAATCGAATTTATACGACATGGTTCAGCCGCCGATGGCGTAGAGGCGACGCGCATTGCCCGCGAACAGCGCACGACGCTCCGTCTCGGAGAAGTCGGCCACGATCGCCGCGAACCCGCGATAGATGGCGTCGAAGCTGCCGCAGAGGCTATCGACCGGGAAATTGCTGGCGAACATGCAGCGCTCGACCCCGAACAGTTCTATCGCTGCCAGCACGATCCAGCGGTTGTCGGCCGCTGTCCAGCCGACGCCGGGAATGCCGAGGCCCGAGATCTTCACCACGACGTTGGGCTCCGCCGCCACGGCGGCCATCGCTCTGCGCCATCCCGCCAGCCCCTCCGGGCTGCGGTCGGCCGGCAGGCCGGTGTGATTGAGAAAGATCATGATGCCGGGAAAATCGTGCGCCAGCTTGGCGGCATCGCCGAGATGATCCCACGGCGTCTGCAGGTCGAAGCGGCCGAGCCGCTTGGCCAAAAGCGCAAAACCCTTGCGCCAGCGCGTCGCCGTCTGCATGTCGCCCGGCCGAGGCTTGTGGCGCACGCTGCGCACGAAGTCGAAGCCGGTCAGACGTTCCAGCACCTTCCCGGCATCGGCGCGGTCGAGCCACGCCTGGCCGACGGCGACCGACGGCAGGCCCTTCTGCCGGAGTTCGGCCACGTAGGTCATTTCGCCGATGGGATCGCGCGGATCCCATTCGGTTTCGATATAGACCGAGCCCGCAACGTTGTAGCCGTGGGCATCGGCTAGGTACTGCTCGTGCAGGTAACGCCGGCGGATGGCGTTGTAGTCGCCATAACGGAACGGGATCGGCGGCTCGTCGCGCAGCCAGGGATGATAGTTGCGCGCCGGATCCCAGAAGTGATGATGGGCGTCGACGATCTCCATCGACGCCCCGCCTTGGCTGGTCGCGGCCATCCCTACTGCTTGAGGATGACATCGGGCAGATCGTTGCCGTGATGCTTCTTGTAGATGGCGTTCAGCGTGCCGTCCTTGAGCTTGGCGGCGATCCACTTGTTCACTTCGGCGAGCAGGCGCGCCTCGTCCTTCTTGACGCCGACGGCGAGCTTGAAGGTGTCGAGCACGAACTTGACCTCGAGCGGACGGGCCGGGTTCTTCTTGCCGATCGGCGCCACCAGCAGCTCGGCGGTCGAGATGATGTCGACCTGGCCGCTGAGGTAGGCCTGGGCCTCGGTGGCATCGTCCTCGTAGCGCACCAGCTTCATGCCCTTGGGCGCTTCCTTGGTGAGCTGCGTGTCGTGCGTCGTGCCGCGCACGGTGCCGACGGTCTTGCCGTCGAGATCGGCCAGCTTCTTGACGTCGACCGACTTCAGCGCCGCGATCACCGTCGACAGCGAGGCGTAGGGCAGCGAGAAGTCGATGGCTTTGGCGCGCTCGGGCGTGATCGAGAGCGTCGAGATCACGAGGTCGGCCTTGTCGGTCTGCAGCGACGGGATGCGCGAGGCGCCCGTCGTCGGCACATGCACGAACTCCAGGCCCCAATCCTTGGCCAGCGCCTTGGCGGTGTCGATGTCGGAGCCCGAGGGCTGCATCTTGTCGTCGGTCATGCCGTAGGGCGGCACGCCGAGATCGACGGCAATCCGGATCTTGCCCGACTTCTTGATATCGTCGAGAGCGTCGGCGCTGGCCATCTGGCTCAGGCCCATCGTCGCCACCGCCGCAAGGGCGACGGTCGTCAGCAGCTTCCTCATCGTTTCCTCCATCTTTCCGTTTTGATTTCTTGACCGAACTCTAGCGCCCCGCATCCATGTCGGCGAGTTTTGCCACGCGGCGGCGGAATTCCTCGGCCGTCGAGAATTCCGCAGCGAGGTAGGCGGCGATCAGGTCCTTGGCCAGCCAGGGGCCGACGATCTGGGCGCCGATGCACATCACGTTGACGTCGTCGTGCTCGACGCATTGGTGGGCCGAATGCACGTCATGGCACACCGCGGCGCGGATGCCCTTCATCTTGTTGGCGCCGATCGAGGCGCCGACCCCGGTGCCGCACACCATCAGGCCGCGCTCGGCCTTGCCCGAGGTGATGGCGGCCGCGACCTTGCGTGCGATGTCGGGAAAGTCGACCGGCGCGGGATCGAAGGAGCCGACATCCTCGACCTCATGGCCGAGGCCCTTCACGAAGGCGACGAGGTCGGCCTTCATCGGAAAGCCGGCGTGGTCCGAGCCGATGACGAGTTTCATGACGTTATCTCTCGAGGTTGATAGTTGGAGATCAGATTCTTGCGGCGCAGCTCGTCGCCGATCAGGAAATGCTCGCGCAGGGCCCGCTCGGCCTGATCGGGATCGCGCCGCGCCAGCGACAGGAAGACCTCGCGGTGCGCGTCGACCAGCCGCGAGGTGATGGCGGGCTCGCGGAACGTATCGCGGCGGCGCTCGACATGGCTGCGCATCAGCAGCGGCGAGATCGCCTCGTAGATCTTCATCAGGGCAACGCTGCCGCTCGCCCGCACGAGGGCGAGATGGAAGGCGTAGTCGGCGCCGCCGCCGCGCTCCGGGTCGTCGAGGGACTCCACCAGCGTGTCGAGGATGCCGGCGATCGCCTGCAGGTCGCGTTCACTGGCGCGCTCGCAGGCGAGACGGATGGCCTGGCACTCGATGGCGATCCGGGCCTGTAGCACGTCGTCAAGAATGTTGGGTTCGGGCGCGAGGCAGAGGGTGAGCGCCTGGCCCAGCACGGAGGCATCGGCGGCACGAACGAAGGCGCCGCGGCCGTGCTGGATGTCGAGCAACCCGAGCATGGCCAGCGACCGCAGTGCCTCGCGCAACACCGGCCGGCTGACGCCCAGCGCCAGCGCCAGTTCGCGCTCCGGCAGCAGGCGGTCCCCCGCCTTCAGGTCGCCCGCCAGCAGGCGGTCGCGAAAGAAGGTAAAGACGCGGGCGGCGCCGCTGGTCGTTTCCTCGTTGTCTTGCCGAACGATGTCGAGCATTTTCCCTTGGTCAGTCCGTGGTCTTACCAATTTAGGACAAGGCCGACCGCAGTCAAGTTCTGCCCACCGGCGTGAATTTCTACGGCTTGATCGACACGCAGGCCGGGTCGATGGCGGCGTTGGCGATCTCGACGAAACGCTCCAGCGGGCAGGCCTTGTCGTGGGCATAGGCGCTGCAGGCCGGCAGCTCGACGGCCACCATGCCGGGCGGATTGTCGATCGTGAGCGGCGTCATGTTGCGCAGCTGCTCCGGCGTCTGGGCATAGAAGGCCAGGCGCACATAACGCTGGCCGCTCCGGCCCTCGCGCAGCAGCTCGAAGGCGAGCGCGCTGCCCGGCGGGGCTTCATTGTCCTGGTAGCCCTTGATCTCCCAGCCGAGGTTGAGCAGCCCCGCGACGTTTACGATGTTGGTGTCATGGCCCAGCAGCATGCCGAAGCGCACCGGCTCGGCGATGTTGGGCCCACCGGGGAACTTGTGGCCGTCCTGCAGCGCCGCGACGATCTGCGCCAGCATGTTCGAGCCTCTCTGCTGGGCGATCGGCTTGGTCTTCTCCATCAGGTCGAGATGGAGGCGGCGGACCTTCAGCACATCGCGAAGCTTGTCGCTGCCGAGGCGGCCCCAGGCGACCTCGTTGGCCGGCATGCCTTGGGCGCTTTCCATCAGGAAGTTCTCCGCTGCCATCGAGCCGATGGCGATCGGTCCCTTCATGGCGACGCCGCCGGCTGGATCCGGCACGATCGCCGACGCTTCGGCCGCAAGACCGCAGGCAGCACCCGAGCCCGCCGGGCACAGCGTCGATTGCAGCAGCGAGAGCTGCGGCGCGTATTCGCGCTGCACCGAGCTGAAGTCGCCGCCGATGCGCGCCAGAATGGCGGCGCGATTGCTCGCCGCATCCATCGGACAGGACGTCGAGGGCTGGGGGTGGAACAGCGGATCGGGCTTAGAAAGATCGGCCTGGTGCTTCAGGATCGGCGTGAGGCAGCGCATGTAGAGGCCGCCCAGGGTCGAGAGCGCCGCCCACTCGGTGCGCTTGTCGAAATCGACCCACAACACGACGGTGCCCGGCTGCGGGCAGATGGCTTCCTCGATCAGGCCGCGGCCACCGTAGAGGATCCGGTAGAACTGGCCCATCTGGTGGCCGAGGTCGGCGCCACGCGGCGTCAGGTCACCCGGCGCGACCGGCCAGCTGGGCCAGGGCGAGGCGGCGAACTTGGCGAGTTCCTCGGGTGATTGGGAGGGAGCCTGCACGCTGTGCCGGGCGAGCATCACCACCCGTTCCGTCTGCCAGCCCGGCGGGATCGGCGGGACCTGGGCCTCGGCCGGCGCGAGGCCCGCCATCAAGGTGGAGGCAACGACGGCGGCGGCGAGGCGAAATTTCATTGCAACATTCCGGAACAGGATCACGAGGCGAGCCTACCTCATGGATTGCGCCGACGGTAGCGTCAGCCAGCCGTCGTCCGGTCCCACCAGTCGCGCGTGCGGTACCAGGCGCCGACCAGGGGCAGAACCCATTCGGGATTGCCGTTGTAGAACGGCACCGTCGGGAACGGCTGGCCGTCGAAGGCATTGACCGGCGCGTTCGAGCCGCCGGCGATCTTCTTCGCCGTCTGGTAGCCGAGGTACGACATCATCGCCACGCCCGAGCCGTTGCACGCCATCAGATAGTGCATGCCCTGCTCCTGGCCCATGTGCGGCAGGAAGTCGAAAGCGAAGGCCACGTTGCCGGTCCAGGCGTGCGTCACCTTGGTGCCTTTTAGCTGCGGCCAGCGCTCGAGCATGTAGCCGTGCAGCACCGGCGCGCTGACCTCGGGCGAGACCTGTGTGAAACGGGCGCGGCCGCCGAAGATCACGCGCTTGTTGTCCGGCGACTGGCGGTAGTAGCAGAGCACGCGCTTGGTATCGCTGACGACTCGGTTCTTGGGGATCAGGCTTTGCACCAGATCCTCGGGCAGTTCCTCGGTGGCGATGATGTGGCTGGCCACCGGCACCAGCTTGCGCCGCAGCGTGGGCGTGAGTTCGGTAGTGTAGCCGTTGGTGGCGATCACCAGCTCGCGCGCCTCGATCGGGCCCTTGCTGGTGAGCACGCGGAAGCCGCCACTCTTGCGTTCGATCCTCTCGGCGTCGCAGTTGGCGCAGAGTTTCGCGCCGGCGCGATGCGCTGCCTTCAGGAGGCCGCCGTAGTAGAGCGCGGGGTGGAGCTGGCCGGTGCGTTCCACCACCATGCCACCGTAGTAATAGTCGGACGCGATCTCCTCGCGTTGCTGCTCACGCGGCACCATATAGGTGCCGAGGGCGGCCTTCTCGTTATAGGTCGCGACCTTGGCTTGCTGCTCGGCATAATGGCGCGGCGTGTAGGCGCCGCTGAAGCGGCCGTTCATGCGCCAGTGGCAGTCGATGCCCTCACGCTGGATCACCGTCTCGACCTGGGCCAGCGAATCGGCGGCATCGCTCAGCATGCGCGCCATCACCGCCTTCCACGCCTCGGCATCGCCGCCGACGCCCTTGCCGGAAAAGCCCTTGCCCATGGTCGTGCCGCCGCTCACGCCGCCGCCGTTGCGCGTCGACGCGCCGACGCCGAAATCGCCGCGCTCCAGCACCGTCACGTCGATTCCGGAGCGCGCCAGCTCGAGCCCGGTCGACAGGCCGCCGTAGCCCGCCCCCACCACCAGCACGTCGGTCTTGAGCGGCGGGTCCTGGCTCAGCTCGTTCGTGGGATGCCACCATTCCCACCACCACGGCATCGCCTTGAAGTCCTTGTGAAAGATGCTGTCGGCCATCACGCACTCCCTAACGCGCACTGCCGCTGAGGCCGCGTCCGAAGCGGCCGATCAGCACCAGCACCAGCGACACCAGCAGGATCTGGATCACCGACACGGCGGCGATCGTCGGATCGATTTCCATCAGGATGTTGTCGAACATCTTCTTGGGCAGGGTCATGTTGGCGCCAGCCAGGAACAGCGCCACCACCACTTCGTCGAACGACGAGATGAAGGCGAGCAGGCCGGCTGAGACCAGGCTTGGCCGGAGCAGCGGCAGCGTGATCCGCCGCAGCGTCTGCCAGCGGCTGGCACCCAGACCTTCGGCCGCCTGCTCCAGCCCGCGGTCGAAATCGCGCAGGCCCGCCATCATGACCAGCACCACGAAGGGCAGCGCCAGCACGGTGTGGGCGACGACGAGGCCATACCAGGCACCGATCAGTTTCAGCTTGGCGAAGATGCCGTAGACCGCAACCGAGAGGATGATGGTGGGCACGATGATCGGCGCCAGCGCCAGGCGCTCGATGACGGCGCGGCCCCGGAATTTTGCCCGCACCAGGCTGAAAGCCAACGGCACCCCCAGCGCCAGCGCCAGGATCGCCGTCGACACACCTATATATAAGGAGCGCCAGGTGGCCTCGATCCACTGCGGATCGTCGAGATAGCGCTCGTACCACTGCCAGGAAAAGCCCGGCGGCGGAAACTGCATGTAGGGCGCGGAGCTGAGCGAGATCGGGAACACCACCAGAAGCGGCAGCATCAGGAAGAAATAGATCAGCCCGCAGGCCACGACGAGGAGGCGCCGGCTCATGTCGCGGGCCTCATGCCGTTTCCTGGGGGCGCGTAAAGCGCTGGGCCAGCGCATAGACCGCAAAGGTGAAGGCCAGCAGCACGGCCGACAGCGCCGCAGCAAACGGCCAGTTCAATGTCTCGCGCACCTGCTGCTCGATCAGCACCGCGATCATGATGACGCGGCCGCCGCCCAGCAGCGCCGGGGTGATGTAGAAGCCGAGCGACAGCACGAAGACGATGACGGCGCCGGCAAAGATGCCGTTCAGCGTCAGCGGCAGGTAGATGCGCCAGAAGATCCGCCAGCTCGACGCCCCCAGCCCCTCGGCCGCCGCGACGATGGCGGGATCGAGCCGACGCACGGCGCCATAGACCGGCAGCACCATGTAGGGCAGCAGCACGTGCACCATGCCGATCATCACGCCGGTGAAATTGTGCAGGAGCGGCAGCGGATCCTCGACGATACCGGCATCGATCAGCAGCCGGTTGAAAACGCCGTTCCGCCCCAGCAGCACCATCCAGGCGTAGGTGCGTACCAGCACCGAGGTCCACAGCGGCAGCAGCACGAAGATGAAGCCGACCGTGGCCCACAGCGGCGTCGTGGTCGCCATCAGGAAACCCAGCGGATAGCCCAGCAGCAGGCAGAAGAAGGTGACCAGCAGGGCGATCTCGAAGGTGTTCCAGAAGACGCGGAGATAGAGCCCCTCGCCCAGCGCCTTGGCGTACCAGTCGAAGCTGCCGCCCTCGAGGCTGAACCCCAGCATGCGGACGACGGGGAACAGGAAGAAGAAGAACAGCAGAAGGAGTGCGGGAACCGCAGGCCAGAAGCCGCGCATACTCATTGGACCGCGGGCCTAGAACACATGAATCGCCTTGGGATCGATGCCGACCTCGATGCGGGCGCCGGTCGCGGGCAGCGGCCCGCGCGCCGGCTGGCGTACCAGCAGTTCGAGACCGCCCGCGCAGGCGAGGCGAAGCTTGAACGAGGTGCCGAGATAGACCGACTCGATCACGTCGCCGGTGAACAGGTTGGCGCCCCCGGTATCGAAGCGCTCCGGCCGCATCAGCACGCCGACCTTGGCGCCGGCGGACTTGTCGCTCCTCACCTTGAGCGTCCGTCCGCCCTCCAGCGTCACCTCGCCGGGCGCACTCATCGTGCCGTGGAAGATGTTGCTCTCGCCCACGAAGTCGGCGACGAAGTCGTTGGCCGGGCGCTCGTAGATCTCCGTCGTCGTGGCGATCTGCTGGATCGTGCCCTTGTTCATCACCGCGACGCGGTCGGAGAGCACCAGCGCCTCCTCCTGATCGTGGGTGATGAAGATGGTGGTAAGGCCGAGCCGTCGCTGCAGGCGGCGGACTTCGAGCTGCATGGTCTCGCGCAGCTTGCGGTCGAGCGCACCGAACGGCTCGTCGAGCAGCAGCAGGCGCGGATTGAAGACGATGGCGCGGGCCAACGCCACGCGCTGCTGCTGGCCGCCCGAGAGCTGGCGCGGCAGGCGCTGCTCGTAGCCCGCGAGTTCCACCAGGGCGAGAGCCTCGGCCACGCGGCGCACGATCTCCGGCTTGGCGACGTTCCGCATCTCCAGCGGGAACGCCACGTTGCGCTCCACCGTGAGATGGGGAAACAGCGCGTAGTTCTGGAACACCATGCCGATGTCGCGCCGGGCCGGCGGCAGGGCGGTGATTTCGACGCCATCGATCTTCACCCATCCGGCGTCGGGCTTCTCGAAGCCCGCCACGACCTTCAGGAGCGTCGTCTTGCCCGAGCCGCTGGGGCCGAGGATGGTCAGCAGCTCACCGCGCGCCACTTGCAATGACACGCCGTCGAGTGCCGCCACCTCGCCGAACCGCTTGGCCGCTCCCTCGATCCGGAGCTCGGCCGACTCCTGCATCATGCCTTCTTCAGCATCCAGGCGTTCCACAACTCAATCGCCTTGTTGCCGTTCTCGGCGTACCAGGCGTCGTCGATCCAGAACTGCTTGTCGATGTACTGCGTCGGCAGGAAGGGCTTCACCTTGTCGTCGACGTACTTCAGCGATTCGAGGTTGAGGCCGGGATAGCCGAGCTCGGTGGCGTAGACCGCCTGCTGCTGCGGCACCGACATCTCGGCCAGCATCTTGTTCGCCCAGTAGGGATTCTTGGCGCCCTTGGGAATGACGAAGCTGCCCTGCTTCAGCGCGCCCTCGTTCCATTCGATGGCAACCGGCGCGCCCTTCTTGATGATGTCGTAGAAGCGGCCGTTCCAGCCCGTCGCCAGCACGACTTCCTTGTCGAGCAGGAGCTGCGCCGGCTGCTGGCCGGTCGACCACCACACCGTGACGGCCGGCTTGATCTGGTCAAGCTTCTTGAAGGCGCGGTCGAAATCGATGGGATAGATCTTGTCCATCGGCACGCCGTCGGCGATCAGCGCGAATTCGAGATTGTCGGTCGGATGGTTGCGCATCGAGCGCGCGCCGGGAAACTTCTTGGTGTCCCACCAGTCGGCCCAGCTCTTGGGCTGGGTGCCATTCTTGAACACGTCGGTGCGGTAGCCGATGATCGTCGTGTAGACCGACGAGGCGAAGACGAAGTCGGTGCGGACCTTCTCGGGATATCCCGAGCGGTCGACGATCTTGCCATCGATCTTCTCGACCAGCCCGAGCTTGGTGGCGCGGATCGCGTCCTGGCCGCCGATCTCGGTGATGTCCCATTCGACATTGCCCGACTCGACCATGGCGCGCAGCTTGCCGAAATCGGCCGGGCTCGTCTCGACGACGCGGATGCCGTACTTCTTCTCGAAGCCGTTGAAGAAGGCCTTGCGCATCGCCGTGCCCATCGAACCGCCGGAGTGATTGACGACGATCTGGGCAGGCTTTGGCGGTTCGGTCTGGCCGAAAGCGGGACCCGCGGCACCGACGGCGGCAGCGCCGCCCAGCAACGACACGGCCTGGCGTCGGTTCAATTTCCTGGTGTCCATGTAAGCCCCGCTCCTGTGATTCCCCGGCGAACTCTAGGTGCGGCCTCCGACGCGGGCAACAGCGATAGGTCATAACCCGGCGGAATGATCATCCGGGACGAATGAATTTTCCGCTGCCCCCGCTGGCCTTCATATTTTTCCGGGGATGTCTTTGCGAGGGGGACCGGGATGCTGAAGCGATTGAAGGCTCTTGCCTGCACGGCGGCGCTCGCCTGCCTCGGCGCCGCGCCTGCCGTGGCCCAGGGCGACCTGGTTATGGCGGTGTGGGGCGGCGGCGGGGCCAATACCTGGCGCGAGGCCTTCATCAAGCAGTTCACGCCGACCGGCGGCTACACGGTGAAGATGGTCGAGGTACCCAACCCCGCGGGCGCGCTCCGCTCCCCGGCCGCCGCCAATCAGTACAATCTCGCCCTCGTCACCTATTTCGAGGCGATTGCTCTATCCAATGCCGGCCTCATCGAGAGCTTCGACGACAAGCAGCTTCCCGGCATCGCCGATGTCGACACGAAGTTCCTGACCAAGGACAAGGCCGGCCGCCATGTCGGCCTGCCGGTCTACTTCACCTACTACGGCATCGCCTTCAACACCGACCTCGCCAAGGCAGCGGACTTCGCCTCGTGGCAGGGCCTGGCCGACGCCAAGTGGAAGGGCAAGCTTTCGCTCACGCGGCCGGTCTATCTCGCGCCCTACGACGCCGTGATCATGGCCAAGGCCATGGGCGGCAGCGAGAAAGACATCGAGCCGGGCTTCAAGCTGCTCGAGAAGATCGTGCCCAACGTGCTGACGACCTACACCTCGCTCGCCCACATGAATACGCTGCTGACGCGCGGCGAGGTCGCGGCCGTGCCGTTCTACGCCTCGCGCGTCTGGAGCCTGCGCCGCCAGGGGGCGACCAATGTCGACATCGTGATTCCCAAGGAAGGCGCGTTGATGCTGCCCTACGTGGTGGTGATCCCGAAGGGCGCCAAGAACCAGGACAAGTCGCTGGTCTGGATGAATTACATCGCTGGCGTCGAACCGCAGCTTCGTGCCGCGCTGCTCGACGGCTGGCTGCCGATGAATTCCAAGGTCAAGCTGCCGGATGACCTGCAGAAGACCCTGGGCCAGCCCTACGAGAAGATCGTGCAGAGCCTCTATTCGCCCGACTGGCGGGTCGTGGTCGAGCACAACGAGGAGCGCGTCAACCGCGCCGAGAAGCTGATGTCCGGCGTCAAGCAGTGAGACGAGGCTCAATTTCGGTCGCGGGAGTCGGCAAGGAATTCGGCACCACGACGGTGCTGAACGCGGTCGATCTCGCGATCGAGGGCGGCAGCTTCGTCACGCTGCTGGGACCGTCGGGCTGCGGCAAGACCACGTTGCTGCGCCTGATCGCGGGCTTCCTCGAACCCAGCCGCGGCGCCATCGCCATCGACGGTGCAGCCATGCAGGGCGTGCCGCCCCGGCGGCGGCCGATCGGCATGGTGTTCCAGAACCTGGCGCTGTTTCCCCATCTCGACGTGTTCGAAAACGTCGCCTACGGCCTGAAAGTGCGCGGCGCGCCGGCCGCCGATATCGCGGGTCCGGTTTCGCGCTTTCTCGGCCTGGTCGGGCTGGCGGGCTTCGAGCGCCGTCGGATCGGTCAGCTCTCGGGCGGCCAGAAACAGCGCGTGGCGCTGGCGCGATCGCTGGTGCTGGAGCCCGCCATCCTGCTGCTCGACGAACCCTTGAGCGCGCTCGACCTACAACTTCGCCGCCAGCTCCAGGTCGAACTGAAGTCGATCCAGCGCCAGCTCGCCACCACCTTTGTCTTCGTCACGCACGATCAGGAAGAGGCGACGCTGCTCTCCGACATCATCGTCGTGATGGACGGCGGCCGGGTGCAGCAGGTGGGCACGCCGGGCGAAATCTACCGCCGCCCCACCTCGCCCTTCGTTGCCCGCTTCGTGGGCGACATCAACATGCTGCCGGGCCGCATCGTCTCGATCGACGCTGCCTCGGCGGAGATCGACGTCGGCGGCCGTCGGTTCCGCTTGCCGCTGGCGGCCGTGATCGGCAAGACGCGCGCCGGCGCGAGCTGCGACGTCGCCTGCCGGCCCGAATCCATATCAGTGCAACACGGCTCCGGCGCCGCAGCTGACACTGGTGCCTCGTTCGAGGCGCGCGTCGGCGCGCTCCATCGACTGGGTCCGATGCTGAAGGTCTCCTTCGATACCGTGCACGGACCGCTCACCGGCCTCATGATGACCAATACGCCCACCGCCCAACTGGTCGAAAACCAATTGGTGCGGCTCTCGCTCGCTACCGATTCCCTCACCGTGTTCGCCAACCCCTGAAAGACCGCCCCATGCCCGCACAGGATTTCGCCGGCCGGCCCATTGCCGATCTCGTAACAGCCTTCACCTCGGGCAAGGTCGCGGCGCGCGACATCGTCGAGGGCGTGCTCGAACGCTGCAAGCGCGCCGAGCCTTATAACCCCATCGCCACCCTCGATGCCGACGGAGCGCGCCAGGCGGCCGATGCGCTCGATGCCCGCCGCAAGCAAGGCGCCGAGTTCGGTGCGCTCGCCGCAGTGCCGGTGTCGGCCAAGGACCTGATCCTGACCAAGGGCCTGCGTACCGCCTTCGCCTCGCTCACGATGAAGGACAACGTGCCCGCGGTCGACGCCAGTGCCATCGGCCAGTGGAAGGCGGCCGACGCCGTGCTATTCGCCAAGACCACGACGCCGGAGTTCGGCCACAAGGTGCTGACCGACAGCCGCCTGCACGGCATCACGCGCAATCCGTGGAACCGAGACCACACGTCGGGTGGATCGAGCGGCGGCGCCGCCGTTTCGGTGGCGCTGGGCCTCGGGCCGATCGCCATGTCGACCGACGGCGCGGGCTCGGGCCGCATTCCGGCGGCCTGCTGCGGCGTCTATGGCCTCAAAGCCACGCTCGGCCGCGTGCCGCACGAAGTGCCGCCCGACCAGTTCGGCCAGCTGACGTACCTGGGCGTCATGGCGCGCCATCCGGCCGATCTCGGCACCGGCCTCGTGTCGATGTCGCGCGGCCATGGCGACGACCCGTGGACGCTCGCCATCGGCCGCACGCCGTTCGCCTGGCCGCAGGGGGCGGAAGACCCGATCGCCGGCAAGCGCATCACCGTCATCCGCCGCATGACCGGCGGCTATCTCGATCCCGACACCGAGGCCCGGCTCGACGCTGCCCTCGCCTTCCTCGACAAGCGCGGCGCGCGCATCAAGGAGATGGACGGGCGCGAGATCGACTGGAAACTCGACGTGGCGCGGCTGATCCTGCGCGCCAACCAGATCGAGCGTTTCGGCGAGATCCTGAAAAACCGCCGCGCCGACCTCGACCCGTCGTTCGCCAAGACGCTCGACGAGGGCGATGCCGTCGACGTCGTCATGCTGCGCCGGGCGCTGATGGACCGGACGACTGCCTACAAGTCGGTGCAGAAGCTTTTCGCCGACTGCGACCTGCTTCTGACGCCGACCGTCGCCACGCCGGCGCCGCTCGCCACCCAGGACCAGTTCGCGCCGCTCGTCGTCGACGGCAAGCCGATCGGCGACCTGCGCGCGGCCTGGTACACCTACACCATCCCCTTCAACATGACCGGGCATCCGGCGATCAGCATTCCCTACGGCCGCTCGAAGGCCGGCCTGCCGATCGGCATCCATTTCGTGGCGCCGTGGTACGCCGAGGCGCATCTGATCCAGCTCGCCCAGGCCTTCGACACCGAAACCAACGCCTCGGCCGAGTTCCCGCCCGGCTTCGCCGCCGGATTCTAGCATGCGGACCAGCGCGACTCCGCGAAGCCTGGGCTGGCTGCTGCTGCCGGCCCTGCTGGTGCTCGCGCTGTTTCTGGGCTCGGTCGTGCTGCTGTTCCTGAATGCCTTCTGGACCAAGGACGGTTTCTCGCTCGTCTATTTTCGCCAGATCGTCGAGCGGACCGACTATCATGAAGTCTTGCTGCGCACCGTCTCGATCTCGGTCGTGGTGGCGCTGGCCGCGGCGGTGTTGGCCTATCCCATCGCCTGGCTGCTGTGGCGCCTGCCGCGCTGGCGCAATCTCCTGCTGGTGATCGTGCTGGTGCCGTGGCTGGTCAGCCTCGTCGTGCGCACCTACGGCTGGCTGGTCATCCTGGGCCCCAAGGGATTCCTGAACGAGGCGCTCGCCTGGATCGGCGCCATCCAGTCGCCACTGCCGCTGATCTTCAACGATCTCGGCGTTGTGATCGGCCTCACCCACGTGCTGATGCCGTTCGCGGTGATCGCCACCCTGTCGGTGCTGCTGCAGATCGACACCCGGTTGGAGGAGGCAAGCGAATCGCTGGGCGCCTCGGGTTTCGACACCTGGCGTCGCGTCGTGCTGCCGCTGTCGCTGCCCGGCGTCTTCACCGGCATCGGCATCACTTTCCTTACCTCGATGGGCGCCATCGTGACGCCGATCCTGCTGGGCGGTTTGCGCCAGAAAATGGCCGGCACGCAGATCTATCAGGAGGTCGTCTACAACTTCAACATGAGCAAGGCCTCGGCCTGGGCGCTCTGCCTGCTGCTGCTGAGCGGGCTTGGCCTGGTCGTGCTGCGCGCCCTCGAAGGCGCGCTGGTGCCGAAGGCGGATCGATGAACGGGCCGATGAACGCACCCTTGGTGAAGCTCGGTCGCGCCGGTTCGTTCGCGCTGCTGCTCTTTCTGCCGGCGCCGATCCTGGTTATTGCCGCCACCTCGTTCGCCGCCACCGGCTATCTCCGCTTCCCGCCGGGCGAGCTCAGCCTGCGCTGGTACCTCGAAGCCGCCACCGATCCGCGCTGGCTGTCGGCGTTCGCGACCAGCCTCGCGATCGCCTCCATCGTGGCCGTGCTTGCCACCGCCATCGCCTTCGCCGGCGCCTATGCCTGCCATCGCCTGAAGCCACGTTGGCTCCCCGCATTCGAACTGGTGGTGATGTCGCCTCTGTTCTTTCCCCATGCCGCACTCGGCGTGGCGCTGGTCAACGTGCTGGCGCTCACCGGCCACCTCGGCACGGTGGGCGGCATCGTAGCGGCCCATGTCGTGGTCACGCTGCCCTTCGCCTGGCGGCCGATCGCCGTCGCCATGGCACGCATCGACGGCGAGATCGTCGAGGCGGCCTCGCTGCTGGGGGCCGACGAGCGCCGCCTGGCGCTGGGCATTGCCCTGCCGCTGGCGCGCTCCGGCCTGGTCACGGCGCTGCTCTTCACCTTCATCATCTCGTTCGACGAGGTGACCGTCACCATGTTCCTGACCGGTCCCGAGACCACGACGCTGCCAGTGCAGATCTACGCCTTCATCCAGGAGAACGCCTCGCCGGTGCTGGCGGCGATCTCGACCGCCACGGTCGTGGTCACGCTGGCCGTCGTGATGCTGCTGGAACGCCTGATCGGCCTTGAATTCTTCGTGGCCCATGATCCGGCCTGATCAGGGGCGTGATCGGGGGCGTGATCGTTCAGGCCCAGCCGTTGGTCCGCAGATGGGCCTTCACCGCGTCGAGGAAAGCATCGGCCAGGCGCGACGGCTTGCGAAAGCGCGGCCGCATGGCGCGGAACAGGTAGCGGATGCGCGGCTCGAACGGCACCACGGCGATGCCGTCGCGCTCATAGTCGCGCGCCGTGAAGGGCTCGACGATCGATACGCCGAGCCCGCGCGCCGCCAGCGCACAGGCGTCGGCCGAGGAATAGACGTCGATCTGCAGGCTGCGTTCGATACGTTCCTGCTCGAAGGCGGCGTCGATCAGGTGGCGCATG
Source organism: Alphaproteobacteria bacterium (assembly GCA_947474005.1). GTDB lineage: Bacteria > Pseudomonadota > Alphaproteobacteria > Reyranellales > Reyranellaceae > Reyranella. The sequence goes on along the minus strand of CANJHI010000012.1, from coordinate 17,929 downwards.
CGGCCGTCGAGCGGGAACGAGAGAAAGCGTTCGCCGCGCAGGTCGGCCGGGCGGATCAGCTTGCGGCGCGCCAGGCGATGATCGCCCGGCAGCACGCAGACCGCCGCGGCCCGGCTCAGCTCCTCGGTCACCATGGACGGATGCTCGAACGGCATCATCGAGAAGCCGAGGTCGATCTGCTGATCGACCATCTTCTGGTTGATGTAGGTGGAACTGCGCACATGAAACACGATGTGCGCCTTGGCGTGGCGCTTGACGAAGCCCGCCATCACATCCGGCAGCACGGTGCGTCCCAGCGCCGGCGTCGAATAGACGTGCAGGTCGCCGACCTGGCGGTCGCGGATCTCGCGCGCCATCTCGCTGATGCGGTCGAGGCTGTGATAGAGCCGCGTCACCTCGGCCGCGAGCAGCCGCGCCTCGCTGGTCGGCGCCAGCCGCCGCTTGATGCGGGTGAACAGCGGATAGCCGATCTCCAATTCAAGGCCGGCGAGGATCTTGCTCACCGCCGGCTGCGACACGCCCAGCCGCTCGGCCGCCGCCGTCACCGTGCCGTGCTCCATGATGGCGCGAAACGCTTCGAGCTGCCGCGACGTGATCATCATAACTCCGGGGAATTATCTTGCTCCGACAATGACTTTGACCTCCGCGGACGACAAGCCAAAAGTCCCAATCCTCAACGTTTTGTCGAAGAGTGTTTTCATGCCTGAGAATGGCCAGTCGATCCTCGCGAGCGGCTTCAAGGACGAGCCCTACTGGTGGGAGGCTTTCAGGCCGCAGGCGATCGAGGCACCGTCGTTGCCGGCAAGCACCGACGTCGTGGTGGTGGGCGGCGGCTATGCCGGCCTTGCGGCGGCGCGGGCGCTGGCCGATTCGGGCATCCAGAGCGTGGTGCTGGAGGCGGCGGAATTCGGCTCGGGCGCCAGCACGCGCAGCGGCGGCGCGATCAGCGCCGGTCTCTCGATCGGCAAGAGTTTTACCGGCAAGAGCCTCGACTACTCGCCCGACCTGGTGCGCGATGTCGTCGGCTGGGCGGTCGAGGCCTACCGTGGGCTGTTCGACCTGGTGGAAAAGGAAAACATCGACTGCCATCTCGAGCAGCGCGGCCGTTTTCTCGGCGCCTGCGCCGCCTCGCACTACGAGGGTCTGCGCAAGCGCTACGACAAGCTGCGCGCCGGCGGAGCTGCCGACTGCTACCTCGTCAATCGCGAGGAGCAGCGTCGGGAAATCGGCAGCGACTATTATCACGGCGGCATGGTGCTGGAGACCGCGGGCAAGCTGCATCCCGCCCTCTTCTACGGCGGCCTGCTGGCCGCGGTCCGACGGCGCAATTCGATCACGTTGGCCGGCCACTGCCGCGCCACCGGCCTCACGCGTTCAGGCGACGGCTGGCGGATCGCCACGACCGCCGGCGAGATGCAGGCCCGCCATGTCGTGATCGCCACCAACGGCTACACCGGCGGGGTGACACCCAAGCTGCAGCGCCGCCTCGTGCCCATCGCCAGCCATGTCATCGCGACCGAGGAACTGCCTCAGGGCCTGGCGCTGAAACTCTGTCCGCGCGGCCGTACCTTCTCCGAGACGCGCCGGGTGCTGAACTACTACCGGCTCTCGCCCGACGGCAAGCGCGTGATCTTCGGCGGCCGCGCCCGCTTCACCGAGATCGACGGCGAGAAGCGCGCTCGCCTGCTGCATGCCGCGCTGGTCAAGCGCTTCCCCGAGCTGGCCGAGGTCAAGGTCACGCACACCTGGCAGGGCAATGTCGCCTTCACCTACGATGCCCTGCCGCATGCCGGCGAGATTGACGGGCTGCACTTCGTGCTGGGCTGCAACGGCTCGGGTGTGTCGATGATGCCCTTCCTGGGCGACGCCATGGGCCGCTCGATCGCCGGCCGCCTGCACGGCCGCCCTCACGGCCGCATGCCGTTCGGCGATGCCCCGCTGCCCGCGATTCCGCTCTATACCGGCAAGCCGTGGTTCCTGCCGGCGATCGGCGGCGCCTTCCGCGCGCTCGACTTCTTCGACGAAAGGATCCGATGACCGCCGCCCATTTCTCCGCCACCTACCGCGAGGCGCGGCAACGCTTCCTCGCGACGGCGCATGCGCAAGGGGCCGCGGTCGAGTCCCACATACATCCGCTGAAGGGCGCCGAGGGCGAGGAGATCGCCACCGACACGGCGCTCGTCGGCGCCGCCGATGCGCCCTGCCTGTTCATCGTGAGTTCGGGGACACACGGACCCGAGGGCTTTTCCGGCTCGGCCTGCCAGCTCGCCCTCCTCCACGATCCGCTGCTGCAACGCGCGGCCGATCAGAACAAAGGTGGTGGCGGCATCGCCGTGCTGCTGGTCCACGCCGTCAATCCCTACGGCTTCTCGCACCTGAAGCGGACCAACGAGGACAACATCGACCTCAACCGCAACTTCAACGATTTCAGCCAGCCCTATCCTGCGAATCCGGTCTACGAGGAGATCCACGAGCTGCTGGTGCCCAAGACGTGGCCACCGTCGCAGACAAACGAGGAAAAGCTCGCCACCGCCATGGCCCGCCTCGCCGGCCAGCGGACGCCCGGCGTCTCCAGCGGCCAGGCCGTGCATCCCGACGGACTCTTCTATTCCGGTACGGCCCCGGCCTGGAGCAACAAGACGGTGCGCGCGATCCTGCGCAAGCACGGCACGCGGCGTCGCCACATCGCCTGGATCGACGTCCATACCGGCCTCGGCCCCTACGGCCACGGCGAGAAGATCTTCGGCCGCCACAGTCCCGAGACGCTGGCGCGCGCCCGCGCGTGGTGGGGCCGCGACCTGATTGTGAGTTCGATGGCCGAATCGGTGTCGCCGCGCACGATGGGCCACATCACCGGCTGCGCGCCCGAGGAATGCCCCGGAGTCGCGATCACCCCCACCACCTTGGAATATGGCACGCTGCCCAATCCCGCCGTGCGGCGTGCGCTCCGTGGCGAGGCGTGGCTCGCTGGACATCCGGATGCGCCCGATACGCTCAGGGCAGAAATTCGCCGCGCCGCGCGCGACGCCTTCTACGTCGATGCCGACGACTGGAAAGGCATGATCCTCGGCCAGTTCCGCGCCTATGCGCTGCAGACGATCAACGGCCTCGCCGCCGAACCAAAATGAACCGGAGGAACCACCCATGAGGCTACACCGCATCCTCATCGCCCTTGCGGCGCTTGTTTTTGCCGCGCCGGCATTTGCGCAATCGACACTGAAGATCATCATGCATTCGGATCTGAAAATTCTCGATCCGATCTGGGCGTCGGCGCAGATCAGCCGCACGCACGGCTACATGGTCTACGACACGCTGTTCGGGCTCGACGGCGATCTGAAACCGCGGCCGCAGATGGTCGACAAGTGGAGCGTCGATCCAGCCGGCCTGGTCTACATCTTCGGGCTGCGCGACGGGCTCGCCTGGCACGATGGCGCGCCGGTCACAGCCGAGGACTGCATCGCCTCGCTTCGCCGCTGGGGCAGCCGCGACGTGATGGGCATAAAGCTCTTCAACTACGTAAAAGATCTCTCGGCGCCCGACGCGAAGACCATCCGGATGGAGCTGAAGCAGCCCTACGGCCTGGTGCTGGACTCGCTCGCCAAGCCCGCCGGCATCGTTCCCTTCATGATGCCCAAGCGCGTGGCCGACGCCCCGGCGACGCAGCAGATCAAGGATCCCACCGGCTCCGGGCCGTTCATCTTCAAGTCGGACGAATGGCGACCGGGCGACCGCGTCGTCTATGTGAAGAATCCCAAGTACGTGGCGCGGGCCGAACCGCCCGCCAATTTCGCCGGCGCCAAGGTAGCCAAGGTCGACCGCATCGAATGGCTATCGATTTCCGATCCGCAGACAGCGGTGAATGCGCTGGAAAACGGCGAGGTCGATGCCGTCGAGGCGGTGGCGCACGACCTGTTGCCGCTCCTGGAAAAGAAGAAGGGCGTCACCGTCGTCAAAAGCGCATATGCCAACCAGTACGCCATGCGGCCGAACTGGCTGCATCCGCCGTTCGACAATCCCAAGATGCGCCTGGCACTTGGCTACGCCATTGATCAGACGGGATTCCTGAAAGCCGCCGTCGGCGATCCGGTGTTCTGGCGGCTGTGCAAATCCTACTTCGGCTGCGGCACGCCGCTCGCGTCGGATGCCGGGACGCAGGGCCTGCTGGAAGGAAACGTCGCCAAGGCGAAGGAGCTCATCAAGGAGGCGGGCTACGACGGCCGACCGATCGTGCTGCTGCAGGTGAGTGACCTCGCCTCGCTGGCCAATCTCGGCCCGGTCGCCAAGGCGCAGCTGGAGCGCGTCGGCCTGAAGGTCGACATGCGGCCGGCCGACTGGCAGACCCACCTCGCCCGCGTGCTGCGCAAGGAGCCGCCGGAGGACCGCGGCTGGAACATCACGCTCTCGAGCACCGGCGTGCTCGACGTGGTGAACCCCGTCACGTCGCTGTTCCTCAACGCCGCCTGCGACAAGGCCTCGGCCGGCTGGCCGTGCGATGCCAAACTGGAAGAGCTGCGCGACGCCTTCGCCCGCGAGCCCGACGCCGCCAGGCGCCAAGCCATCGCCGATGAGATCCAGATCCGCGCGATGCGCGAGGGCACGCACTATCCGCTGGGCGAATGGTTCGGTGCTTCCGCCGTCAGCGCGCGCACCTCGGGCTGGGTGCGTCCGCCGTCGACGACGGCGTTCTGGAACGTCGAGGTGAAGCGGTGAGGGGTACGATATCCTGATCGTTCGGCCGAAAGTATCTTCCGTGCCTCTGAACCCATCACTGCTGGCCCCGACGGGAAAAAGGCCCTAACGTTGCAATCTGTGCCGTGACCGGCCGGTCAACGGCGTTGCGTACGCAGCACGTTGGGGGGCTTCACATGGCAAAGTTTCCGAAATCGTATGGTCGGCGCCGGATGGAGGAACTGACGGCGAAGCGCGACCAGGGCGGCGCGGGTTTGCCATCCAAGCTGTTCGGCTGCGACGAGATCCTGGCCGACGCCGCGGACGACGAAGTCACCTACTTCAACCGCTTCGTGGTCTTCCGGCAAGAGCCGCCCCGCAAGACCTCGACGACCGGCGGCGGCTACGCGACGCTGCCCGGCTGGGCAGCCGTTGCGCGCGACAGGCGCGCCCAGATCGCCATAGACAGCCGCTTCCAGGCGATCGGCCGCACCATGAAGCCGTTGCCGATCGACACGACCTCGCAGCCGGGACGTGGCAATGCCGGCGGCAAGCGGCCCGTCGGCGGCCGTCAGCCGGCGCGCGGTGCGCTCGCCACGATCGATAGAAAGTGGGCCAATCCGATCGGCACGAAATTCACCGTGCGGGGCAGCGTCCTCACCGGCCAACCGCTCCGGCGCCTGGAGAGCAAGCCGGTCATGTTCATGGCCAAGCCGGGCGGGCCCGCGTTCTCGATCGACTTTCACGCCCAGATCGACGCCATCATCGCGGCAGCCTCGAACTACTTCGCCACCGTGGCGGACTTCGACCTCAAGAAGGCTATCTGGGCGGTCGGCCTGGAGTTCGAGCAGGTCTGGCACTCGGAGGGCTACCGACGCGGCCGGCTGGTGCGCAGCATTCCCCTGGCGCCCGGCGAGCAGCTCGAGATCCAGACCAAGAGCTGGGACCGCCGCACCGTCAAGAAGACGATGGTCGAGTCGATCGAGCAGAACCTATCGACCGAGATCACCGGCGAAGAGAAGTGGACGCTCGCCGCCAAGATGAACTTCTCCAACCAGACCAATGCGTCGGTCACACCCACGGCGGGCGCCAATGGCGGAGTCACGATTCCGATCGAGGAGATGCCGATCAAGCTCGGCGGCAATCTCGGCATCAGCGGCAACCTCTCGGATGCCATGACGCACGCCATGGACTCGACCAACGAGTTCGTACAGAGCGCCATGATGAAATCGGCGCAGAGCCTGAAGGCGGTGCGCACCAACAGCGTCGAGACCGGGCAGGAGATCGGCACCGAAACGGCGACCAAGCAGATCATCGCCAACACCAATCGCTGCCACTCGGTCGCCTACCACTATTTCGAGGTCACAGAGGACTTCACGGTCACCACCCAGCCGATCGACGCCAATCTCTATCTCCTGGTGCCGATGCCGGTGCCGGAGATCACGGCCGAATGGCTGCTCTGCCATGAATGCGAGCTGCGCCGGGTGATGTATTGCCCCGACTACTACCCCGGCTTCGCCGCCGCGAAACGGCTGCTTATGCAAGCGATCATGGCGCCGGTGCTGGCTGCCCTGCCTCCCGCACCGGGTACGCCGGGAGCCGGCGGCGGCACCGCGTCGGACGGCGGCACGGATCCGCTCGACGCAGCGGTAAAGGCCGCGCTGACGGCTTACATGGTCCTGCGCGACGCCACGATCCTACCGTCGTCGCTATCCAATCCGCAGGGCTTGATCGACGCCATCGGCGGCTGGCTCAACGAAGGCGGCAAGGCGATCGGCGAATTCGGCGGCAAGGTCGTCGATGCCGTCGAGCAGGGTGTCGAGAAGGTCGGCGAGGTGATCGAGGACACCGGCGAGAAAGTGGGCGAAGGCCTGGCCGCGGTCGGTGGCGCCATCGGCGGCGCCCTCGAGGACGCCGGCAATTTCCTCGGCTTTGCCCAGATGTCGACGTCCAATTCCGGCGAACAGAGGGGCGCGATGCAGTTTTCGACCGCCGGCAACACGGCCGGCGGGCCCGGCTCATATGTCTACTGGGGGCTGGCCGGCATCGTGGCGCCGGAAATCGCCGAGGCGTTCGAGTATCTCGACGCGGCGTGGCCTGCCGCGCGCAATGCACCGGCCGAGCGTCGCATATTGGCCGAGATCACCGTGCTGCAGGAGTTCTTCGGCCGGCTGGGCGACCCCAAGCTGACCTTCGGCAAGGTGAATGCCGCGGTCGCGATCCTGGCCGGCGGCGCCGTGGCCGCAGGCGGCGTGGCGGGCGGTGTGGCCGGCGGTATCGCCGGTGCGATCATCGGCGGCGTCGTGGCCTCGGAGATCCCCGGCGTCACGACCTGGGTCGGTGTCGCCATCGGCGGCGCGGCCGGCGCCGGCATCGGCGCGGTGCTGGGCGCCGGTGCCGTTGCCGGCGTCCTGGGGTTCGTGGCCTCGATCGAGCTTTTGGGCATCGCCGACACGATCCCCGACGACGAGGGACTGGGAGACAAGGTGTCCAGCCTGTGGGCGCAGTATAATGCCCTGCGCTCCACTGCGCCGATCACCGGCCAGATGAGCCTGCAACCCGGCACTGGCGCGGATGGCGGCGCCGCGGCCAGTGCCGCCTACGAGCGCGCGCTGGGAGAACTGCGCGAGCTCGCCGAGGCCAAGGTCGAGTTCGATCGGCTGGTCTGCCACATCCGCGATCACTTCGCCTTCTACCTGCAGGCGCTGTGGGCCGGCTGGACGGGCGACCAGATCGCCGCGGTTCTGGAGCAGCTCGGCGTGCCGCCGGGCGTGGTCGAGAACCGCTTCAGCGGCTTCGTCGGCATCCGGGCGGCGGTCAAGGTGACCGATCTCGACTGGGTCAAGGACGAGGGCGGCCTCGACTGGCAGGCGATGGTCGACAAGGCCGTGCGCGACAGTGCCGGTGCGGCCGAATCCGAACTGATCACGCTCCCGACCCAGGGCATGGTGGTCGAGCCGGCGCTCGGCCAGTGCTGCGCCTGCGAGGATTTCGTGCAGGAACATCGCAAGCTCGACCTCGACTACCGCGCGGCCGAGGTGCGACTGGCACAGGCCAAGGCCGACCAGGCCGAGCAGGAGGTTGCGCGCTTCAAGAAGCGCGTCGACGCCGGCGAACTCGGCGACCCGACGCCGTTCGAGGGCGCCAGCGTCACCGTCTCGACGGCGGGCGACGGAGGCTAGCGGGCAATGGCCGACGGCGGTCCCGTCGATGCCGGCGAGCGTGGCACCTCGCCGGCCGATCGCGGCACTTCGGCGACGCCGCAGCGTAACGCCGCGGCGCCGGATGCGGGCGTGCCGCTTGCGCCGTCTGCGGCGAGCGCGAAAAAGCGCGCGGCCGCCATTCCGCAGCTCGCCGAGGACTTCGCCGCGAATCTGGATAAGAGGAAGACGGCATACGCCGAAGCCGAGCGGGATTCCTACAGCAAGCTTGCGGAGGATGCCACGCCGGGCATTGCCGCCTCCGCCAGGAAAGCCGCGACCGAGCTCTACAACAAGATCGTAAAGGATCTTGCCGATCTCACTGGCGAGGCGGTCATCGCCTCGGCGACCGAACTCGCCAACCAATGGATCGATGCGACGCTGTCGAGCTTCGCCGATCCGACGGCGATGAAGTCGGACTGCGTGCGCGCCGCCTTCAAGCAGCACTTCGCCGCCGAAAAGGACGCCGACATCGCCATCGCAAAGAAAGAGATCGTCGCCATGCTCACGGAGCTGCGCGATGATCCGCTCGGCATCAATTCGTCGGCGGTGACCTACGAGTGCGGTGGCTGGTGCTTCGGCAACCCCGCCATGACCGGCCAGGCCTGGGCGTCGAGCAGCACGCTTTGCAACGCTCTCTGGCCCTACGTCTTCGAAGAATACCGAAGCACGCCGCGGGGGTACGAAGCGCTCGCCATCGTGCTCCTGCATGAGGGCCTGCACCGCACTTCGTATGTCCGCTTCAAGCATCCGCTCGGCGAGACCTACCGGGACACCGAGCAGTATCAGGCTCTCTCGCTCGCGGGCCACATCGTGGAAGCCGACTCCTACGCCTACTTCGCCAAGGACGTCGCGGCCTGCGGGGGGAGCTAGGCGGTGGCTGACCAGCGCTTCCCCAACAGCGAGCGCGGCACCGACGACCGCGGTGCGGACGACCGCGGTACGCGGATGGCGGCTGGCCCCGCCAGGCCAGCCGATGCCAAGGCCCGGAGCAAGGGCGTGATCTTCCTGCTCACGGCCGAAGGCTATACGCGCTACGACATGCAAACCGGATCGGGCGAAGCGCCGACACGTCGGAATCGGCAGACCGGCCAGGCTATCTTCGACAACTCCGTGGAATTTGCCCGCAACCTCAGCCACGAACTCCGTCGAGGGTACAACCTCGACTATGATCCACTCGAGATTCGCTACTTCACGTCGCTGACGGATTTGCTCGGGGTCGTGCCCGGCGGCGACGTGGCCGGCGGCAGATGGACATCGGCGGCGATCGTGACCCACGCGACGTTCCACCCCAACCGGCAAGGCAGGAAGATCGTTCCGGGCATTTGGGTCACGCCGGACGGCGTATTTGCCGATGATCTGCGCGCCTTCGCGGCCGACAGCGATCCGGAATTCAGCGACATCCGTGGCCGCTTCGACCCGACCGGGACGCTGCACATCTTTGCCTGCAGTGGCACCGACGCCGACCGCGAACTCGCCTGCGCAGTGCGCGCGTTCTTCGGCCTCACCGGCAACGTGTTCATCCCACGCAACAGCATCCAGATCCGCGACGGCGGCGTGCTGTATCTGAAGGTCGGCGACGAGAAGTATCGCGTTTTCGACCCGACGCGCGACCTCGTGACCATAACGGCCGCCGACTGCGGCGGCTGACCGTTAAGGCAGCGCGAGCTTGTAGACGCGCGCCGCGGTGCCGCTGAACAGCGCCGTCTTTTCCGCCGCCGAGCAGCCCGCCGCCAGTCGCTTAAAAGCGTTCCACAGCACGGCGTAGCTGCACATGCCCTTGTCGACCGGGAAGTTGCTCTCGAACATCGCGCGCTCGGGACCGAAGGCCTCGATCGAGGTTTCGATATAAGGCTTCCAGGCCTCGGCCAGCTCGGCCGAGGTCGGCGGCTTTGGCCGCGCGGGAAAATCGAAGCCGCCCAGATGCATGCCGAGGCCGCCCAGCTTCACCGTGACGTTGGGGCAGCGCGCCAGCTCGAACAGCTTTGGCTTCCACTCGGCGAAGGCTTCCGCGCGCCGGCCTTCATAGGGGCCGATGCCGATCGGGCCGCCGACATGGTCGAGCACGATGCTGGTGCCCGGGAAGGTGCGGGCGAGATCGATCAGATCGTCGAGCTGCGTGTGCAGCAGCCAGGAATCGAAGCTCAAGCCAAGCTCACCCAGCGCTCTGAAGCCGCGACGGAACTCTGCGTCGCGCAGCAGGCCTTCGGGCGGCGTGGCCGAACTGGCGCGCAGCCCGCTCGGATGCCAGGGCGAGACATTGCGGATGCCCTTGAAGCGGCCGCCGGCGAGTGCGACGTGCGCCTCAAGTGCTGCCTTGGCGCGATCGCCGAAGCGCAGGTCGACGTTGCCGACGATGCCGAGGCAGGCCCTGGTGTCGCCGTAGCCGCGGCTGGCGCTCATGGCGGCGATGCCGTTCACGAATTCGGTCTCGCCCAGCGAGCGACGCGTCTCCTCGCCGTCGGCGCGATACATCGCGCGGCATTCGACGAACACCGTGGCCACGATGTTGTGGCCGCTGCCGGTGTCGGCGATCAGGTCGGGCAGCAGGTAGGTATTGCCGGGCCGGTCCCAGAGATGGTGATGCGGATCGACGATCGGCAACCCGGACTCGAGCACCGCTTCGTTGTGCTGCGCCAGCCAATCCGGCCGGACTGCAAGAAACCCCGGAGCGATCCCCCCTGCTGCTTTTGGTGCTGCCATTTCCGCCTCCCCTATTCCGCAAAAAATTCGAGCAGCAGCCTGTTCAGCTCGGCGGGCTGCTCCTCGGGCACGAAGTGGCCGCACTCGGCGATCACCGCGCCGCGCACGTTGGTCGCAACACGGCGCAGGCTCTGTTCGGGCTCGCTGCCGCGTCCGCGGGCGTGCGGATAGCTGGACCCGCCGCCGATCGCCAGCACCGGCATCGGCAAGCGGAAGCCGGTCGCGAGTTGCGCGGCATTGACCTTGGCGTCCTGGAACATCGCGCGATAGAGGCTGAAGCCCGCGCGCATCGCACCGGGTTGGCTATAAGTGCGGGCGAACTCGTCGATGTCGGCGTCGGAAATGGCGCCCGGCCGATAGGCGAAGGTTTGATAGAACCATTGCAGGTAGATACGTTCACGGCCTTGGGTCAGCGCTTCGGGCAGATCGGGGGTGACGTGGAACTGGTGATGCCAGCGTCGGCCACCCTGGCTGAAATCGCCGCCGTCGCCTGGAATGACGACATCGACGATCACGAGCTTCTCGACCGATTCGGGATGGTCGGCGGCGATGGCATAGGCGGTCGGACCGCCCCAGTCGTGCCCGACCAGGAGGAAGCGCTTGTGGCCCAGCGTTTCCGTCACCAGCCGCCAGATGTCGTTGCCGATGGTGCGCTTGTCGTAGCCGGTGAGCGGCCGTGAGCTGTCGCCGAGGCCGCGCATGTCGGGGGCGATGACGGTGTAGTTGGGCGCGAGCGCCGCGATCGTATGGCGCCACTCGTACCAGGTTTGCGGCCAGCCATGGATCAGCACGACGGGCGGACCCTTGCCCGCCGTCACGTAGTGCAGCATGACCTCGCCGATCTCCGCGTAGTGATGCGTGACAGCCGCCGCAGCGTCCATCGCCCGTTCCCCCCACTTTCGTCGCCAGTCTAGCGCTTCGCGGTGGCCGCGAGATATCGAAAGCTTGTGTGCGAGGGCTGCGCGATGTGGTGAACTGGCTTGGGGAGATCGCACATCATGACGATCAGACTGTCCGAGAATTTCCGCGCCCTGTTCTACGCGCCCTTCTATGCCACCCAGGCGACCGGCGCCTTTGCCGCGGCGGGCGTCGAGGTAGCGATGGTTCCCTCGCCCAGCCCGGGAGCTGCCGTCGCTGTGCTGCGCGCCGGCGAGGTCGACGTGATGTGGGGCGGGCCGCTGCGCGTGATGATGCTGCACGACGCCGAGCCGGCCTGCGATCTCGTCTGCTTCTGCGATGTCGTGGCGCGCGATCCCTTCTTCATCATCGGCGCCAAGCCCAGGCCCGACTTCCGCTTCGTGGACCTGAAGGGCCTGCGTTTCGCCACGGTCTCGGAAGTGCCGACGCCCTGGATCTGCCTGGCGAACGATCTACGGCAGGCCGGCGTCGACCCGGCCGCGCTCGACCGCGTCACCGACAAGACGATGGCCGAGAACGAGGCCGCCCTCGCGGCCAGCAAACTCGACGCCATCCAAGTGTTCCAGCCCTATGCCGAGCGGCTGATCGCCTCGGGGGCCGGCCATGTCTGGAACGCCGCCGCCACGCGCGGCCTCACCGCCTACACCACGCTGGTGACGCGCCGCGATGTCCTCACCCAGCGCGCCGACGAGATGCAGCGCATGACCCGCGCCATCCATCGCACCCTGCAGTGGTTTGCCAAGACGCCTGCCATCGAGATCGCCGGCATCCTGAAAGATTACTTCCCCGACCTCGCGACGCCGATCTTTGCCGCCTGCATCGACCGCTACCGGACGCTGGGCCTGTGGGGGCCCGATCCCGTCATCCGCCGCGAGGGATATGATCGCCTGCACGCCGCGATGCGCGCCTCGGGCGCGCTGTCGCGCGACATTGCGTTCGAGGCCTGCGTCGACACGGCGATGGCCGAGCAGGCGGTGCGCGCTACTCCGGCTTGATGCCGAGATCTTTTATGATCTTGCCCCAGCGCCGCGACTCGGCCTGCACGAAGGCCGCGAACGCGGCCGGCGTGCTGCCGACCGGCTCGGCTCCGAGCTTGCCGAGCTGCTCCTTCATCTCGCCGGTGCCCAGCACTTTCACCAGGTCGGCATTGAGCCGTGTGGTGATCTCGGCCGGCGTGCCCTTGGGCAGAAAGATGCCGTTCCAGCCGATCATCTCGTAGTCGGCCACGCCCGCCTCGATCATCGTCGGCACTTCGGGCACCAGCGGCAGGCGCTGGCGGCTGGTGATGGCGAGCGCGCGCAGCTTGCCGTCCTTCACGAACGGCAGCGTGCCCGGCACATTCTCGATCATGAACGACAATTGCCCGGCCACCAGATCGGCCAGCGCCGGCGCACCGCCCTTGTAGGGCACATGGACCACGTCGATGCCCGCCAGCGACTTGAAGAGTTCCGTCGCGAGGAATGGCGTGGTGCCGATGCCGCCCGAGCCGTAATTGAGCTGGCCCGGCCGCGCCTTGGCGTAGGCGATCAGCTCGGCCACCGATGTCACCGGCAGAGACGGATGAACGACCAGCAGCAGCGGCGCGGAATTCACCTGGGTGACCGGCACAAAATCCGTCAGCGGATCGAATGGCAGTTTGGCGAAGAGATACGGGCTCACCACCAGCGCGGTGTTGCCCATCAGCATCGTATAACCGTCGGGCGCCGCCTTGGCCGCGATCTCCGCGCCCACGTTGCCGCCGGCGCCGGGCCGATTGTCGACCACCACCTGCTGGCCGAGGCTGGTGCCGAGATGCTGGCTCACGATGCGCGCCATGATGTCGAGCACGCCCGCGCCCGCCGCGAAGGGCACGACATAGCGGATCGGCCGCGACGGATAGGTCTGCGCCGCGAGCGGTGCCGCCAGGGACGCTGCAAGAGCCGCGACCGAAGCGCCGGCCAAAAGGGTTCGTCTGGTCAGAAAGAACATGTCCTCACCCGACCTTCGGCATCCCGGCGCGATGCGGCTTCAGCACGGCGTAGAGGGCGGCGTGATACGGCGTCGGCACGCCCAGCCTCCGTCCCTCGCGCACGATGTAGCCCGACAGGCCGTCGACCTCGAGCGGGCCGCCCTTGGCGATGTCGTGATACATCGAGGCATACATGCCGGGCGGAAACTGTTTGAGGCGTCCGACGCTCACCGGTTCGATATCGTCCGCCACCTTGGCACCCGCGGCGCGCGCCACCGATGCACCTTCGGCGATCAGGGCCGCCGCCACCTCGATCACATCGGGGTCGCTGTAGAGCGGCCCGGCCGGCAGACGAGCCGCGGACGTGAGGGCGGCATTGGCGGCGAGGCCGATGAACTTGGTCCACAGCGCGCTCTGGATATCGTCGGTCATCTCGGCACTGAAACCCGCCTTCCGGCAGCGCTCGACGAAATCGGCGGCCTTCGCTCGCGCCGCTTCGTCGCCTTGCGGTGCGCCGAAGACGATCGACGACATGGCGCTGGTGTAGCGCACGAGACCGGGCTCGGCGATCACCGCCGAGACATAGGCCGAGCCGCCCAGCACGGGAACACCGGGCAAGCCGGCGGCGAGCTTGTCCGGCCCGTCGATGCCGTTCAGCAGCGAGATGGCGAGCGTCTGCGGTCCGAACAACGGCGCCGCCGCGCGCGCCGCCGCCTCGGCCTGGAAGAGCTTTACGGCGAACAGGACGACGTCGGCGGTGCCGAGACGCGACGCGTTGTCGCTCGCCTCGATCGGGGCGACATGATTGCCGCGCGCGCCCTCGATCCTGAGGCCCCCGGCCCGGATCGCCTCGAGATGGGCGCCGCGCGCCACCGCCACGACATCTTCCCCGGCCATCGCCAGCAGCCCGCCGAAATAGCCGCCGACGCCGCCCGGCGCCACGATCGCAATCCGCATGAATGACTCCAGTTTCCCAAGATCCCGAAAGACCACAACATGACGCAGCCACAGAGTCCACGTTTCGGACGGGAGCGTGTAGAATGGCCCGACCGATGTACGTCCATCTGCACTTGCCCACGCTCGACGTCGTCAGCGTTGTCGCCACCCTGGTCGCGGCCGGCGTGTCGCTGCTCGCCTGGTATCGCCATCGCGATGCCGTGGCGCTGCGCAGCTGGGCCGCCGCGCTGGTGCTGGGCAGCGTCGGCACGCTGCTGTTCACGCTGCGCGGGCCGGGAACATCGGCGGCCCTCTTCGTGGCCGCCGACGCGCTCACCGTGGCGAGCTTCGCCACCATGTGGGTGAGCATGCGCCGCTTCAACGGCGACACGGCGCCACCGCTGCGCATGACGATCATCGCCGCCGCGATCACCTGCGTCTTCGTGCTCCTGGTCACCGTGAGCTGGCAGATGGGCGCGGCGCTGCGCGCCCAGTCGCTCGTGTACTCGCTGTTCGTCGGCGGCCTGGCACTGGTGACGGCCTGGGAGACCTGGCACGGCGGCCGGCAGGACGGCCTGCGCAGCCGCCGCCTCGCCGCGGCGGCCCTGGCCGGCATCGCCGCCGCCCGCCTGTTCCGCGTCGGCCTGCTGGGGCTCGACTGGTTCGACATCGTCGATCCGGAAACCGCCGACATGCTGTGGGGTTACGGCATGTACCTCAGCACCGTGTGCGTGCTGTTGGTGACGTTCGGCCTGGTGTTGATGGCCAACGAACGCCAGCACGCCCTGGAGACCGCCGCATCGCGCGGCATCGGCGCGGCGTCGCCCTGATATGGAGATCTGGGCAACGATCGTGGGCATCGCCGCAGCCGTCGCCATGGCGGCGTACCTTCACAACCGCAAACCGGCCGGCATGGGACGCGCCCTGCAGCTCGGGACGATCGCGGCGGCCGCCGCGATATCGGCGGCGGTGACCGGCTTCGGCCTCAAATATCTGACGACCCTGGACAACGCGTCGACCGTCGAAGAGGCCCTGCAGGTCGTGCGGGAAGCGCCTTTGGTCGGCCTGGTGCTGAAGGAAAACCCCGAAGTGGAAACCCGGTTCCGTCGCGCCATCGAGGCGGAGCTCAAGAACCCGACCGGCAACGGACCGCAGCAAACCTTCGTGGTGGGCGGCGAGGTCCGCCGCGACATCATCGTGCCCGCGCTCCGGAACGCCGACGATGCGTCGGCGCTGGGCGCCATAAAAGCCATGCAGGCGTTCGTGAAATACCTGCAGGGCACGGATCCGGCGCTGTGCAAGGAGTTCGGCGTGATCGGGATCCGCAATCCAAGCCGGCTGAGCAGCGACGGCGGCGCCCTCTTCCGGCGCTCGCTCGCGGCGCAGGAGGACGCCTACCTGAACGGCCGCGCGCGCCCGGCAGCACCACAGAAGCTCACCGACCAGGAGGTGTCGCGTCTGCTCACGGAGGCGGGCTTTACCGCCGCCGATTTCGAGAAGGTGGTCGGCCTCGCCAAATTGTCCGATGCCGACGGCTGCGCGATCATCGCCAAACTGTACGCGGCGCCGATGCTTCTGCCGTCCCCGCGCGACGGGATGCTGGCGCGCTACCTGCTCACGGTGTCGTAGGGGCCCTATGATGAAGAAAACACGATGATGAAGAAGACACGATGATGAACAAGACCCCGTCCGCCGCCAGCCCCGACGCTTACGTGAACGCGCTGCGGGGCTGGCGCCGCGACTGCGTCGAGACGCTGCGCGCCGCCGTTCGCTCGGCGGGGACGTTCGACGAGATGATCAAGTGGGGCCATCTCGTCTATTTCGCGCGCGGCCCCGTCCTGCTGATCCGCGCCGAGGAAGAGCGCGTGCTGTTCGGCTTCTGGCGCGGCCAGCGCCTGCGCCTGATCGAGCCCCGGCTAAAGCCCGGCGGAAAGTTCGAAATGGCCACGCTCGAGATCGCCAAGGGCACGCCCATCGATGCCTTCACCGCCCGCCGCCTCGCTGCCAAGGCGGTCGCGCTCAACAAGACTCTCGGCGATCCGACCAAGGCGCCAGCGGGGAAGTAGACGGCGCCACTCCAGTAGCGCTCATGTTCATAGGGACCGCGGGCCTCCGGCCCGCATCATGATCATGAGCGGGCCGGAGGCCCGCGGTCCGGAAGAGCATGAGAAGAGCGCCCGAGCGCTCCTGACTCAACGGTGTCAGCAGCCGGCATCCAAGATCCCGATCTTGGAGGAAAATGACCATGGCAAGATATCGGCTGTACTGCGTCGGCGGCTCGGGCAATTCGTTCAAGGTCGCGCTGTTCCTGAATGGCACCGGGCTGGACTGGGAGCCGGTCGGCGTCGACTTCGCCGGCGGTCAGTCCCGCGACCCCGGCTGGCGCGCCGCGACCAACGCGATGGGCGAGGTCCCCATCCTGGAAGTCGACGGACGGCGGCTGCCAAAGCTGGGACACTACTCCTGCGGCGGGTAGCGCTCGAACACCGGCAGTTCATGGGCGCGCTCCATCCACCTGATCCGCTCGGCAACCTGGATATGCGCTTGCGCCGGAACCAGGTCAGGATCGTCATAGGTCGCGCTCTGAATATCGATGATCCCCGGCAGCATCTTCGCGTTTTCGTAGAAGAGTCCGGTGCCGCAATCGGGGCAGAAATGCCGCCGGCCATGTTCCGAAGAGGCGTAGACCTTGGGTGTACCCTTCATCACCTTGACCGCGCTTTGCGTGTACATCGTCCAGCCGACCATCGGCGCACCCGCGTGGCGCCGACAATCCGTGCAATGACACAGCGCGTGAGTGAGGACATCGCCCTCGGCCTGATAGCGTATTGCGCCGCAATGACAGCCACCCGTAATCATCGTCCGCTCTCCTCCGTCAGTGTTGCTGTGGGCTAGGCAGCCTTGCGCCCCTGCTCCCGCAATTCGCGCGCCTCAAGCAGATCGTTATACAGGCGGCGATCCAGCCGGAACGACGCCATGAAGTCACTGTCGATGCCGTTGGGAACGGGCGTCGCCTTCAGGAAGGCACAGAGCCGGGCGGCATCGTCGCCGCGTGCGAAGGCGAGCCGGATCGTCCAGCCGGAATTCTCCACGGTGCCGCTCCATTCGCCGACATTGCCGACGAGATCGATCGCCGCCGCGAGCAGCGGCAGGCACTGATCCTCGGGACGTTTTGATTTCGACGTGACGTCTGGATCAATGCGGCCGACGACGATGTACGGCCGGGGATGCCGCGACGCGAAGACTTGAGCATCGAGCCAGACGGCAACATCGCGAAGTGTAGAAACGGTCATGCGGCAGCACCTCCAGACGCAGACTCCTACGTGAACAAAACAGGAACATCAAGCCACTGCAGGAAGTGGCCAAACGCAACAAAGACTACAACTTGTTGAGGTTCGACGGCGGCGCGACGCCAAGCGAGGTGGCTTGCCCCACCAGGGCTTGCGGGGCCTCGGCTTCTTCGGCTCCTGTAGCGCGACAATCAGGATGAGAACGGCGCGACAATCAGGATGAGACGAGGCAGCCGATCGAATCGATAGTTGACGCTAGCCGATGT
>CANJHI010000011.1 GCA_947474005.1 Alphaproteobacteria bacterium | reverse complement strand
GTCTCAACGCAGAATTCCGCTTCCATGGTGAGCGACAGCCGCCACGACAGCACGCGGCGGCTGAACCAATCGAGCACGACGGCCAGATATCTGCGGTCTAAACTTGAGGCTCTTGAGAAGATCAGGAGCCTTTCGGAGGCAAAATGCCTCGATGCGCTTACCCGGAAGCCCGCTTGCTCTAGGGTGACGAGAACGCAATTAATGGCGCCGCGGTCGGCAAGGAGCCGGTAGCTACGCTTCCCGGCTTCACGCCGGCTTTGAGAGGCGCCCTTGGCCGAGGAGGCAACGCCGCAGTGGCAGCGCTTTTCCTGCCGAAATCTTCCTTGCAATTCTTATGAAGTGACAGTGGTGATGGCGAGCACATCGACAGGCAGTTGCATTTTCTTGTTCGGGGCAGGAGCTAGCGCGTTCAGCTCGGGCGTCACGCCAAAATCTCCACCGCTGGGCAACCGCCTGTTCGAAGAATTGTGCGAGTTTGATCCATACTTCGGACAGTTGGATCAGCCATTGAAAGATGAGTTTCGCGGCAACTTTGAAAGCGGCATGGCGCGATTTCATAGTGAGCGCCTGACAGAGTTATCGACATTTCTGTGCCGGATGTCGCTCTACTTCCTGCAGTTCAAAATCAGCCAAACGGAGAATAACATCTATTGCCGGGTCGTCGAATTCATACAGCGAGTTCAACGGCCCCTCTATCTTGCAACTCTCAACTACGATCTTCTTCTCGAGCATGCATTGCTTCTAGGTGGTTGCATCCCGAATTGGCAGGCCGTTGGGAGGGCAGTTCTCAAGCTGCATGGGTCACCGATTTTTCTGGTCGGCGAGGAGACCATTAAAATTTTCACCAATGTACTAATCGTAAACAAGAACCCATCCGGCGCAGCTCTAGAATCAACCATTTCGGTGGCTGATCCAGATAGAGCGCGCGAATACTGTAAAGACATCCTTGCTTTCGGCAGGCCCGCCGCGCCGGCGATCTCAGCCTACGTCATTGGGAAGAACGTTCCATACAACCCGAGCTACGTGAAAGGGATGCAGCAAGCGTTTGCCAATTTCCTGACGACGGCAGACTCAATAGTCCTAGTCGGCATTAATCTGAACGAGGAGGACTCCCATATTTGGGATCCTATCGCAGCCAGTCCCGCCCGCATTGGCGTCGTTAATCCCGACTTCAAGCAATATACAGAGTGGGGCGCGCGTCGGGGCCGGAATGTTGAGCTCATTTGTGAGAAGGTCGGCGATATGCTGGGGTCACCAATCGTTGACCTTATGAAATTCGTAGACGGAAGCGCCCTTTCTCGCCGATAGGCTTGTCTCGATCTTCTCCGAAGTGAACAGCTTCACCGGAAGCCCCTTGACAGGAAACCGTCCGTTTCCTATATATCCTGTCGAGGAGGCACCATTGACCGACCCTTTTTCCCCGACCCGCCACAACGGCCACCGCAAGTTCACCCGCCGCCGCGAGCGCCAGATGGCGTTCCTGAAGGCGCTGGGCGAGACCGGCTCGGTGTCCCATGCGTCCGCCATCGTCGATGTCGACCGCACCACGCCTTATACGTGGCGCAATACGCTCCCCGGCTTCGCGGCGGCCTGGGAGGCGGCCCTGGCCGAGGCGGCGGCACGGCCGAGGCGGCGCGCCTGTTTCGGCATGGCGCCCGGCCGCATGAACAACCGCCAGCTCTTCTACGTCATGGGCAAGTTTGTGCGGTGATCCTGTTTTTCTGAAATTCGACACTTCAGGCGACAGGAAATGCCGTCTTATCCTTTATCTTCAATCCCTTGGTCGTGGCGCAATAAAATGTCCCGAGTCCGCTCCCTCCCCCGCCGCACGCTGATCTCCGCCGCGCTGGCCGCCCCGGCGCTGTGGCGTGGGATCGCCGGCGCGCAATCGCGCGAAAAAGTCGAACTGCTGATCGACTGGAAGCCTTCGCCCACCTACGCCGGCTTCTTCCTGGCGCAGCAGACCGGCGCCTTCGAGCGGCGCGGGCTCGACGTCGAGATCGTGATCGGCCACGGCGCCTCGGCGTCGGCCGAGTGGATCGGCCGCGGCGACAGCACCTGGATCGGCTCGTCGAGCGGCGCCGCCTCCGCCATCGCGCGCTCGAAAGGCGCGCCGGTGCGGAGCCTCGCCGTCTACTACCGCGAGACGCCGACGGTGATCTATTCGCTCGCCGGCAGCGGCATCGCCAAGCCGCAGGATCTTTTAGGCCGCCGCATCGGCCTGGTGCCGGGCAGCATCACGGTCGAGGAATATCGCGCGCTGCTGATCGCCAACCGGCTCGATCGCGCGCGCATCACCGAAGTCGAGGTCGGCTGGGATTCGAGCGCGCTGCTCGACGGCAAGGTCGATGCGCTGATCGATTATATGGAGATCGCGCCGGCCGAGCTGATGGGCGCGGGGCGCAAGCTCGAAATCCTGCGGCTCGCCGACTTCGGCGTCGATTGTTACAGCCTGAACCTGATCGTGAACGCCGCGGCCTGGGCCGATCCCAAGCGGCGCCCGGTGGCGCGCAAGATCGCCGAGGCGCTGGCCGAAGCCTACGAGGTCGTGCGCGCGCGGCCGGCCGCGGCGTCGGCGTCGTTCATGGTGTTCTTCCCGGCGATGTCGCAGCGCTATGTCGAAACCGGCATGGCCGACGTCGCCCGCCAACTGGGCGCGCCCCCGGTCGGCGGCCAGACGCGCGACGGCTGGCAGAAGACCCTCGCGACACTGGGCAGCCTCGGCCTGCTGCAGCAGCCCGTCACAACGGGCGAAGTGGCGATCTTCGCCGATTGAAAATGCACGCTTCTGCCGCGCACGCGCTGCACGCGGCGGATTGGTGAAAAGACAAGGAGACCAAGGACTTGGCGCCCGTTCCGGCGGACTCCCGACCTCCACAAGTCGTGGAGGCCAAAACACCGTCGCCCCGAGCGTAGCCGAGGGGCCTTCTCTCTACAGGAGGCTGCCAATCGTGGAGAGTAAGGTCTCTCCACTTCGCGCGGAGCCTGCCCCGAGGGCACTCGAGGGGCGCTACGGTCGAGACGACGGATGATCCGTTCTACCCCGCCGCCCGCGCATGCAGGCGGCCGGCGGTGCGGGTGCCGCCCAGGCGGTTGGCGGCGGCCACGACCACGGTGGTGATGGCCACCATGACAAGGCTCAGCACCGCGATGGCGCCGACGTCGCCGCTTTCCTTGAGGTCGAAGATCAGCACCGAGAGAACCTTGGTGTCGGAGGTGAACAGGATCACGGCGGCGCTGAGTTCGCGGATGACGGCGACGAAGATGAAGCACCAGGTGGCGATCACGGCGGAGCGCAGCAGCGGCGCGGTGATGTCGGCCAGCGTGCGCAGCCGCGAGGCGCCCAGCATGCGGCCCGCCTCCTCCAGCTCGGGGTGGACGGCGTGGAAGGCCGAGGAGAGCTGCTGGTAGGCCGCCGGAAGCTCGATGGTGACGAAGGCGATGAGCAGGATCCACAGCGTGCCGTAGAGCGTGAGCGGCGGGCGCGTGTAGGCGAGGAAGAGGCCGACGCCCAGCACGATGCCGGGGATGGCGAGCGGCGCGGTCGCGAGGAAGCCCAGCACGCGGTGTCCGGCCACCGCCTTGCGGGCGACGATGTAGGCGATCAGCAGCGCCAGCAGCGCGCCCACCGTCGCCGTCGAGGTGGCGAGCAGGAAGGTGTTTTTCAGCGCCGGCATGGTCGAGCTGAGCTCGAAGAAGGTGAAGCGGAAGTTGTGCAGCGTCGCGGTCTCGAAGCTGATGACACGAGACGCCACGCGCGAAAAAGCCGAGTTGAACAGCGCCGCGTAGGGCAGGAACAGCGGCATGGCGAGCACGAGGAGCGCCAGTCCGGCCGCGGGCCATTTGAGCGCGCCGAGCTTGATCAGGCGCGGCTCGCCGTACTTGCCGCCCAGCACCGCATAGCCGCGGCGGCCGAGCGCCATCGCCTGGGCGCGCAGGAGAAGGACGGTGAGCACCAGCAGCGGCAGCGACGCGGCGGCGGCGAGTTCGGGCTTGGGCGGGAACTGGAACAGGCTCCAGATGCGGGTGGTGAGCGTGTGGAAGCCGGCGGGAATGGCGAGGATGGCGGGCGAGCCGAACAGGTTCATCGCCTGCAGGAAGGCGACCAGGGCGCCGGCCAGCAGGGTGGGCAAGGCGAGCGGCACGGTGATGCGACGCGCGGTGTCCCAGGTCTTGGCGCCCAGCATGGAAGAGGCGTCCTCGAGCTCGCCCGGCATGCGGTCGAGCGCGTTGGCGACCAGGATGAAGACATAGGGAAAGGTGTAGCAGGCGATGACGAAGATCAGCCCTTCGAGACTATAGATATCGAGCAGCGCCTCGTCGGCCGGCATGCCGGTGAGGCTGCGCCAGAGCTGGTTGAGCAGGCCGGAGTTGGGCGCCGCCAGCATCTCCCAGGCGATGGCGCCGACGAACGGCGGCGTCACCAGCGAGGCCATCACCAGCGTGCGCACACTCCTGGCCAACGGCATATCGGTGCGCGCGACCAGCCAGCCGAGCGGAGCGGCGATGGCGCAGCACAGCAGGCTCACCGACACGGCGATGATGAGCGTGGTGATCAGCGGATCGACGAACGTAGGATCGGTGAACAGCGTGGCGAAGTTGCCGAGGCTGGCACCGCCTTCCTTGGAGGAGAAGGCATAGACGACCAGCCAGCCCACCGGCAGCACGATCATCACCGCCAGGAGGGCGGCGACGGCGATCAGGACGGGACGCGAGAGGTCGAAAGTCCGTTTCATACCTTGAAGAACTTCGCGTACTTCAACTTGATCTCGTCGGCCTGCTTCTCGACCGCGGCGGCATCCTCGGGGAGCGTCTTGATCGAGGCGAGCGCTGGCCGGCCGGCCTTGGCCTTCACGAGCTTGTTGGCCGGATACTGGCCGCTCAAGTCGACGATGAACTGCTGGCCCTCGGCCGACATGATCCAGGCCACCAGCAGGCGGGCGGCATTGGGATTGGGCGCGGCTTTGAACACCGCCATCGGGTTCGAGATCATCGGCGTGCCTTCGACCGCGTGGACCACCTGGATCGGCGCGCCGCGCTCCTTGGCCATCCAGAACAGATAGTCGCTGCCGTCGACGGCGATGGCGCGCTCGCCGGCCTCGATCTTCTTCGGCGGCTCGGTGGCCGACTGGACTTGCAGCACCTTCTGCTTGGCGAGCTTCTCGAAGTAGCCCCAGCCCAGCACCTGCACGATCTGTTGCGTCGCAGTCATGATGGTGCCGCTGTAGCCGGGATGGCCCTTGACCATCTTGCCCGCGTACTTGGGATCGAGCAGGTCGGCGAAACCCTTGGGGGCGTCCTCGGGTTTCACCAGGCTGGTGTTGTAGGCGATCGTGCTGAGGTGCGTGCGCTGGTTGACGTAGGTGCCGTCGGGGTCGCGCTGCTCGGCCGGAACGTTCTCGGCCATGTCGACGGTGACGAACGGCGCCAGCCAGCCCTGCCGCTTCCACGGCAGGAAGTGCGCGGCGTCGGAGCTGTTGGCGACGTCGCAATTATAGATCTTGCTCTGGTACTCCATGCCGATGCGCTGGAACACGCGCTCGGCGCCGGAGCGTTCGACGCGCACCGTGATGCCGGGGAACTTGGCCTCGAAGGTCCGGGCCATCGGCTCGGCGACGCTGAGATCCATCGCCGTGTAGTAGCTCACCTTGCCTTCCTTCCTGGCGGCCTCGATCAGCGCCGGGGTGATCGTCTCGGGTGGCGGGGCGGCCGAGACCACACGGGCGCCGAACGGCAGGAGAGCGGCGGAAGCGAGAAGTGTTCTGCGATGCATGGTCTAGACCTTGAACAGCTTGGTGTAGCGGGCCTTGATGTCGTCGGCCTGGTCGGCGACGGCGGCGGCGTCCTCGCGCAGGGTCTTCACGTCGGCCAGCTTGCGGCGGTCGGGCCGCTCCTTGACCAACGGATGGGCGGAACGCAACGCGCCGACATCAACGTTCATCTGCTGCGCCTCGGCCGTCATCGACCAGGCGGTGAAAAGCCGCGCCGCGTTGGGGTTGGCCGCACGCGCCATGATGGCGGACGGACCGGTGACCAGCGGCGTACCTTCAATGGCATAGACTTCCTCGATCGGCTCGCCGCGTGTCCTGAGTTCGGACACGACATATTCGCCACCGTCGGCCATCACGGCGCGCTCGCCCAGCGCCAGCTTCTTCGGTGGGTCGGCCGCCGACTGGACTTGCATGACCTTCTGCTTGGCAAGCTTCTCGAAATAGCCCCAGCCGAGATCGCGGCTGAGCTGCTGGGTCGCCGTCATGATCGTCCCGCTGTAGCCCGGATGCGCCTTGACGATCTTGCCCATCCATTTGGGATCGAGCAGGTCGGCGAAGCCTTTGGGCGCATCCTCCGGCTTCACCAGCCTGGTGTTGTAGGCGATCGGCGAAAGCGTGATCCGCCACGAGGCGTACATGCCGTCGGGGTCCTTGTGTTCGGGCGGGAAGTACTGCGCCACGTCCTGCGGCACGTAGGGCGCCAGCAGTCCGCCGCGCTTCCAGACGATGAGGTGGGCGGCATCGGAGCTGTTCACGACGTCGCAGACATAGATCTTGCTCGCGTACTCCTGGCCGATGCGCGAGAAGTTGCGCTCCGCGCCCGAGCGCTCCACCCGAGCCGTAATCCCCGGATACTTGGCCTCGAAGGCCTTGGCGACCTTCTCCGCCACCGGCAGGTCGACCGACGTGTACCATGTGACCTTGCCCTCCTTCTTCGCCGCCTCGATCAGCGCCGGCGTGATCTGCTGCGCCTCGGGCGGCGCCGCGCGCACCGGCGTCACGAACGCTGCACCGGTCGCTGTGGCCGAAGCCGCCAGCACATGGCGTCGCGTGAGCTTCCCAGGCGTGAGCTTCGTGGTCATGCGCTAGTCCTCCGCCAATGCCCGGCACTGCTCCGCCGGCAGATGCAGCCATACCGCCTGACCCGGCGCGACGTTCTGGCCGGGCGGCGCCGTCACGCGCAGCTCGGTCTTGTCGTCGAGCTGGACGGTGGTGTCGCGCGCCGAGCCGAGGAAGACCTGCCGCGCCACGACGGCGCGCAGGCGATTGTCCGCACCGGAAGGTGGCGCTTCGAGGGCGATGGCGATCTCGTGCTGGCGCACCGACACCGCCACCGGCTTGCCCGCCTGCAGGGTGCGGCCGGTCGCCCGCACGGGTGTGCCGGCGATCGAGACATGGCTCGCATCGAGCGCCGTGCCGCGCAGGATGTTCGAGCCGCCGATGAAGCGCGCGACGAACTCGGAGCGCGGCCGGCCATAGATCTCCTCCGGCGGCCCGAGCTGTTCGACCTTGCCGTGGTTCATCACCGCGATCAGGTCGGCCGTGGTCATGGCCTCGGACTGGTCGTGGGTCACGTAGACCGTGGTGTAGCGATATTGATCGTGCAGACGGCGAATCTCGAAGCGCATCTCCTCGCGCAGGTTGGCGTCGAGATTGCTGAGCGGCTCGTCGAGCAGCAGCGTCTCGGGTTCGACCACCAGCGCGCGGGCCAGCGACACGCGTTGCTGCTGGCCGCCCGACAGCTCGCCGGGATAGCGCTCGGCCTGCGCTTCTAGCCGGGCCGTGGTCAGGATCGCCTTCAGCTTGGCGTCGATCGTGGCCTTGTCGAGCTTGCGGATGCGCAGGCCATACGAGACGTTCTCGGCTACCGTCATGTGTGGCCACAGCGCGTAGCTCTGGAAGATCATCGACATGTTGCGGCCTTCCGGCGGCACGGTGCGCGACGGCGAGGACAGTCTCTTGTCGCCGACCATGATTTCGCCTGCCGAGGGCTCGATGAAGCCCGCGATCAGCCGCAGGGTCGTCGTCTTGCCGCAGCCCGACGGGCCCAGCAGGCACACGAGCTGGCCATGCTCGACGCGCAGCGATACATCGTCCACAGCAACGGCCGCACCATAGTGCTTTGTAAGGCCTTTCAGTTCGACTGAGGCCACGTTTCCTCCCTGTTGCGCTTACCTTATTCAAATCGCCCGGCGCGCGCTATATTCCCCACCTTATCGGAGGATCGCGGCATGCAGGAACAAAAGCTCTTCGGACGGCGCGACGGCGCAGTCGGACATCTCGTCTTCAACAATCCGGCCAAACTCAATGCCGTTTCCCTCGACATGTGGGACAGCTTCGTGGCGATCCTGAAGGATTTCGATGCCGATCCCGAGATCCGCTGCGTGGTGGTCAGCGGCGCCGGCGGCAAGGCCTTTGTATCGGGCGCCGACATCTCCAAGTTCGAGAGCGAGCGCGCCAATGCCGAGGCGCAGGTCCGCTACGACGCCATCTCGAAGGAAGGCTACGAGTCGCTCTACAATTTCTCCAAGCCCACCATCGCCAAGGTGACCGGCTATTGCATCGGCGGCGGCATGAACCTCGCCGCCTGCTGCGACCTGCGCTACTGCAACGAAGGCGCGCGCTTCGGCGTGCCGGCGGCCAAGCTCGGCCTCGGCTACGGATTCCTGCGCATCGAGCGCTTCTCGCGCATCGTCGGACTGCCGCGCGCCATGGAGTTCCTGTTCACGGCCAAGCAGTATTCGTCGAAGGAGGCCTACGACATGGGCCTGGTGCACGGTGTCGCGGCCGATGCCGAGCTCGATGCCATGGTCGACGGCATCACCGGCGCCATCGCCCAGAACGCCCCGCTCACCATCGCGCTCGCCAAGGCGGCAGCGCGCGAGATCGCCAAGCCCGAGTCCAAGCAGGACCACACGAAGCTCGAGAAGATGGCGGTGGCCTGCTTCGACAGCGACGACTTCAAGGAAGGCCGCCGCGCCTTCATGGAAAAACGCAAGCCGATGTTCAAGGGACGGTAAACACCATGGCCAAGCTTCCTCTCTCCCACATCAAGGTCCTCGACCTCACCGCCCATCGCGCCGGCCCGACCGCCGTGCGCCAGCTCGCCGACTGGGGCGCGCAAGTGATCAAGATCGAGCAGCCACCCGAGCCGGGCGCGACGACCGATTCGATGGGCGGCGCGCGTCACGGTTTCGACTTCCAGAACCTGCACCGCAACAAGCAGGCGATCACGCTCAACCTCAAGAGCAAGGAAGGCCACGCGATCTTCATGAAGCTCGCGAAGAAAGCCGACGTGATCGTCGAGAACTATCGCTCCGACGTGAAGTACCGCCTCAAGGTCGACTACAAGTCGGTCAAGAAAGTGAACCCGAAGATCATCTACGGCTCGATCGCGGGCTTCGGCCAGAGCGGCCCGGACGCGGCACGCCCCGGCGTCGACCAGATCGCCCAAGGCATGGGCGGGCTGATGTCGATCACCGGCGAACCCGGTCGCGGGCCGATGCGCGTCGGCATTCCCATTTGCGATCTCACGGCGGGCCTGCTGCTTGCCCAGGCGATCACGCTCGCCCTCTACAATCGCGAACGCACCAAGAAGGGCCAGTGGGTCCACACCTCGCTGATCGAAGCGCAGATCTTCATGCTCGACTTCCAGGCCGCGCGCTGGCTGATGAAGGGCGAGGTACCCAAGCAGGCGGGCAACGACCATCCGACCTCGATTCCGACCGGCGTGTTCCCGACCAGCGACGGCTACATCAACATCGCCGCCGCCGGACAGAGCATGTGGAAGCGCTTCGCCCAGGCAATGGGCGGCGGCCAGTTGCTAGATCATCCCGAGCACGCGACGCCCGCGTTGCGCTCGGAGAACCGCAAGGCGCTGAACGAGCGCATCAGCAAGGTCACCAAGACCAACACTTCCGCTCACTGGATCGGGGCGCTCAACAAGGCAGGCGTGCCGTGCGGGCCGATCAACTCAATCGACATGACCTTCGCCGAGCCGCAGGTAAAACACCTCGGCATCGCGCGCAGCGTCAAGCATCCCAAGCTCGGAGAGATCAAGGTGGTCGGCAACCCGATCAACCTCACGGGCTCGCCGCAGCCCAGGAAACTGAAGCCCACGCCCGATCTCGGCCAGCACACCAACGCCGTGCTCAAGAGCCTCGGCATGAGCCCGAAGAAGATCAAGGAACTGCGCAGCGCAGGCGCGATCTGATGGCCCGCACTCCGAAGGCCAATACAAAGAGGACGGCACTGATCACCGGCGGCGGTCGCAACATCGGCCGCGCCTGCGTGCTCGGTCTCGCCGCCGACGGCTTCAACGTCGCCATCAACGGGTCGAGCGATCGTGCGGCCTGCGAGAAGGTCGCCAAGGAAGCGCGCAAGCTTGGCGCTAAGGCGCTGGTCGTCATGGGCGATGTCGGCAAGCCGGAGGAATGCAAGCGGATCGCGGCCGCAGCGATCAAGGCATTCGGTGCCGTCGATGTGCTGGTGAACAACGCCGCCCTTCGTCCAAACAGACCGTTTCTGGAGATGAGCGATGCAGAATGGCGACGCGTCATCTCGGTCGATCTCGACGCTGCGGTCTGGCTTTCCCGCGCCTGTCTGCCCGGCATGCTGAAGAAGGGCTGGGGCCGCATCGTCAACTTCGCCGGCATGAACGCAATCCATGGTCACGCCGGGCGCGCACCTGTTTCGGTTGCCAAGCATGGCGTGTGGGGCCTCACCAAGGCCCTGGCGATGGAATTCGGGCCGAAGGGAATTACGACCAACACCATCTCGCCAGGTCCCATCGCACCTGACGCAGAGGAAAAGAACGCTTCGGCCCAGGCACGCCAGCAGACGGTGGCCAAGGTCCCGCTCGGCCGCATGGGCACACCGACTGAGGTCGCCGCTGCGGCGCGGCTGCTGATCTCCGAAGGCGGCGCCTACATCAACGGCCAGATGATCCAGGTGAACGGCGGCGCCGCGACATGAGCGGCCGCATCGAGCGCAGGCTGGCCGAACTCGGCCTTGTCCTGCCGCCCGTCACCAAGCCGCTGCTCAGCTACCAGCCCGTCGTCATCGCCCGCGATTTCGCCTTCGTTGCCGGTCAGCCACCGCTCAACGGCGCGGAGCGTCCTTTCCTCGGCCGGGTCGGCGCCGAATTGACGATGGAACAGGCCCAGGCCGCTGTGAGGCTGTCGGGGCTCAACATTCTCGCCCATCTGAAGGTCGCGCTCGACGGCGATCTCGACCGCATCGAACGCTGCGTGAAGCTGGGCGTGTTCGTGAATTCGGCGCCCGACTTCAAGGGCCAGCCGCTGGTCGCCAACGCGGTCTCCGACATGATGATCGACATAATGGGCGATGCCGGACGTCACGCGCGCTTCGCCGTCGGCACGATCGGCCCGGCTGATTTCGCCTGCTCGGTCGAGGCTGTCTTCCTCGTGACCTAGCGCGCGCTTACTCCATCTGCACGTTGGCGGCCTTGGCGATGCGGCTCCAGCGTTCCGTGTCGCGCGCGACGAAGCGGGCGAAGTCGGCCCGGCTCTCGGGTTCGACCTTGGCGCCCTGCTCCCGCCACAGGCGCTTCACGGCTTCGTCCGCAAGCGCTTCCTGCACGGCGCCATGCAGCCGGTCGAGGGCCGCGCCGGGCGTACGGGCCGGCGCGAACAGGCCGAACCAGGTGGTGATGCGAAAATCGGCAAGGCCCGCCTCTTGCGCCGTCGGCACATCGGGCAGCAATGCCTCGCGGCGGCGGCTGGCCACCGCGAGCGCGCGCAGCTTCCCGGACTTGACGTGGTCCGCGACGGCGCTGACCAGAACGAAGGCGGCGGCGATCTGCCCGGCCAGCAGATCCTGCAGCATCGGCGCGCCGCCACGATAGGGAACGTGATGGAGCTGCACGCCCGTACGTCCCTCGAACAGGCCGATGGCGAGATGCGTCACGGTGCCGAGGCCCGCCGATCCGATATCGATCACGCCGGGCTTCTTCTTCGCCGTCGCGATGAACGCCGCGAGGGTCGCTACGTCGAGATGGGCCGGATTGATCACCAGCACGTACGGCACACGGGCGAACGCGCTGATCGGCGCGAAGTCGCGGTCGAAGTCGAAGCCTGCCCTGGGATAGATCGCGGGCGCATAGGTCAGGCCGGTATCGCCCACTAGCACGGTGTAGCCATCGGCCGGTGCGCGCGCCGCGACGGCCGTACCGAGCGTGCCGCCGGCGCCGCTTCTGTTGTCGATCACCATCGTCTGACCGAGCCGGTCGCCGACACGGGCAGCGATCGGACGGGCGAACAGATCCGAACCGCCGCCGGCCGGAAACGGCACGATCCAGGCCACCGGACGCTCCGGCCATTCGCCGGCCCAAGCCGGCATGGACGCCGTCGATGCAAGCAGGCCTCCCAGCACGAGACGCCGCGTCGGATCATTCAACGGTTTCATCCTTGCGCCGTCGGCAATTCGAGCAAGCTCGCATGCTCACCGCCGCTGAAGATCGTGAGCAATGGTGGACGGCCATGCGGTGTCTGGACGAAATGGTCGGCGTCGCCGCCGGCGATCGACAACCGCAAGCGGCTCCCCCTGGAGAATCGCCAGGCCGTCGGCAGCAAGGCAAAGCGCAGGAGCTGGGGCTCGCCGATCGGCATGGGCCGCGCATCCTTGCGGGCGAAGGTCCGCCATGGCCAGGTGGTGCGATACTCGCGCGGGCACGGCGCCTCGGCGCGATGGATGGCCCGCAACACACCCTCGGTGACATAGCGTGACGTGCCGTCCACCTCGACTTCCGAGAGGTAGACGAAGACCGCGGCATCGGGCTCGCTCGAGGCGAGCCACAGCGACACCACGGGATGGCCCGCGATCTCCAGGGCGCTGTCGAGCGGCGATGTCGTGAAGGAGAGAAGCGCGCGTTCGCGCTCGCTCCAGTCGGCGTAATAGGACGTGGCATCGATGCCGGCGATGCGCTCGTAACGCGTCTGCGTCCCCGAGCCCAAGGTGAAATCGACCTGTAATTCGTCCGACGTGCCGTCGTTCGGCCGCGCTGCCGTGAGCGCATGGCCGGGGGCGGCGAAGAATTGCCGGATGGCCGAGGCCGGCGGCCAGCTTTTCGCGGCACGCCACTCCTCGGCATGGACGGTGAAGTAGTGGATCGGGTCCTCATGCTCGAGGCCAGTCTCGCGGCCGGCGAGATGACGATCGAAGAAACGCAGCACCTCACCCAGCACCGGCAGTTCGGGCTCGGGCCGGGCGCGCCACGGCGAGGCATTGACCCGCGCGCCGTGATCCCACGGTCCCAGCAGCACGCGCCGCTCCGCGTTGGGCAACGTCAGAAAGCGCGACAGCGTCCCATTGGCGTAGCCCGCACCGTCCATCCAGCCGGAAATAGCGTAGACGGCGATGTCCTTGGGAATCTCGTCGAGATAATTGTAGGGGCTGAACGAGGCGCTGGTGAAACCGGGATCGTAGGGCAACGCATCGTCGCGGAATTTGAATTCGGTGATGAAGTCGGGCATGCGGAAATTCGCGAGATGGCCCTTCACGGCTTCCTTCGCGATCGCGCCGCTCGTGTCGTCGTCCACCGGCATCGGCCCGAGCAGAGCGGGATTGGCAAAATAGCTGAACTGGCTGCGCAACTCGCGCCTGTCGTGGTCGAGCGCCAGCATCAGCTCGTCATAGACCAGCGCCAGGCGCTTGATGAGCATGCCGCCGGGATAATAGTTGTCGGTCCAGGTGTCCCAGACCGCGAACAGGGGCGCGATCGCCTTCACCGCCTTGTGGCCGGTGCTGGCGAGGAAATCGCACGCGGCCCCAAGATAGGAGATGCCGGTGGCGCCGATGGCGCCGTCGCTCCAGGGCTGAGCCACGATCCAGTCGGCAATGGCGCGATAGTCGTCGCGCTCGCGCGGCGAACGGAACGAATCGCGCGTGCCGAAGCTGGCGCCTGTGCCGCGCGCGTCGACCACGACCAAGGCGTAGCCGCGCGGCACGAACATGTCGCGATAGCGATAGGTGTTGGGCGACGGCTCGACGCCGGTCGCGCCGGGCGCCAGTTCGAAGCGGCGGATATAAGGTGTGAGGATCAGCACGGTCGGCCAGCGCCTCGACACCTCGCCATCCGGCAGGATCACATCGACAGCGAGGCGGCAACCGTCCGGCATCGTCACATAGGTCGACGCAGGCGCACCCACGGCAAATTCGGCCGGCCGGCCGGCGAGGTAGCGGCTCGGCGGCACCTTCCAGGCGCTACCAAGATCGTCGCGGTCCGGCATGATCAACCCTCTGTGATTCTAATGCCACAGTCTCGCCATTCGAGGCACGCACATCAACCTGCCTGTCCGCATGGAAACGGCCGAAGAGGAATGTCCGACATGAAGAACGCATCCCTGCCCCGCCGCCGCGCGCTGGCACTTGCCGGCGGCGCGCTTGCCGCCCCGATGCTCGCCTCCGGGATCGCCCGCGCCGAGGCCGGCTGGCCGACCAAGCCGGTCCGCTACATCAATTCCTTCCCGGCCGGCGGACCGACCGACGTGCTGTCGCGCATCGCCTGCCAGAAATTGAGCGAGCTGACGGGCCAGCAGTTCATCGTCGAGAACAAGGGCGGCTCGGGAGGCAACGTCGGCGCCGACGCCATCGCCCATGCGGCGCCCGATGGCTACACGATCGGTCTCTACAGCGTTGCCTCACACGCCATCGCCCCGACGCTCTACGCCAAGTTGCCGTTCGACGCCGCCAAGGACTTCACCGCGGTCAGCATGCTGTGGTCGCTGCCCAATCTGCTGATCGTGCGCCTCGGCATCCCGGCCAAGACCGTGCCGGAGCTGATCGCGCTCGCACGCGCCAACCCGGGCAAGTATTCCTTCGCCTCGTCCGGCTCGGGCACGACGGTTCACCTGAGCGGCGAACTGTTCAAGTACATGGCCAAGATCGATCTGCTACACGTGCCCTATCGCGGCAGCGCGCCGGCGATCCAGGATCTGCTGGCGGGCCAGGTCGACATGATCTTCGACAACATTCCCGGCGCGCTGGCGCAGATGCACGGCGGCAAGGCCGTGGGCCTCGCCGTCACCTCGCTGCAGCCCAGCCCCGCGGCGCCGGAGATCCCGCCCATGGCGGAATACATGCCGGGCTTCGAGGTGAACTCCTGGGGTGGCATCTGCGGGCCATCTGGCCTGCCGCCGGCGATGATCGAAAAGCTGTCGGCGCTCACCAGGACGGCGCTGGAGAGCAAGGATCTCAAGGCCACCTACCTGAAGCAGGGCGCGACGCCGCTGTGGCTGAGTCCCGACGACAGCGCGGCCTACCGCGCCGCCGACGAGAGGCGGTTGGCGCCGGTGATCAAGGCATCCGGCGCCAAGGTCGACTAGAAAGGTCGACTGGCTAGTACTCTGGCCAGCGCTACTGCGGCTCGATCTTCGCGAGCTTGATGTACTTGGTCCAGTCCTCGCGCTCGCGCACCACGAAGGCATCGCACTTGGCGATGTCCCAGTCGCGGGGCGGCGGCAGGAAGCCGAGCTGCTTCACCCGCTCCAGCACCGTGGGCTCATAGAGCGCCTCCATGATCAGGCGATTGAGGCGCTGCTTGATCTCGACCGGCGTTTCCTTGCGCACCGAGAAGCACGAGAAGGCGATGATGTTGTAGCCGGGATAGGTCTCGGCGATGGCCTCGACCTCGGGAAACAGCGCCGATCGCTCGGCCGAAGTGACGGCAAGCGCGCGCACGAAGCCGGAGCGGACGTAGCTCTCGCCCACCACCTGGTCGGGGAAGACCGCATGGACGCGGCCCGCGGCGAGATCCTGGATCGACGCCACGGCATCGCGGTAGGCAACCTCCTCGAACTTCACGCGGCTCGTCACCTCGAACAGGGCCGACGGCACGCGCGAGGAGGCATTGCCGTAGCCTGAGAACAGCGGCTCCTTGCTGGCCTTGGCGAAGGCGACGAACTCCTTGACCGTCCTGTAGGGCGCGTCCTTGTTGACCAGCATGAAGTTGCCGACCGCGCCGTTGACCGCGACCGTGGTGAAGTCGGACGGATCGTAGGTCATCTGCTTATAGAGGCTGGGGTTGGCCGCCAGCGTGCTGGTCGAGCCCAGCAGCAGCGTGTAGCCGTCGGCCGGCGCATTCTTGACCTGTGCGGTGCCGATCATGCCGGTCGCGCCTGGCTTGTTCTCGACCACGAACGGCTTGCCGGTCACGATTTCGAGCTGCTTGCCGACCAGACGCGAGATGATGTCGGTCGAGCCGCCGGGGCCGAACGGCACGAGGATCTTGACCGGCTTGGCCGGGTACGCGTCCTGCGCGCGCGTGGGTGCGCCGAAGCCCGCCGCGAGCGGCACGCTGCCGAGAATGGCCAGGACATTTCTACGCTTCATCACCTTGCTCTCCTTGAACGCGGCACCGGTATAGGTCCGCGCGGAAAAAGGCGAGAAGCCGATGCGCCCTCGTTTCGAGGGGCGACAAGTTTCGCAGCAAGGACGGCCCTCCTCCGCGTCGCGGCGGAGGGCCGTGCCCGTTACATACCGAGCTGGCTCACGAACTTGGTGTTGAGATAGGCTTCCAGCGCCTCGACGCCGCCTTCCGAGCCGTAGCCCGAATCCTTCATGCCGCCGAATGGCACTTCCGGCAGGCCGAGGCCATGGTGGTTGATCGACACC
Source organism: Alphaproteobacteria bacterium (assembly GCA_947474005.1). Classification (GTDB taxonomy): domain Bacteria; phylum Pseudomonadota; class Alphaproteobacteria; order Reyranellales; family Reyranellaceae; genus Reyranella. Next base: position 45,039 of record CANJHI010000011.1, on the reverse strand, counting down.
ATGCCGCTTTCGAAGGCGGCGCCAACCGCGGCCGCGGTCTTGGTGTTCTTGGTGTAGGCGTAGGCGGCCAGGCCCCAGGCGAGGCGGTTGGCCTCCTTCATCACGCCGTCGAAATCCTTAAACGGGGTGATCGGTGCCAGCGGGCCGAACGGCTCCTCGTTCATGATCTTCGAATCGGGCGAGACGTTGGTGAGCACCGTGGGCTCGTAGAAGTAGCCCTTGTTGCCCAGGCGCTTGCCGCCGGTCTGGACCTTGGCGCCCTTCGAGATGGCGTCGTTCATGAAGGTGTCCATGGCATGCAGGCGGCGTTCCGCCACCAGCGGGCCCATCTTGGTGTCGGCGTCGAGGCCGTTGCCGACCTTCACGTTCTTGGCATAGGCGGTGAAGCGCTCGACAAATTCCGGATACACCTTCTCGTGTACCAGGAAGCGGGTCGGGGCGACGCAGACTTGGCCGGCATTGCGGAACTTGTTAGCGCCCAGGATGCTGACCGCCTGCTCGAGGTCGGCATCTTCGAACACGATGGCCGGCGCATGGCCGCCCAACTCCATGGTAACGCGCTTCATGTGCGCGCCGGCGAGTGCCGCAAGCTGCTTGCCGACCGGCGTCGAGCCGGTGAACGTCACCTTCTTGATGATCGGATGCGGGATCAGGTACTCGCTGATCTCCGACGGCACGCCGTAGACAAGCTGGATCACGCCCGCCGGAACGCCGGCATCGACGAACGCCTTGATGAGCTGGGCGCACGAAGCTGGCGTATCTTCCGGTCCCTTGATGATGATCGAGCAGCCGGTGGCGAGCGCGGCCGAGGCCTTGCGCACGACCTGGTTGATCGGGAAGTTCCAAGGCGTGAACGCCGCAACCGGGCCGATCGGCTCCTTGGTCACGAGCTGGTATACGTTCTCGGCGCGCGCCGGCACGATGCGGCCGTAAGTGCGGCGACCTTCCTCGGCCATCCAGTCGATGATGTCGGCAGCCAGCGCGGTCTCGGCCTTGGCCTCGAACAGCGGCTTGCCCTGCTCCTGGGTCATGATCGTGGCGATCTCGTCGACGCGCTGGCGCATCAGTTCGGCGGCCTTGCGCATGATCTTGTAGCGCTCGAAGGCCGATACCTTTTTCCAGATCTTGAACCCCTTGTCGGCGGCGGCGAGCGCGCGGTCGAGGTCGGCGGTCTCGGCGTGGGCGACATGGCCGATCACTTCCTCGGTCGCCGGATTGACGACGGGAATCGTGCGGCCCTTGGACCCCTTGGTCCAGGTGCCGTCGATCATCAGGGAGACGTCGTTGTAGGCGGTCATCATTTCCTCCGGTTCTCAGGATCCGCGATAGGTCGAATAGCTCCAGGGCGTGCAGAGCAGCGGGACGTGATAATGCCCCTCCGGCTCGGCGATCGAAAAGCGCAAAGGCACGATATCGAGAAACGGCGGATCGCCCTGCTCGATACCCCTGCTGCGGAAATGGTCACCCACGGCAAAGCGCAGTTCATAGCAACCGATCGGCAGCGGACGATCGCCGATCAGAGGCTGGTCGGTGCGGCCGTCGGAATTGGTGACGGCCGTGGCGATGAGATGGGCGGCTTTGCCGGCAAATTCGTAGAGCTCGACCGCGACGCCCACCGCCGGCCGGCCGACCTGGGTGTCGAGCACATGGGTGCTGAGCCGGCCGTTCACCTTGGGCATGCCCTCCCCCGTCACCTTGGCCGCTATGCGCAGCCGGGTGATGTAGAAGATTTCCAGCAAGGCTGCGGCGAACTCGGTGGCGGCGTCGTGGCCGAGCCGGCGCTCGAACTGCGCCAGGATCGAATCGCGCGTGTGGCGCCGCACGCAGACGATGAAGGGAAAGCCGAATTTCGCCGTATAAGCATCGTTCAGCCTGTGGAAGCGCGCGAACTCGGCCTCGTTCAGAGAATCGAGGCCGACGCTCGACTGCTCGCTCTTCGAATCGTCGGTGATCGCGCCAGCACGGGCGGCCTTGCCGGCGAGATCGGGATGGCCGCGCAGGAACTCGAGCTGACGCTCACGCGGCGCCGCGCGCACCACGCCCATCATTGCCTCGTGCAGCGACGTGACGCTGGAGAACGGACGTTTGGCCCATGCCGCCTCGGCAACCCAGGAGGCCCGTTCGAACGTGTCACCGACCGCGCCGGAAAAGCCCGGAAGGGTCATTTGATTGAGGTCGGCCAGCTTTTTCGTCATGGCGGCCGACCTAGCACGGCCAGTTGACGCCTGCACCACCACCCTTCAATCTCCTTCGCTTCCGGTACAGACCGCTGTCGCGTGCGACGCGGATTTGGTCCGGGACGGTTGCAGCCTTCCCGACGGCGGGAACGCGCACTCTCCCCGGCATGCATCGCCATGGGGAGGACTGAAAATGATCAATCGTCGCGACATGTTCAAAGCCGGCATCGCCGCCGGTGCCATTGGCCTCGCGCCGCGCCTGGCGTCGGCCCAGGCCACCTTCGCGCCCATGCCCAAGGGCTGGCGCAGCTTCGTGCTGACCGCGCAGGTGGAGCCGATGGGCGGCGCCAACAAGGCGTGGATCCCGCTGCCGACCTTCGAAGCCGCCGACTGGCAACGGCCGGGCAATGTCACCTGGAAGGGAAATTCCCGCGTCGCCGAACGGGTGCGCGATCCCAAGTACGGCGCCGAGATGCTGCGCGTCGAATGGGCGAGCGACCAGCTCTCGCCGGTGATCGAGGTCACGGCCCAGGTGCAGACCCAGAACCGCTCCCTCCGACCCGGCCAGGGAACGGCGGCACCGCTCAGCGACGCCGAGCGCGCGCTCAACCTTGCCTCGACCGACCTGCTGCCGACCGACGGTCTGGTCAAGGAAACCGCCGAAGAGATCGTGCGCGGCAAGCGCGACGACGTCGCCAAGGCGCGCGCGCTCTACGACTGGGTCGTGGAGAACACCTTCCGCAACGCCAAGACGCTGGGCTGTGGCGTCGGCGACATCACGACGATGATCAAGACCGGCAACCTCAACGGCAAGTGTGCCGACCTGAACGCGCTCTACGTCGGCCTCGCCCGCTCGGTCGGCCTGCCGGCGCGCGACGTCTACGGCATCCGCGTGGCGCCGTCGGAGTTCGGCTTCAAGGCGCTGGGCGCCGGATCGGAGGTCGTGAGCAAGGCGCAGCACTGCCGCGCAGAAGTCTGGCTGAACGGCAGCGGCTGGACACCGGTCGATCCCGCCGACGTCCGCAAGGTCGTGCTCGAGGAGCCGCCGGGCAATCTCGCCATGGGCGATCCCAAGGTTGTCGCGGCGCGCAAGGCCCTGTTCGGTGCGTGGGAGGGCAATTGGGTCGCCTTCAACGTCGCACACGACGTGAAGCTGCCGGGCTCGAAGGAGCCGGCCATCGCGTTCCTGATGTATCCGCAGGCCGAGAACAAGGCGGGCTTCCTCGACTCGCTCGATCCGGACAAGTTCAAGTACCGCATCACGGCGCGTGAACTCACGGCCTGATCCGGCGACCGCGGCGGGCGGGGCATTCCGCTCCGCCCCGATCCGCATTATATCCAGCGGATGACAGCATCGACCGACGTGGCGTCGCTTGCGGCCTCCGCCCACCTCGTGCATCGCTATTTCCTGGCGATGTCGGCGCCGTTCCTGATCGACCTCGTCTCGCTCGTCGTCTACGCCGCGCTCAACGATGCGCCGCAAGTCCTTCTGCCGTCGATCATCATGTCAACGATCTTCCTGGCGGTGGGTGTGGGCGCCGGCGCCTGGTACCTGATCCGACCGATCGTAGGTTTCGTGCAGGGCCGTGTTACCTACGCCGACATCGAACGCCGGCTGTGCAACTTGCCGCGCCATTCGGCCCTCGTGATCGGTGTTTTCTACATGCCGATGATCGGCCTCAGGCTGCTGTCGCATCACCTCGACATCACGTTCGGCGCGACCCTGCAGAAGGTGGGCTGGCCTGATATCGTGGCGAACCTGACGGTCGGCACCGCCTTCAACGTCGTCCTCACTTTTTTCATTGTCTCGGCCTATCTCGACAGGCTCTGCGGATTCCTGTTCATGACACGCGGCGTGAACATCAGCGTCTTCCGCGGCCGCTTTCGCCACAAGGTCGCCCTGGCGCTGCTGTTCGTCTCCTTCTCCACCATGATCCTGATCGCCGCCGACATCCTGAGCTACGAAGGCGATCGTCTGGTGCGCGAGGCCTCTGTCGACATCGTCACGTCCGCCACGGGCGCGGTGTTGATGTACTACTGGATATCACGGGCATTGACGCGGCCGATCACGCGTCTCGACGTCGGCATGCGGCAGGTTGCCGACGGCGATTTCTCCGTGCGCCTGCCGGTGACGTCGAACGACGAGGTCGGCCATGCGGCGAGCGGCTTCAACCGGATGGTCGAGGGCCTGGCGGAGCGGCAGTACCTGCGCGACACCTTCGGCAAGTACGTGAGCGAAAGTGTCGCCGCGGCGATCCTCGACGGCAGCGAACATACCGGCCGGGCCGTCGACACCACGGCCGAGGCGACCCTGATGTTCACAGATATCGAGGGCTTCACCGGGCTTTCGGAGCGCATGACCCCGACCGAGGTCGCGGCTGCCCTCAATACCTATCTCGGCACGGTGGTGCCGGTGATCCAGCGCCACGGCGGCGTCGTCAACAATTTCATCGGCGACGGCCTGTTTGCCAGCTTCAACCTGCCGCTGCCGCTCGAGGATCACGCGGGTGCCGCGCTGCGCGCGGCGCTGGAGATCCAGCAGGCCCTCGCGACCGCCAGCCTCGTGCCCGGCATCAAGGTGCGGACGCGGATCGGCCTCAACACCGGTCCCGTGATCGGTGTCACGATCGGCGCGGCCGACCGGTTGAACTACACCTTGCTGGGCGACGCGGTGAACGTGGCGGCCCGGGTCGAGCAACTCAACAAGCAATTCCGTACCGTTATTCTCGCAACCGAGAGCACGGTCCGCACGGCCGGCGCCGAACAGTTCTGTGAACGCCTGGGCGAGACCGACGTGCGCGGTCACCGCGGCAATGTCGTGGTCTATCGTGTCGGGCCGCCATCGTGACCGGGCCAACATCATGACCATGTCGACGACGGCCACGCCGGGCGAGACTGCCGCGATCCGCCAACGCTATCTCTGGATGGCGACCTCGGTCGTCGCCGTCGATATGGCCGTCACCCTGATCTTTATCGGCTTGACCGGCGCCTGGAGCATCGCCCCGCGCTCGCTGGGCGCAGGCCTCGTGCTCTTGCTCGCCGCCAACTATTTTCTGTCGCACCGACTATTCCAGCCGATCCAGCGTTATCTCGAAGGTGCCGCGAGCTTCGAGGATACGCAACGCCGCATGACCCAGCTGCCGCTGCTGACGGCGCTGAATGTAGGGATACTGGTGCTGATCCTGACCGTGTTCCGCCTCACGACGAGCTATTTCTGGTCGGATCCAGCGATCACCGGCGCTCCGCGACCGACCATCGCGCAGATCATCACGCTGTGCATCGTCTTCCCGGTCTTCTATTTCACCTACACCTACTTCGTCATCAGCGATTACCTGGCCAAGCTCTGCGCCTTCATCTTCCAGCACCACGGCCGCAACCTCGAACTGTTCTTCGGCAGCTACAGGACCAAGCTGATCGTCGCACTGACGGTCATCTCCATCGCACCGCTGGCGGCGATCATCGTCGACCTGTTCTCCTATGAGGGTGACCGACTTCGCTTGGAGATCACCAACGTCGTCGGGGTGGCCGTCTTGGGCATGGCGATTACCTCCTACTTCATCACCCGCTCGCTCCTGCAGCCAATCCGCATCCTGTCGGGTGCCATGGGCAAGGTCGCCCAGGGCGACTTGAGCGAACGTGTGCCGGTTACGTCGAACGACGAGGTCGGCGAACTCACCGGCCAGTTCAACAACATGATCGAGGGCCTGCGCGAGCGCGAGCGCATCCGCGAAACCTTCGGCCGCTACGTCGACGAAAGCGTCGCCGCGACCATCCTGCATCGCGAGGGCCAGGGCGTACTGGCGGGCGAAATGCGCGAGGCCACGATCCTGTTCACCGACATCGCGGGCTTCACCACCATCGCCGAGTATCTCTCGCCCGACCGCCTGGTCGAGGCGCTCAACGAATATCTCGAGACGGTGCTGGAGCCGATCCGGGCGCACGGCGGCGTAGTCAACACCTTCATCGGCGACGGCCTGTTCGCGAGCTTCAACATGCCGCTCGCCTGCCCCGATCACGCGACCGCCGCGGTGCGCGCGGCTATCGACATCCAGCGCGCCGTCGGCAGTCGCACCTTCGGCACGGACGGCGTGGCGCTCGCCACCCGCATCGGCATCAGCACCGGCCACGTGATCGGCGGCTCGGTCGGCGCCGGCCAGCGCATGAGTTTCACGCTGCTGGGCGACACGGTGAACCTCGCGTCGCGGCTGGAAGAGTTGAACAAGCAGCACGGCACGGGCATTCTCGTTTCAGAAAGCACCTGCACAGCCTGCAAGGACGAGTTCGCGTTCGCAGCTCTGGGCAGTGTCGCCGTGCGTGGCCGCAGCGACGCGGTCGCCATCTTCAGCATCGATCCCAACAGTCAGGGAAAACCTTCATGAACGCGTCAGGATTGTCGTCCGATCAGCTGAAACTGCAGGCCCGCGCCCGCGAACTGGCGTCAGGGCCCGTCACCAAGCGCGCCGCGGAGGTCGACCGTACCGAGCAATATCCCTGGGACAATGTCGAGTTGCTGAAGGACGCCAAGCTGATCGGCATGACGATCCCGACCCAGTACGGCGGCCAGGGCAAGGGCTGGCTCGACGCGGTGCTGGCGATCGAGGCTCTGTCGGCGGCCTGCGCGGTCACCGGCCGCATCGCCGTCGAGACCAACATGGGCGCGATCAGCGCCGTCATGGCCTATGGCTCCGAGGAGCAGAAGAAAATGTGCGCCGACATGGTGCTGTCGGGCGACAAGCCCGCCATCTGCATCACCGAGCCCGACGCCGGCTCCGACGCCAACGGCATGACCACGCGCGCCGACAAGAAGGGCAACCGCTACGTTATCAACGGCCGCAAGCACTGGATCACCGGCGGCGGCGTCTCGCGGCTGCACCTGATCTTCGCCAAGGTCTACGACGAGAAGGGCACGTTCGAGGGCATCGGCGGCTTCCTTGCCATCCGCGACGAGACCAAGGGGCTGAAAATCACCAAGCGCGAGCCGACCATGGGGCTGCGTGGCATTCCCGAAGCGGTGATCGATTTCGAGGATATGGACGTGCCGCCGTCGGCCCTGGTGATCCCGCCCCGCGGCCTGAAGAAGGGTTTTGCCGACCTGATGACGGCCTACAACAGCCAGCGCGTCGGTGCGGCCACAGTAGCGCTCGGCATCGCCGAAGGTGCCTATCAGCTCGCCCTCGACTGGTCGGAGAAGCGCCACCAGTTCGGCCGGCCGATCAACGAGTTCCAGGGTCTGCAGTGGAAGCTGGCCGACATGTCGATCAAGCTCTCGGCGGCACGGGCACTGGTCTACAACGCGGCGCGCAGCGGCGAAGGCGGCTTCCCCGACATGCTGATGGCGGCGCAAGCCAAGGTTTTCACCTCGGAAAGCGCCATCCAGGTCGTTAACGAGGCGCTACAATTCTTCGGCGCGCGCGGCTACAGCCGCGAGCTGCCACTGGAACGCATGGCGCGCGACGTGCGCATGTTCACCATCGGCGGCGGCACGGCAGAAGTGCTGCGCAATGTCGTGGCGGGGGCACTCCTGAAGAAGAAGCTGCCGCAGACCCGCGACGGCTGGGCCAAGGACTAGCGTCCGAACCTGTTCCACTTGCCGTCGTTGCCGCGCAGCACGACGAACTCCGTGCCCTTCTTGCCCGGCTCGTCGCGTGGCGTGCAGGAGACCGATATCCACGATTGGAAATCCCAGCGCGCCGAGCAACTTTCCATCGCGCAGGGCAAGGCGATCTCCGCCTCGACGGCGAGGCCGTCGTCTGACGGTTTGTAGATGGAGAGAGCGCCTCGTTCCGGCAGCAGCGAACAGGCAACAGAGAGGAACATCGACTTGTCCGACGCCCAGACCGGCGCACCGTGGACCGTGAACAGCCGGCCCGTCCTCTTCATCACCAGCGTATAGGAGAAGTCTTCATAGGCCGGCGTGCGGACGACATAGAAGCGGCCGGGATCGTCGAACCTTTCGTAGAGATACTGGTAGGCGGTGTCGCTGTAGGGACAGTCCTGCAGCTCGACCACCTTGCCGCCGTCGATCGCGAGGCGGAGCCGGTCACCTTGGCGCGCCACGTTCGGTACATCGCCCCGGAAACGCTGTGCTTCCTGCGGCCATTCCTTGGCGAGATTTTCGCGCTCGTAATCGGCGCTGGGCGGCGGGCCGTTTTGCACGCAGGCCTTCGCCTCCTCGCCCATGGCCTGCGCAAGCGCGCCAAAGGGCAGCAACAGAGCGGCGAGGCACAGCAGGCGGACAAGCATGCAACAGCCTTCACATCGGATGCTTCAGCATAGTCTCCAGGCTGACGGAACGCAGCGTCGCTTCGGCGATCTCGTCGATCTCCGTCAGCACCCGTTGCAGCGCACCGCCGATCTCGGTGTCTTCGCCCGGCTCCTTGGCGCGATTGCCGGGCGCCGGCTCGAACAGGGCCACGATGTCCATCAGGGTGATGCGGCGGCGGTTGCCGGTGAAACGATAGCCGCCCGAGGCGCCACGTTCGGCCTGCACCAGTCCCGCGGTCGAGAGCGTGCGCAGGACCTTGGCGAGGTGATGCGTCGACACGCCGAAGCGTTCGGCAAGATCGGCCGACGACAGGGTCTGGGCCGGATCGCGCGCCAGTTCGAGCGTGGCGTAGAGGCCGAGCCGCGTCGCGGTCTGCAGCTTCACGACAATTCCTTGTCGAGTTGCAGCGAAGGTCCCGCGACCATGCCCTGCGCCCTGAAGAAGGAGAGGATCAGATGGTCCTTGCGGTCGACCAGGGTGCGCACACGCGTCACGCCTTCGGCCTTGAAGCGCGCCACAAGAGCGTCGAATAACGCGCTGCCGGCGCCTTTCAGGCGAAGCCTTGGATCGATCTGGATGGCAAACACCCAGCCGGCCGGTGGCTGGCCAAATTCCCAGGCCCGAACTTCGCCGGCGATGAAGCCCGCGAAGGCGCCCTTACCGGTCTCCGCGACCAGAAAATGCAGGCCAGGCGCCAGCCGCTCCCGCCAGTAATCCGGCTTGGACGTCCCGGTCAGTCGGGCATCGAGCGCGGAAATCGCCGGTATATCAGTGGCTTGGGCGAGGCGGACAGCGACCATGAGTGTTGACAGAATGAACTTGCGGCGAAGAAAGTAAATAGGTATTTAAGTACCGGATTACGTAAATAGGAAACACCATGGCAGAGACAGCGCCCATCGACTTCCGCACCGCGCCGGACAAGTACCGGCACTGGAAGCTCGCCCTCGAAAATGGCGTCGCCTACCTGACCATGGACGTGAACGAGGATGGCGGCCTCAAGCCCGGCTACAAGCTGAAGCTCAACAGCTACGACCTCGGCGTCGACATTGAACTGGCCGATGCCGTGCAGCGCCTGCGCTTCGAGCACCCCGAGATCGGCGCGGTGGTGATCCGCTCGCAGCGCGATCGCGTCTTCTGCTCCGGCGCCAACATCAACATGCTGGGTCTCAGCACCCACGACCACAAGGTGAACTTCTGCAAGTTCACCAACGAGACGCGGCTTGCCATCGAGGACGCGAGCCATCATTCCGGCCAGAGCTACATCTGCTCGATCAACGGCATCGCCGCCGGCGGCGGCTACGAGCTGGCACTGGCCTGCGAGCAGATCCTGTTGGCCGACGACGGGGCGAGCGCCGTGTCGCTGCCCGAACTGCCGCTGCTCGCCGTGTTGCCCGGCACTGGCGGCCTGACGCGCCTTGTCGACAAGCGCCTGGTGCGGCGCGATCACGCCGACTTCTTCTGCACCACCGCCGAAGGCCTGCGCGGCAAGCGGGCGCAGGAATGGCGGCTGATCGACAAGCTCATCCCGCCCAGCAAGCTCGTCGGAGAGACCAGGAAGATCGCCGAAGAAACCGCCGCCAAATCGGCGCGGCCCAGGAACGCCAAAGGCATCGCCCTGCCGCCGGTCGAGCGCCAAATCGAGGGCGACACGATCCGCTATCCACGTCTCACGGTGGAGATCGACCGCGCGCAGCGGGCCGCCCGAATTCGGCTGAACGGCCCGACGGAGGTGCCACCGGCCGATGCCGCCGCGGTCCACGCTCAAGGCGCCGCCTTCTGGCTGCTGGCGCTGGCGCGCGATCTCGACGATGCCATGATGCATCTGCGCCTGAACGAAACCGAGATCGGCACCTGGGTGCTGACGAGCCAGGGTGACGGTGCGTTGGTCGAGGCCTACGACGCGCTGCTCGCGAAGGAGTCCGCGAACTGGCTGGTCCGGGAGATCGTGCTCTACTGGAAGCGCACCCTGAAACGTCTCGACGTCAGCTCGCGCAGCTTGATCGCGCTGGTCGAGCCCGGCTCGTGCTTCGCCGGCACGCTGCTCGAGATTGTGCTGGCCTCGGACCGCTCCTACATGCTGGACGGCACGGTCGAGGGTTCCAATCTGCCGGCGGCGACATTACGGCTCACGTCCATGAACTTCGGGCCCTATCCGATGGGCAACGGGCTGACGCGCCTTGCGACGCGCTTCCTCTACGATCCCAAGCATGTCGACGAATTGAAGGACTGTTTCGGCGAGGCGCTGGACGCCGAGGCTGCGGACGAGCAGGGCCTCGTCACCTTCACGCCCGACGATATCGACTGGGAAGACGAGGTCCGCCTCGCCGTCGAAGAGCGCGCCGGCTTCTCGCCCGACGGGCTGATCGGCATGGAAGCGAACCTGCGCTTCGCCGGACCGGAAACGATGGAGACCAAGATCTTCGCGCGGCTGTCGGCCTGGCAGAACTGGATCTTCCAGCGCCCCAACGCCACCGGCCCCGAGGGCGCGCTAAAACTCTACGGCACGGGCAAGCAGAGCAAGTACGACCGCAAGCGGGCATAGGAGGCAATCATGGCCATCGACTACAGCCAGCTCATTCCCAACAACGTCGATCTCTCGAGCGACCGCCGGCTGCAGCGCGCGCTGGAGAACTGGCAGCCGCGCTTCCTCGACTGGTGGAAAGACATGGGCCCGGACGGCACCTCGGCCTTCGACGTTTATCTGCGCACGGCCATCTCGACCGACGCCAACGGCTGGGCGAACTTCGGCCATGTGAAGATGCCGGACTATCGCTGGGGCATTTTCCTCGCCGACCGCGACGCCGAGCGGCAGATCGCCTACGGCGACAACAAGGGCAAACCGGTGTGGCAGGACGTGCCGGGCGAGCTGCGCTCGACCTTGCGCCGTCTGATCGTCACGCAGGGCGACACCGAGCCCGCGTCGGTCGAGCAGCAGCGCCTGCTGGGCAAGACCGCACCGTCGCTCTACGACCTGCGCAACCTCTTCCAGATCAATGTCGAGGAAGGCCGCCACCTCTGGGCCATGGTCTACCTGCTGCACGCCTATTTCGGCCGCGACGGCCGCGAGGAGGCCGAGGAGATGCTGGTGCGGCACTCGGGCGATCCCGACAAGCCGCGCATCCTGGGCGCCTTCAACGAGGCGACGCCGGACTGGCTGTCGTTCTTCATGTTCACCTATTTCACCGACCGCGATGGCAAGTACCAGCTCGCCTCGCTCGCGGAATCGGGCTTCGATCCGCTGGCGCGCTCCTGCCGCTTCATGCTGACGGAAGAGGCGCACCACATGTTCGTGGGCGAATCGGGCATCACCCGTATCCTCCAGCGCACCTGCGAGCTGATGAAGGAGCACAAGACCGACGATGTGCGCAGCGTCGGCGCCATCGATCTCGCGACCATGCAGAAGTATCTCAACTTCCACTTCTCGGTGTCGCTCGACCTGTTCGGCCAGGAGGCGTCGACCAACGCCGCCAACTACTACACGATGGGCGTAAAGGGCCGCTTCCTGGAAACCCGCATCGACGACGACCATCTGCTGACCGGCGCGGCTTACGAGATCGACACGGCCGAGGATGGCCGCATCGTGAAGAAGATGGTGCCGGCGCTCCAGGCGCTGAACGAGCGGCTGCGCCAGGACTATATCGAGGATTGCGCCAAGGGCGTGCTGCGCTGGAACAAGGCGATCGAGCGGGCCGGCCTCAATTTCGAGATGAAGCTGCCGCACCGCGCCTTCAACCGTCGCATCGGCGCCTTCGCCGGCATGCGCATCTCGCCGGACGGCCACGTGCTGAGTGAGGCCGACTGGACGGTGAACGAGGGCCGCTGGCTGCCGACCGACGAGGACCGCGCCTACGTCACCTCACTGATGGGACCCGCCGTGACCCAACCCGGCAAGTTCGCCCACTGGATCGGCCCGCCGGCGCGCGGCATCAACAACCAGGCGGCCGATTTCGAGTACGTCAGGTTCAACTAGGCCGCCACGAACAGGACATCGCGTCGAGATCGGCCTCGATGTTGCAAGCCGCAGGTGCGCAATGGCGGTCCTGCGGTATGATGGTGGCATGATCAGCAAACTCACGATGATGCATGCCCTGCTGGCGGTGGGCGCCCTTGGCAGCATCTACCTCGCCGTCCGCGAGGTGCAGCGGCGCTACATCTCCCAGTGGCGCCTGCTCGCGCCGCCGATCCTGGGCCTCGGCGTGGCGCTCGGCCTGGCCATCATCCAGATCGCCGCCCGGCAGCCCGCCTGGCCGTTCATCGCGGTCCTGCTCGCCGGCCTCGCGGCCGGCGGCGTGCGCGGGACCCTGATGCGCATCGGGCACGACATGTATCGGCCGATCGTGGCCGTGTCGCGACCCGCCAAGCTGGTCCTGGTGTGGGTGGCCCTGGCGGTGGGGGGCGCGCTCGCCGTGGAGATCGCTGCGGCGAACATGAATCCCCGTCCGGAAACCGTCCGCTACGGCGCGGCCCTCGTTGCAATGCTCTGTGCTGCGGCGATGCAGGGACGGGCGCTCGCCCTGGCTGTCAGGCTCCAGCGGCATTTCCTGCCCCTGCAGAAGCGACAAACCTCGCACAGAAGTAATCGACGGAAGCCTTGAACATGGCAGATATGCGCCTAACATAGAGGTCGTCGGCATTGTCCGGCAGGGGTGGCCAGTTCATGAAAAACAATATCGTTCGTCGTTTGCTTACCGTTGCCGCCGTGGCGATCATCGCGCTGCCGGCTCTGGCCGAGGCGCGCGCCGGCGCCGGCACGAGCTCGGGCAGCCGCGGTGGCAAGACCGACCAGGCACCCGCCCCCACCCAGACCGCGCCGACCGCGAAGCCCGTGGAACGCAGCACGACACCCGCCCAGCCCGCGCAGAAGCCCGCAACGGCGGCAGCGCCTACTGCCGCGCAGTCTGGCGGCTTCATGTCCCGCAACCCGTTCCTCTCCGGCATGATGGGCGGCATGTTGGGTGCCGGCCTGATCGGCATGATGTTCGGCGGCGGCTTCGGCGGTGGCCTCGGCGGTGCGGCCGGCATGCTGGGCCTCCTCGTCCAAGTTCTTCTCATCGGTGGCCTGGTCTACCTCGCGGTTCGCCTGATCCGCGGCCGTATGGCCGGCAACGGCGCCCAGTCCGCGCCTCCGGCCTATGCCTACGCCGGCGCGACGGCAGGAACGTCCCCGCAGCAGCCCCAGCAGCAGCCAATGGCACGTTCGGCCGAGCTGTCGCCGGGTCGCGCCCTTCTCGCCGGTGCCGGTGGTGTCGCGACGGCCGGCAGCGCGTCCGTGGGACTTGCCATCACCGAGAACGACTACAAGGCCTTCGAGGGCCTGTTGACCGACATCCAGGCCGCCTACAGCACGGGCGCACTGGGCCGGATGCGCGAACTCGCGACACCGGAAATGGTCGGCTATTTCTCCGAGCAGCTCTCGGCCAACGCCAGCCGCGGTGTCGAGAACAAGGTCGAGCAGGTCAAGCTCGAGCAGGGTGACCTGTCCGAGGCCTGGAGTGAGGCCAGCTTGGAATATGCCACCGTCGCCATGCGCTTCAGCATGCTCGACTCGACCCGCCGCATCGCCGACGGCACGATCACGGACGGCAGCGACCGCGACCGGACCGAAGCCACCGAGATCTGGACCTTCCTGCGCAGCCGCGGCGGCAAGTGGATCCTGTCGGCGATCCAGCAGACCTGAGGGATTTACGTTCCAGCGCCGCCAATCGGCGCCGGCTTGGGCTAGAGATATCAGCATGACCCGAGCCGGCGGCATCTCGATCCACGTCTTCGACGTCTCGCACGGTATCGCCGCGACGGGACTACGGGTCGAACTCCGCGGCCCCGACGGCAAGTTGCTGGCGTCGGGCGCGATCAATGCCTCGGGTGTCCTCGATCACCCGACGGTGCGTGGCGAAGGGCTGACGGCGACGGGCATCTACGAGGCAGTGTTCCATGTCGGCGACTGGTATCGCGCTGAGGGCGTGGCCGTCCCCTCGCCCGCCTTCCTAGAGTCAGTGCCCTATCGCTTTGGCGTCGCCGATCTCGCGCAGCACTATCACCTGCCACTCAAGATGACGCCGTGGGGCTTCTCACTTTTCCGTGGCGGGGCCTGACATCCCCTGACACCGGGCACAACGATTGCTTACCCTCGGAGATTGAAGAACGTCTCACGGGGGAAGACATGATCGCACGACGCACTCTTCTGGGCATGACCGCCCTCGCCGCCCTGGATTTTCCGGCGTCGGCGCAGCAATGGCCAGCCCGCCCCGTAAAGATCATCGTCACCTTCCCGCCGGGCGGGGCATCCGATGCCGCGGCGCGCGTGATCTCGGGGCCGCTGTCGGAGAAGCTCGGCCAGACGGTGGTGGTCGACAACAAGCCGGGCGGCGGCACCACCATCGGCGCCAATGCGGTGCTGGCGGCCAAAGACGACCACACGCTGCTGCTGTCGAACAGCGCGCCGATCTCGATCGCGCCCTACCTGTTCGACAAGCCGCCCTACGATCCGCTGAAGGATTTCGTGCACGTGGCCTATATCGGCTCGGTCGCCAATGCCTTCGTAGTACGGCCGGCGGTGCCGGCCAAGGACATGAAGGAGCTGATCGCCTGGATCAAGGCGCAGGGCAAGACGGTGCCGTTCGGCTCCGGCGGCCAGGGCTCGATCGGCCACATCATCGGTGAGATGTTCAAGGCCGAGCTCGGCCTCAACATGGAGCACATCGGCTATCGCGGCGCGGCACCCATGTTCCAGGACATGATGGCGGGACAGCTCGACTTTGCCGTGGTGACGCTCACCGAAGTGCTGCCGCTCGCCAAGGACGGCAAGCTTCGCATGCTGGCGCTGACTTCTACGCAGAAGGCGCCGTCGGCGCCCGACGTGCCGCTGGTCACCGAGCTGGGCTACCCCAAGCTGGTGGCCGAGAATTTCGTCGGGCTTTCGGCACCCACCGGCTTCCCGTCGGCGGCACAGGAGCGGCTGCATAAGGCGATGGCCGAGGTGCTGGCGGACCCGAAGATCGTCGAACGGCTGGGCGACCTAGGCTTCGTCACCAAGCCCATGACCTCGGCTGAGTTCACCGCCTTCGTCGCGGCCCAAGTCCAAGCCTTCCAGGCGCCGGTGAAGGCATCGGGGGCAAAGCTCTAGGCCGGTCTCACCGCTGCCACCGCATCGGCCACACTCGGGAAGGTGATGTCGTCGTTCTCCGGTCCGAGATCGAGGCCGCGCTCGATGTCGCGTTTCACCCGGTCGCGCAGATTGCCGAAGGCGAGGCGAATGCCGCGCTCGCGAAGTTCCTGCTCGAGCTCGGCCAGCGTCTCGCAGCCCATCAGGTCGACATCGTGGATGGCGCCGCCGTCGACCACCACGGCCAACACGGAAGTGGGCGACGTCTCGATCAGCGCCGTGATGCGGTCGCGAAACAGCATGCAGTTGGCGAAGAAGAGCGGCGCGGAGAAGCGGTAGACCAGCAGCCCGGGCACGGGAACGGCATCGGGCCGGTGCGCCGTATCGTGCCAGCTGCCGCCCGGCGTGCGGCCGAGCACCGCGTCGGGCGGAAAGGCGAGCGCGCGCAACAGCAGGACCAACGAGAAGACGACGCCGATCAGGATGCCTTCCATGACGCCCAGAGCCACCACACCGGCCATCGTCACCAGCGCACCGGCCAGGCTGATGCCGCGGAAACGCCACAGCCGGCGGAACTCGGCCGTGTCACAGAGACCCCAGGCGGAGGCTATCAGCAGGCCGCCCAACGCCGCCGAAGGCAGATAGTAGAGAAAGCCCGCCAGCCAGAGCATGACGGCGGCCACGACCACGGCCGCGATGGCCGAGGTCACCTGCGTGCGGCCGCCGGCCGCCTCGGCGACGGCGGTGCGCGAATCGCTGGCGCTGATCGGCAGGCCCTGGCTCAGGCCGGAGACGAGGTTGGCAGCGCCGATGGCCAGCAATTCCTGGTTGGGGTCGATGCGATAGCGGTTGCGCGCGGCGAAGGCGCGAGCGGTGACCACCGTATCGGAGAACGACAGCAGCGCCGCCACGAATGCGACCGGCAGCAGCGCCTCGAAATCGGCAAGTGTCGGAACCGGCAGCGAGAGGCCCGGCAGGCCGGTCGGGATACGGCCGACCACGGCCACGCCCTGCTTGTCGAGCCCGAGCAGGACGACGGCCAGTCCCGAGGCCGCGAGCGCCAGGACCGCGCCGGGCACGCGCGGCGTAAAGCGGCGGCAGAGCAGGATAGTGGCAAAGGTGCCGGCACCGATCGCGAGCGAGATGAAATTGGTATCGGCCAGCCGATGAAGAAGCGACACCACCTGCTCGAGCGTGGTCTCGCCGTCGGACTTGAGGCCCAGCACCTTGGGCAGCTGGGCCACGACAATGACCAGCGCGAGCCCGTGCATGAAGCCCACGATCACCGGCTTGGAGAGAAAGTTGGCGATAAAGCCCAGCCGCAGCACGCCGCCCAGCAGACAGAGGAGGCCCACCATGACGCCCAGTCCCGCAGCCAGTAGTGCGAGCCGTCCGGGATCGCCCGGCGCCAGCGGCACCACGACGACGGCGACGAGGGCCGCCATCGCCGTGTCGGGTCCGACGATGAGCTGCCGGGAGCTGCCGAACAGGGCGTAGGCCAGAAGCGGCAGCATGCTGCCGTAGAGGCCGGCCAGCGGCAGCCCCGCCAGTTCACCGTAGGCCAGCCCCACCGGCACCATTACCGCGCCCAGCGTCAGGCCCGCCGCCAGGTCGCGCGGCAGGAACGACGCCTTGTAGGTCGCGAGCGTCCCCACGCCGGGCATCCAACGGGCGATATTCATGCGGCCTTCCCCTTCCGCCAGAATATGACAGGAGACGAGGCCACAAGCATGCTTCGGGATTGAGACGCGGAGAACACCGAGGATCACTCAACTCGGTGTGAATCGTCCGCAAGACAGGCGATAAAACTCCTCCCCCGCGATAGCGCGGGGGAGGAGGTATCGATCAGACTCTAATCGAGCTGACTAGGCCTTCAGGTTCACGGCGGCATCCTTGCCGCGGTCCTGCTGGACTTCGTAGGTGATCTTCTGGCCTTCATTGAGCCCGTTCAGGCCCGCGCGCTCGACGGCGCTGATGTGGACGAACACGTCCTTGCCGCCGCCATCGGGCTGAATGAAACCGAAACCCTTGGTGGCGTTGAACCACTTGACTGTGCCTGAAGCCATAATCTGTATCCTGGTTAGTAAGAGATCGTGAGTACGAGCGAGGGCGCGCGACGCGTGCCAGCCTTGTCTACGTCCTGCGGCGGTAACGGTTCCCAGCGGCCGGGTCAAGTTTGGTGGCCCGAGCGGTAAACCCGCGCGCGGCCCAAAAGGGCTCCAATGTGGGAGGCCAGACTTCAGCTCACCGCCGGCGGGACGCCTTCCAGGTAGGTACTTTTGCCCGGCGCGAACGGTTCCAGCACCGGCCAGATGAACAGGACTCGGGCAGCGCCCGGCCCTGCGGTTCCCCAGGCATGGGGCGTGTGCGGCGGGATGATGACGGACTGGCCAGGGCCGGCTGTTAGCCTCTTATCGCCAAGTTCCACCCAGATCTGGCCATCCTCGACGAGAATGACCTCTTCGTACTCGTGAAAATGCCGGGGAACGGCGACGCCCGGCGCCGCGGTATTCGAGAGCACGCTGAGAGCCGTCGCCCCGTGCTCACGGGCGGAGAGCCATTTGCCGGTGATCCCGGTCCGCATGGGGAATTCCGGCAGCGCTGCATAGTCGATGACCGGCATCGCGTGTCTCCTTCGATCGGCAGGTCCGATCCGGACAGGCTGCCATTGAGCGCCGGCTTGCGCTACAGGAAGGCCCTCGATTTCCTTTCCGGGTCCCGTCATGGCGCTTCCCTCCGGCATCTCTTTCTCGGCCGACCACAAGGTCAGCCTGCCCGCGCAATTCAACGTCGCAATGCCGTTCATCGACCGGCATGTCGGCGAAGGCCGCGGCGCCAAGGCCGCGGTCCGCACCGCGTCGGAGACGGTCACCTACGCTGAACTGGCAGAGCGGGTGAACCGCACCGGCACCGCGCTGCTCGGGCTCGGCCTCAAGCCGGGCGACCGACTGCTGATGGTGGTGAAGGACTGCCCGGCGTTCTTCTATCTCTTCTGGGGCGCCATCAAGGCCGGCATCGTGCCGGTGCCGCCCAACACGCTGCTGCGAGCACCCGACTACGCCTACATGATCGAGGACTCGGGCTGCGCACTCGTCGTCTATTCCCCTGAGTTCGCAGGCGAGATCGAGCCGGCGCTGAAACAGTCGCCGGTCCAGGCGCTCACGGTCGACGCATTCCTGACCGCGATGGCGAAGGCGTCCGATGAACTGGAACCGCGGCTCGCGGCACCCGGCGACGACTGCTTCTGGCTCTATTCCTCGGGCTCGACCGGCCGACCCAAGGGCGCGGTCCATGCCCAGCGCGACATGGTGGTGACCAGCGAGCTCTACGGCGTGCGGGTGCTCGGCGTCACGGAAACTGACATCAGCTATTCGGCGGCTAAGCTCTTCTTCGCCTACGGCCAGGGCAACGGCATGACCTTTCCGCTGTGGACCGGCAGCACCGCGGTGCTCGACGACCGCCGGCCGACACCTGACACGACCTTCGATAACATCGAGCGCTTCAAGCCGACGCTCTACTACGGCGTGCCGACGCTCTATGCCGCGCAGCTTGCGGCACTGGAGAGCAAGCCGCGTGATCTCTCTTCGGTACGCGCCTGCGTCTCGGCGGGCGAGGCGCTGCCGGCCGACATGTTCCGGCGCTGGCAGGAGAAGACCGGCACGGTGATCCTGGACGGCATCGGCTCGACCGAGGCGCTGCACATCTTCATCGGCAACCGGCTCAATGATTTCAGGCCGGGCACCAGCGGCAAGCCGGTGCCGGGCTACGAGGCGCGCATTCTCGACGAGGACCGTAAGCCGGTGGCCAAGGGCGAGAGCGGCGCGCTGTGGCTGCGAGCCGAGTCGGCGGCTAAATATTACTGGAACAAGCCGGAAAAGACCGCCGAGACCATGGTCGAGGGCTGGCTCAACACCGGCGACACGTATCGTCAGGATGTGGATGGTTACTTCATCTACGAGGGCCGCAGCGACGACATGCTGAAAGTGGGCGGCATCTGGTGCTCACCCGTCGAGATCGAGAACTGCCTAGTGGGTCATCCCGCCGTGCTCGAGGCCGCCGTCGTGGGCCATGCCGACGAGGCCGAGCTGATAAAACCCAAGGCGATCGTGGTGCTGAAGCAGGCGGGTGGCGGCAACGCCGCCCTCACCGACGCGCTGATGGCGCACTGCAAGAAGACCCTGGCGCCCTACAAATACCCGCGCTGGGTCGAGTACGTGCCCGAGTTGCCCAAGACCGCGACCGGCAAGATCCAGAGATTCAAGCTGCGCGCGTAGCAGGCCAATAAGCCGTTGTTGCGTCCGGTATTTTCCGCTTCTATAGCGCCAAGGGAAACAGGGAGCGTTCGACCCATGAAGACAAAATTGTTTGGCCCCACAACAATTGCGGCGCTGGCCACGCTGGGACTGGGCAGCCTGCCTGTAATGGCGCAGAGCCCGATCAAGATCGGCTTCGTCAGCACTTTCTCCGGCCCGCAGGCCGCGATCGGCGAGGACATGCGCCGCTCGGTCGAGCTCGCCAAGGAGCATCTCGGCGGCAAGATGGGCGGCAAGCCGTTCGAGATCATCTACGAGGACGACACCTTCAAGCCCGACGTCGGCAAGGCGCGCTCCGAGAAGCTCGTGCTGCAGGACAAGGTGGACTTCATCGGCGGCTACATCTGGTCGAACGTGCTGCTGGCCTCACTCAAGACCGTAACTGACGAAGGCAATACCATCCTGGTCTCGGCCAATGCCGGGCCGTCGCAGATCGCGGGCGAGCTCTGCAACAAGAACTTCTTCTCGACCTCGTGGCAGAACGACCAGACGCCGATGGCGATGGGCGAGTATCTCAACACCAAGGGCGTGAAGAGCCTCTACCTCGTGGGTCCGAACTACGCCGCGGGCAAGGACATGCTGGCCGGCGTCAAGCGCACCTACAAGGGCACGATCGTGAACGAGGACTTCACCAAGTGGCCCGACCAGCTCGACTTCTCGGCCGAACTCGCCAAGATCGCCGCGGCCAAGCCCGACGGCATCTTCATCTTCTATCCCGGCGCGCACGGCGTGCAGTTCGTGAAGCAATGGGCGCAGTCCGGCCTCAACAAGACCGTGCCGCTCTACCAGGTGTTCTCGATCGACGCGATCACGCTGCCGCAGCAGGGCGATCTGGCGCTCGGTACCTTGGGCGCCCAGGAATGGGTGAATGACCTGCCGAACGAGCAGAACAAGCGTTACGTCGCCGACTTCAAGAAGAAGCACAACGTCTACCCGTCGTACTACGGCGCGCAGAGCTATGACGCCATCATGCTGATGGCGTCGGCGGCCGACGCGCTGAAAGGCGACCTCTCGAACAAGGACAAGGTCCGTGCCGAGATGAAGAAAGCCAACTTCAAGTCGCTGCGCGGCGACTTCAAGTACAACACCAATCAGTTCCCGATCCAGAACTTCTACATCCAGGAAGCGGTCAAGGATGCGGGCGGCATGATGACGGTGAAGACCATCGCCACGGCGGTGAAGGACGCCAAGGATCCGTACTATGAAAAGTGCCCGATGAAGTGAGGCCTGCAAGGCCAGTCGAGGACGGGAGCGCGGCAACGCGCTCCCGTTTTGTTTGCGGGGGACGATGGACTATCTGCTGATCCAGATGCTGAACGGCGTGCAGCTCGGCCTGCTGATGTTCCTGCTCGCCGCCGGCCTCACGCTCACCTTCGGCATCATGGACCTCGTGAACCTGGCGCATGGGTCGCTCTACATGATGGGCGCCTACATCGCCTGGACCCTGATCGGGCTCACCGACTCCTTCGTGCTGGGCGCGCTGCTGGCACTGCCTGTCACCTTCCTGCTGGGCATCGCAGTCGAGGTTGTGGTCATGCGCCGGCTCTACGCCCGCGACCATCTCGACCAGGTACTGGCAACTTTCGGCCTGATCCTGTTCTTCAACGAGTTGGTCCGTGCAGTGTGGGGGCCAGCCGGCAAGAGCATCGCGGTGCCGGCACTGCTCAGCCATACCGTCGAAATCCTGCCTGGCGTGCTCTACCCCGCCTACCGCTTCGCCATCATCGTGGTTGGCGCCCTGGTCGCCCTCTTCCTCGCCTGGCTGGTGGCGCGCACGCGCCTCGGCATGCTGATCCGCGCCGGCGCTTCTAACCGACGCATGATCGGCGCTCTCGGCGTCAATATCGAACTGCTGTTCAGCCTGGTGTTTGGCCTCGGCGCCGTCTTCGCCGGCCTCGCCGGCCTGATGGCCGCGCCCATCAGTTCGGTGAAGATCGGCATGGGCGACGATATTCTCATCCTCGCCTTGGTCATCATCGTCATCGGCGGCATCGGCTCCATAAAGGGCGCCTTCGTGGCCGCCATGGTGGTGGGCCAGATCGATATCGTCGGCCGCGCCTTCCTGCCCGATTTCCTGAAAACATTCATGGCACCCGCCGCCGCTTCCAGCGCAGCGCCAGCGATCTCACAAGTGCTGGTCTATGTGCTGATGGCGGGTGTGCTGGTATGGCGCCCGACCGGCCTGTTCGGGCAGAGGAACTAGCGGCATGGCCGCCCTTCTCGCCTCGCTTCGCACGCCGCGCGGCCTGATCGTCGCGCTGATCCTACTCGTCTTCGCGGTCCTGCCGCTGCTTACCCAGGCCTTCGACCAGCGTTACCTGCTGTCGATCGGCACGCGCATCGTCATCTGGTCGATCGCCGCCATCAGCCTCAACATGATCCTGGGCTACGGCGGGCTGGTGAGCTTCGGCCACGCCGTGTTCTTCGGCATCGGCGGCTACGCCGTCGGCATCCTGGCGGCCAATGGACTACAGAGCGCCTGGCTGCAGTGGCCGGTCGCCATTGCCGCCTCGATACTGTGGGCGGCATTGGTCGGCGCGCTGTCGCTCCGCACGCGCGGCGTCTATTTCATCATGATCACCCTCGCCTTCGCCCAGCTCGTCTATTACGTGAGTGCGGGACTGGAGGCCTATGGCGCCGACGATGGGCTCAATATCAGCCGCAGCCGCTTCCCCGGCCTGATCGACCTGCGCGACAAGGCCTCGTTCTACTGGCTCTGCTTCGTGCTGCTGCTCGGCACGCTGTGGTTCTGCGGCCGCTTCGCCAACTCGCGCTTCGGTTTCGTGCTGCGCGGTGCCAAGTCGAACGACCAGCGCATGATGGCGCTCGGCTTCCCGGTGTTCCACTATCGCCTCGCTGCCTTCACCCTCTCGGGCGCCTTCGGGGGCCTGGCCGGAATCCTGCTCGCCAACGAGGGCGCCTATATCTCGCCCGCCATGATGTCGTGGGTGAAATCGGGCGACCTCATTGTCATCGTCGTGCTGGGCGGCATGGGCACGCTGTTCGGCCCGCTCTACGGCACCATCGCCTTCTTCGTGCTGGAAGAATCGCTGAAACCGCTGCTGGACCTCGTCCATAAGGGCTGGGGTGAGTACTGGCAGATCGTGTTCGGCCCGATGCTGGTGCTGATTGCACTCTACGCCAGGGGCGGCATCGATTCTCTGCTGGGGCGGCGCCATGGTTGAGCCGCTGCTACACACAGACCGGCTGGTCAAACGCTTCGGCGGATTGATCGCCACCGACACGGTCTCGATCGACGTCCGGCCAGGCGAGATCCATGCCCTGATCGGCCCCAACGGCGCCGGCAAGACCACGCTGGTGAGCCAGCTCACCGGCAATCTCGCACCCGATGCCGGCACCATTCACTTCGCCGGCAGCGACGTCACGCACCTGCCGACTCATGCCCGCGTTCGGCTGGGGCTGGCGCGCTCGTTCCAGATCACCTCGGTGCTGCGCGAGTTCACCGCCCTGGAGAACGTGGCACTGGCGGTCCAGGCGCACGCCGGCCACTCCTTCCGCTTCCTGGCCGACGTCCGCCGCGACGAGACGCTTCGCGCGCCCGCGCGGCAGGGCCTCGAGGCGGTCGGGCTGGGCGCGCGCGCCGGCACGCTGGCCTCTGTCTTGAGCCACGGCGAGCAGCGCCAGCTCGAGATCGCCATGGCGCTGGCTGGCGATCCGAAGCTTCTGCTGCTCGACGAACCCATGGCCGGCATGGGGGCTGAGGAATCGCAGCGCTTGATCGGCTTCCTGCGGGCGCTCAAGGGCAAGCGTGCCATGCTGCTGATCGAGCACGACATGGATGCCGTGTTCCAGCTCGCCGATCGCATCACCGTGCTGGTCTACGGCCGCGCCATCGCCAGCGGCACGCCCGACGAGATCCGCGCCAATGCCGAGGTCCGCCAGGCCTATCTCGGCGACGAGACGGTGGAGGTCGCGTGATGCTGCGGGTGCGCGACCTGACCGCTTTCTATGGCGCCAGCCAGGCACTGTTCGGCATGGAGCTCAGCGTCGATGCCGGCGAGGTCGTGACCCTGATGGGCCGCAACGGCATGGGCAAGACCACGACCGTGCACTCGATCATGGGCCTGCTCGAGACACGGCGCGGTGCCGTGGAGTTCGAAGGCCAGCGCGTCGACCAGATGGCGTCGTTCCGCATTGCCCGCCTCGGCCTCGGCCTGGTGCCCGAGGGCCGGCAGATATTCCCCAACCTCTCGGTCCGCGAGAACCTGATCGCCGCCGCCGCCAACCGCAGCGCCCGGGCCAATCCCTGGACGATCGAGCGGGCCTTCGAATTCTTCCCGCGCCTGGCCGAACGCCAGCGCAACATGGGCAACCAGCTCTCGGGCGGCGAGCAGCAGATGCTGGCAGTCGGACGCGCCCTGATGACCAACCCCAAGCTGCTGATCCTCGATGAGGCAACCGAAGGGCTGGCGCCGCTGATCCGCCACGAAATCTGGAGCTGCCTCGGGCGGCTGAAGCGCGAGGGGCAGGCGATCCTCGTGATCGACAAGAACGTGGGCGCCCTGATCGGCCTCGCCGATCGCCACCACATCGTCGAGAAGGGCCGCGTCGTCTGGACCGGTTCATCCACGGCCCTGGCCGGGGACAAGGACCTGCAGCATCGGTATCTTGGCGTCTGATCCTGCGGAGTCTCCGATGCGTCTGCCTGCCCTCGTCATCCTGCTCGCCCTTGCCGCCACGCCCGCCTGCGGGCCTGTCTTTGCACAGGGGGGCTCGGTCAACGTCTACAACTGGTCCGACTACATTGCCGAGGATCAGCTAAAAGCCTTCGAGAAGGACAGCGGGATCAAGGTCAACTACACGACCTACGATTCCAACGAGATCCTCGACGCCAAGCTCCGGACCGGCAGGTCGGGCTACGACGTCGTGGTGCCGACGGCCTCACCCTTCTTCGTGCGCCAGCTCGCCGCCAGCCTCTATCTGCCGCTCGACAAGGCCAAGCTGAAGAACTGGAACAATCTCGACCCCGAAATCCTGGCGGCGCTCGGCAAGTACGATCCCGGCAATGCCCACGCCATTCCCTGGATGTGGGGCACCACGGGCATCGGCTACAACGTCGCCGCGATCAGGAAGCGGATGCCCGACGCGCCGGTCGATTCGCTGCGCATGATCTTCGACCCCGCGGTCGTCTCGAAGTTCAAGGATTGCGGCGTCATGATGCTCGACAGCGCCACCGACGTGCTGCCGGCGGCGCTGAAGTATCTCGGACTCGACCCTGACTCGAAGAAGACCGAGGATCTCGCCAAGGCGGCGGACGTGGTGAAGGCGGTGCGTCCGTTCATCCGCAAATTCCATTCGTCCGAGTACATCAACGCGCTGGCCGGCGGGAATATCTGCCTGGCGTTCGGATTTTCCGGCGACGTCTTCCAGGCACGCGACCGCGCGGCCAAGGCCAAGGACAAGCAGGAGATTGCCTACGCCATCCCCAAGGAAGGCTCGCTGCTCTGGATCGACGTGGCGGCGATCCCCAAGGATGCACCGAACCCCGCCAATGCGCTGCGCTTCCTCGACTTCCTGCTGGAGCCCAAGGTGGCAGCAGCGTCGAGCGAACTCACCGGCTATGCCAACGGCAACAAGGCCGCACTCGCGCTGATGCCCAAGGAAATCTCGGAAAACCCACTGATCTACCCGCCGGCCGATGTGCGCGCCAAGTTCTACACCATCACCGCCGGCACGGCCGACCAGACACGCGAGCGCACGCGGCTGTGGACCACCGTGAAGACGGGCCGGTGAGCGAACCCATCATCAGGATAGAAGGCCTGACCAAGCGCTTCGGCGCGGTCTCTGCCGTCGACAAGGTCGACCTCGAGGTCGCGCGCGGCGAGCTGTTCGCCCTGCTGGGCGGTTCGGGTTGCGGCAAGACCACCCTCCTGCGCCTGCTGGCGGGCTTCGAGACTCCCGATTCGGGCCGCCTGCTGATCGACGGCCACGACATGACCGGCGTGCCGCCACATCTGCGGCCCATCAACATGATGTTCCAGTCCTACTCCTTGTTTCCGCACATGACCGTAGCGGAGAACGTAGGCTACGGCCTGCGCCGCGAGGGCGTCGCCAAGACCGAGACCGCGACGCGGGTCGCCCAGGCGCTGGAGCAGGTCAAGCTCTCCGACTTCGCCACGCGCCGCCCGGCCCAGCTCTCGGGCGGCCAGCGCCAGCGCGTGGCGCTCGCCCGCGCGCTGGTCAAGCGGCCGAAACTGCTGCTGCTCGACGAGCCGCTGGCAGCGCTCGACCGCAAGCTGCGCGAGGGCACGCGCTTCGAGCTGGTGCGCCTGCAGGCGGAACTGGGCCTCACCTTTGTGATGGTGACGCACGACCAGGAAGAGGCGATGTCAATGGCGAGCCGGATGGCCGTCATGGAGGCGGGCCGCGTCGTCCAGGTGGGCTCCCCACACGAGGTCTACGAGCGCCCCACCTCGCGCTTCGTCGCCGACTTCATCGGCATCGCCAACATCCTGGCGGCGCCGGACGGGCGCTGGCTGGCGCTGCGGCCGGAAAAGATCGTGCTGTCGGCGGCACCGCCCGACACCGCCCACACCGCGGCCGGCCGGATCGTCGACATCGCCTACGAAGGCGGCCGCTCGCTCTACCGGGTGGCGCTCGACGACGGCCATGTGATGACGGCCGCCACGGCAAATGTCGCCCGCATCCCCGACATATCGTTCCGCCGCGGCGAGAGCGTCTGGCTGGGCTGGGCCGAAGACGCAGGGCACCTCCTCGATGAGTAGGGCGCTCTCATTGGACCGCGGGCCTCCAGGCCCGCTCGGAGTCATGATGCGGGCCTGGAGGCCCGCGGTCCTATGAAGGCCGTCATCGCTCTCCCCTTCCTGTGGCTCGGCGTCTTCTTCCTGCTGCCGTTTGCATTGGTGCTAGCGATCGCACTCGGCATCAACGCACCCGACTCGGTGCCGCCGGTCGAGTTGGGCTTCAGCCTGAAAAATTTTGTGCTGCTGTTCACCGACGATCTCTATCTCGCGGCCTGGCTTACTTCGCTGCGCATCGCCGCCACCTCGACGGCCGTGACGCTGCTGCTGGGCTATCCAATGGCCTATGCCATCGCGCGCGCGGCACCCGAGTGCCGGCCGTTGCTGCTGATGCTGGTGGTGCTGCCGTTCTGGACCTCGTTCCTGATCCGGGTCTACGCCTGGATGGGCCTGCTCGACGAGAACGGCCTGCTGAACCAGTTCCTGCGCTGGAGCGGGATCGCCGCCGACCCCGCCCCCATCCTGGGCACCGAATGGGCGATCCTGCTCGGCATCGTCTACGCCTACCTCCCCTTCATGGTGCTGCCGCTCTATGCCACGCTGGAGAAGCTGGACGCGGGCCTGCTCGAGGCCGCCGCCGACCTCGGCGCACGACCGATCACCGCCTTCCTCACCATCACGCTCCCGCTGTCGCTGCCCGGTATCGTCGCCGGCTGCCTGCTGGTGTTCATTCCCGCCGTCGGCGAATTCGTGATCCCCGATCTCCTGGGCGGCACCGAGACGCTGATGATCGGCAAGGTGCTATGGGACGAGTTCTTCACCAACGCCGACTGGCCGCTCGCTTCCGCCATCGCAATCTGCCTGCTGGTGCTTCTCGTGGGCCCGATCGCGCTGTTCCAGCGCCAGCAGGCGCGCAGCCTGGAGCGACGCTCGTGAGACGCGCCCCATGATCGGCCGCGCCCGCTTCGCCTTCACAATGCTGGGGTTCGGCTACGCCTTCCTGTACCTGCCGCTGGTGCTGGTGATGTTCTACTCGTTCAACGAGTCTCGCCTGGTCACGGTGTGGGGCGGCTTCTCGACCAAATGGTGGAGCACGCTCTTCGCCAACGAGGCGATGCTGTCTGCAGCCTGGCTGTCGCTGCGCATCGCGGCGGTAAGCGCCACCCTGGCAGCCATCATCGGCCTCGCCGCCGGCTATGCGCTTGCCCGTGCACGGGCCTTCCCTGGGCGTAGCCTGTTCGGCAGCCTGGTCATCGCCCCCATGGTGATGCCCGAGGTGGTGATGGGCATTTCCATGCTGCTGCTGTTCGTCGGGGCCGAGCGCCTGTTCGGCGGACCGGACCGCGGCTTCCTCACCATCACGCTCGCGCACGTGACCTTTTCGATCTCCTTCGTGGCCATCGTCGTCCAGGCGCGGCTGGCCGACTTCGACCGCTCGCTGGAAGAGGCGGCGATGGATCTCGGTGCCACGCCGTGGGTCACGTTTCTCACGGTGACGCTGCCGCTGATCGCGCCGGCCGTGGGTTCGGGCTGGCTGCTCGCGTTCACATTGTCGCTGGACGATCTGATCCTGACCCAGTTCGTGGCCGGCGCGCAGTCCCAGACCCTGCCGATGCGTGTCTATTCCAGTGTGCGGCTGGGCGTCGATCCGCAGATCAACGTGCTGGCCACCGTCGTGGTGATGGTGGCCGCCTGTGCACTGATCCTGTCGGGCTGGCTGACGCGGCGGAAAGCCTGAGCTAATCTCGCGGCAATTGGGAGGAAAATATGCTGCGATCGGGAACCGGGAAAGCGTCACGCCGTAACGTACTGAAGGGGGTCGGAATGGCCACAGTCGGTGCTTCACTGTTGCCCGCCGGGGCCGCGTTGGCCCAGGGGACGGCGCCCGCCGCTGCGCCCAAGGGTCCGAAACTTCTCGAAATGGACGGCAAGGCCAAGCTCGCGGTGCTGGGCGACAAGCCGCTGGTCGCCGAGACCCAGGCCGAGCTGCTCGACGATGCCGTGACGCCCACCGACAAGCTGTTCATCCGCAACAACGGTCAGGTCCCCGAGATCAGCGGCGATCCGAAGGCCTGGAAGATCAAGATCGACGGCGAGGTGAATACGCCGCTGGAGATCACGGCCGGCGAGCTGATGAGCCGCTTCCCCAGCGTCACCTACCAGCTGATGCTGGAGTGCGGCGGCAACGGCCGCTCCTTCTTCTCGCCCGAGGCGCGCGGCAACCAGTGGACCAACGGCGGCGCGGGCTGCCCGATGTGGACCGGCGTGCGCCTGGCCGATGTGCTGAAGGCGGCGGGCCTCAAATCCTCGGCCACTTACACCGGCCACTACGGTGCCGACCCGACGCTGGCGGGCGAGACCGACAAGCCGTCGATCTCGCGCGGCGTGCCGATCGCCAAGGCGATGGAGGAGCACACGCTGATCGCCTTCAAGCTGAACGGCAAGGACATGCCGCTGATCCACGGCGCACCGGTGCGGCTCGTGGTGCCGGGCTGGCCGGCCTCGTCGTCGACCAAGTGGCTGACGCGCATCTGGGTCCGCGACAAGGAGCATGACGGGCCGGGCATGGGCGGCTTCTCCTACCGCACGCCGAAGACTCCCATCGTGCCCGGCAGCAAGGGCAACGACAAGGACATGGCGATCCTGGAATCGATGCCGGTGCGTTCGGTCATCACCTTCCCGGCTGATGGCACCAAGCTCACGTCCAGGAAGCTCGATCTGCGCGGCCACGCCTGGGCCGGCGATTTCGACATCAAGACGGTCGACATCTCGACCGACTACGGCGTCACCTGGAAGCCGGCCAAGGTCGATGCACCGGTCAACAAATTCGCCTGGCAGCGCTTCACCGCCGCCGTCGACCTGCCGACCGCCGGCTACTACGAGGTCTGGGCCAAGGCCACCGACAGCAAGGGCGTCACCCAGCCCTTCGTCGCGGCCAACTGGAACCCGCAGGGCTACGGCGCCAATCCGCTCAACCGCATCCGCGTGCTCGTCGAGTCTTGAAACAACTTACGATCACGCATGTCGTCGTCATCGCGCTGATGGCGGTGTTCCTTCTCGTCGCCATGGATCGAGCCGGCGCGCTACGCGGCCCGCAGCCGACGTATACGCCGCCGGTAGCGGCGGCCGCGGTACCCGCTGCCGTCGCCGACACCGAGAAGGGCAAGCCGCCGCCGCACAACGACAAGGTCGAGGACCTGCCCGACGGCAAGGGCCGCGAGGTTACCTTCTATACCTGCACCGCCTGCCACGGTGTCGCACTCATCAAGGCGCAGGGGCTGACGCGCGATCTCTGGGACTCGACCTTCGACCTGATGCTGGAGAAACATCGCATGCCGCCGGTCAAGCCTGCCGAGCGTGCCGAGATCCTCGACTATCTCTCCGAACAATTCCCGCCGAGAAGACGCGGCCGCAACGCCGACAATCCGTTCCTCAAGTAGTCGAACGTCGTATTGCGGGCCGCAGTTACGCGAGCTTCCACTGCGCCAGCGTGAAGGGCGGCTTGGCGTCGTCGTGCGCTTCGAACACCACCGTCACGTCGGCCCCGATCCGCACCTCCTGCCTGGGGTCGCCCAGCAGGTTGCCGAGCATGCGCACGTTGCCGGCATCGGGCAGTTCAACCAGGACCACGACATAGGGACCATGGTCTTTCAGTGCCGGATGCACCGGGTGCCAGGGCCGCTCCCAGCTATAGATGCGGCCCTTGCCCGACACCTTGTGCCAGCCGATATCGAAGGACAGGCATTTGTGGCAGATCCATTCCGGGCCCCACTGAAACGTACCGCAAGCCTTGCAGCGCTGCACCAGCAGCTCGCCGCGCCTGGTGGCCTCCCAGTAGGGCTTATCGAGGCCGTCGCTCTCCGGCGCAGGCGCCGGCAGTCCGCTCGGCAAGTAGCTCTCTGTCACGCTCATAGCGTCGCCTCTGTGCCCAGGATCATGCTGGAAACCGGTGTCACCATCGGACCGGAAATCACCATCGATACTTCCGCGTCGGGCACCTGCGAGGTCGATTGGCCGCGCACTTGCCGCACGGCCTCGACCTGCAACTCGAGGCCGTGCATGTAGCATTCCGCAAGGTTGCCGCCCGAGGTGTTGAGCGGCAGCTTGCCCGAAGGCGCCATCAGGTTCTCCGGCGTGAGGAAGTCGTTGGCCTCCTCGGCCGTGAAGAAACCATGCTCGACCAGGCTCATCAGCACGCCGCCGGTGAAATTCTCGTAGCTCTGCACGACGTCGATATCCGAAGGCTTGACGCCGGCCATGTCGTAGAGCTGCGGTGCCACCGTGGTGAAGCTCGAGGTGGCGTAGAGCGGCGCATTGTGGCTGCGTGCGCCGTTGCGATATTCCGAGCCCTGCGTCGAGCCAAGCAGATAGGCTGGCGTCTGCTTAAAATCCTTCGCCTGCTCCGCCGGCACGATGATCAGCGCCGCGGCGCCGTCATTCTCCTGGCAGCAATCGAACAGCCGCCACGGCTCGACGATCCAGCGCGAGGCGTCGTAGGCCTCGTCGGTCAACGGCCGGCCATGCATCACGGCGCGCGGGTTGGACTGCGCGTGATGATACGAGGCGAGCGCGATGGCGCGCTGGGCGGAGTCGGCGATCTTGTTTTCGTGCAGGAAGCGCATGGCGCGCATGGCATAGCGCTGCGCCGGCGACATCACGCCATAGGGTGCGTTGAGCGCCGCCTCGCCCGTTGCCGTGCCGCCGGGAGGTGCTGCGCCAAAGCGCTGGAACTGGCCCTGCGCCAGGGCGCGAAACACGACGACGCAGTTCGCCACGCCGCACGCCACCGCCGCCGCAGCGTTACCGACGGCCGCCGATCCACCGCCACCGCCGCCGCCCCAGTTCATGTTAGAGAAGCGCAGCGCCGGCAGGCCCAGCGCCGCCGCCAGGCGCGACGGATCGTTGCGGTCATTCGAGTAGGAGGCAAAGCCATCGATCCTGCGCGGATCCATACCGGCATCCTCGCAGGCCGCCAGGATCGCCTGCAGGGCAAGCATGAACTCCGAGTGCGGCGACTGGCCGTGCTTGTAATAGGTGGTCTCGCCCACGCCGGCGATGGCCACCTTGCCGCGCAAGGTGCGTTTGCTCATGACCGGTACCGCGCCGGGACTTCGATGCCGAGAAAGCGGGCGCAGTTGAGGCCGAGGACCCTGGCCCGCGCGCCGTCCGACAACTGCCCCATGGTGCGCTCTATCGCTTCCGCCGAATGCGGCCAGGTGCCCTCGTGGTGCGGATAGTCGTTGGCCCACATGAAATTGCCGTCGAGGCCATGCGATTCGGCGAGATCGAGGCCGGCCTTGTCCTCCTGAAAGGACGAGAAGCCATGCGCCCGGTAGTAGTCGCTGGGCAGGCCCTGCAGCTTCGGCCGCACCCAGAAGTGATGCTTCTTGTAGGCCTCGTCCATCGCGCCCAGCAGCCAGGGCACCCAGCCGATGCCAGCCTCGATGGTGGCGAAGCGGATCTTGGGGAATCGCTCGAGCACGCCCGAGGCACAGAGATTGGCCACCGGCTCGATGGTGGGCGAGAGCGAGTGCGAGACGTAGTTCACCACGGCGCCGCCGTTGCCGCGCGCGGCGCGCGGGTCGCGTCCGGTCGAGACATGGAAGGTGATCGGCAGGTTGGCATCCTGGATCGCCGCCCACAGCGGATCGAAATGCGGCAGGTTGTAATTGACGTGGCCGCTGTCGTGAGCACCCCAGATCGGCTTGCAGGGGAGCGTGAGGCACTTGAAGCCTGTTTTGGCCAGGCGTTGCACCTCGGCGATCGAGCCTTCGAGATCGCCAGTGGCGAGGCTGCCGGCCGGGATCATACGGTCCTGATGGGCGCCGAATTGCTCCCAGGCCCAGTCGTTCCACACCCGGCATTGCGCTTGAGCGAACAGCGGATCGGGCGTCGCCCACATGGCGAGGCCCTTGTTGGGAAAGATCAGTTCGACGTCGATGCCGTCGAGATCGTGATCAGTGAGCCGTCCGAGCGGATCGGCACCGGCCTTGTTGCGCGTCTGATCCTCGCCCTCGAGGGTCGAGAGCCTGAGCCGGTCGGGGCGATGGCCCTCGCTCACTCGCCATTGCACGCCGTCCTTGTCGGTCACCACGCGCGGCAGGCGATCGCGGTACTTCTCGTCCATCCGCTCGAACCACAGATTGGCCGGTTCGTTGGCATGGCCGTCGGCGGAGGCCATGAAATATTTCCGTGCCGCATGGGGCCTGGCGCTGCGCGGCCACTGGGCGGCGCCCGGAGTGTCGAGACGCCAGCGATTGGGTGCATTGACCACGATCTGGTTCATTGCTTCCTCCTCTTCAATCGGCAGCCGGCGCCGCGATGTCCAGCCGCTCTTCCAATCCGCGTTCGATGCTGGCCAGCACGCGCTGGCAGGCCTCCAGTTCCGCCGGCGGGACGTTGGCCAGCAGGCGAGCCTGGATTTCGCCGCCCACCTTGGCAGCGCGCACGGCGAGCTCGCGGCCGGGGCGAGTGAGGTGGATGCCACGGGCACGGCGGTCGGTCTCGTCTTCACGCCGTTCGATCAGGCCGCGACGTTCGAGGTTGTCGAGCAGGCGGACCAGCGACGGGCCTTCGATCGAGAGTGCGGTGGCCAGTTCCTTCTGCCGCACACCGTCGCCCAGGCGACGGACATAGACCAGCGGCCGCCATGTCGCTTCGGTCAGGCCAAAAGCGCGCAATTCGGCATCGACCGCCTGACGCAGACGCCGGGCGACCCGCGCCACGCTGAACCCGAAATCGATCTGTTTGGCATCCGGCATGGAATAAACATAGTACGCTACCTATCTAAAGGGCAACCGCCTTCACCCACTTCTCCGACCAGAGGTGCAGCGGCAGGAACAGCCGCAGCAGCTCCCTGCCCAGCGCCGTCAAGCGGTAGCCCGACTCGGCGTCGAGCTCGACCAGCTTGGCTTCGCGCAGTTCGGCCAGCCTTGAATTGACGATGGTCGGGCTGGCGCCGATGGCGTCCTGCAGTTCGCGGAAGCGCCGGGGTTCTTCGCGCAATTCCCAGACGATGCGCAGGACCCAGCGCCTGCCCAGCAGGTCGAGCAGCACCATGATCGGCCGGCCCGTCTTGGAACCGCGGACGCGCTTCACCATCTATTACACTCCGTTACTACATTTTCTGTAGCGTCCGCCAATTCGGATCACTACATAAACTGTAGCATCCAGCCCGGAGACCGACCATGCCCCGCATCGCCCCCGCCGAAGCCCCCTACCCGCCCCGGATTGCCGCCGAGCTGGCGCGCATCATGCCGAAGGGCGTCGAGCCCCTGGTGTTGTTCCGCACTTTGGCAAAAAACCCGCGCATCTTCGAAAAGATGTTCGCCGGGGGCCTGCTCGACAAGGGCGCGCTCAGTCTGCGCCAGCGCGAGATCGTGATCGACCGCACGACGGCGCGGCTCGGCTGCGAATACGAATGGGGCGTCCACATCGCCTTCTTTGCCGAACGCGTGGCGATGAATGCCGAACAAGTATCGGCCGTGGTCCACGGATCGGCCGATGCTGCCTGCTGGATACCCGACGAGCAGGCCTTACTCGCCCTCGTCGACGATCTGGTCGATCACCGTACGATCGGTGAGCAGACATGGACGTTGCTTGCCGCGCATTTCGACGAGGCGCAGATCCTCGAGGCAATCGCGCTGGTAGGCTACTACCACACGATCAGTTTTCTCTGCCACGGGCTAAAACTGCCGCTCGAAAGCTACGGCGCGCGCTTTCCTAGCGCTTCGTGAACCGGTCGATCCCGAGGATCAGCAATCCGAACACCAGGCCCCAGAAGGCCGAACCCACGCCCATCAGCGTGACGCCCGAGACGGTGACGGCGAGCGTGCCGGCGGCGGCGAGGCGATCCTGGTCGCCCGCAAGGGCGGCGCCCATGGCGCTGGCCATCGACCCCAGCAATGCCGTGCCCGCAACCGTGGCCAGCAATGCCGGCGGCAACGCACCGAACAGCCCCACCAGCGAGGCGCCGAACAGCGCGATCAGGCCCCAGAAGAGCGCATAGAAAGGTCCGGTCATCCAGCGCTTCGCCGGATCTGGATGCGCGTCAGGCCCGGTGCAGAGGGCAGCCGAGATCGCCGCAAGATTGGACGTATGCGCGCCCATGAACGCCGTCGCGAGCGAGGCAGCACCAGTAACAGCCAAGATCGGCTGCGTCGGCGGCTGGTAACCCGAGCCGCGCAGCACCGCGAAGCCCGGCAGGTTCTGCGACGCCATCGTCACGAGATAGAGCGGCACGCCGAGACCCACGAGCGTGGCGACGTCCCAGGCCGGCGCCGTGATCACGATCGCCGAGAAGCCGATCCCCGGCATCGGCTTCACCAGGCCGAGCGACCAGGCGAGCAGCGCACCGGCCACCAGCACGACCAGCGAGGCGAGCGCCGGCATGAAGGCGCGCACAATTAGGAACAGCGCGAGCAGTGGCAGGACCAGAAGCGGCGAGGATGGCACATGCTCGACCATCGCCACGACAAGCCGCAGCAGGATGCCGGCCAGCATGGCCGCGGCAATGCTGGCCGGGATGCGCTCGATCAGGCGGCCGAGTGGCCGGATCGCCGCGGTGAGCAGGATCAGCACTGCCGCCAGCACGAAGGCGCCGACCGCGGCGGCGAAACTCGGCACGCCCGACGTGGAGGCGATCAGCGCGGCCCCCGGCGTCGACCAGGCGGTGATGATCGGCATGCGATAGCGCACGCTCAGTGCCAGTGCGCTCAGCGCCGTCGCGAGGCCGAGGCCCGACACCCACGAGCTCGCCTGCTCCGGCGTGGCACCGACGGCCTGGGCCGCCGCCAGAATGATCGGCAAGGTGCCACCGACACCAGCGACGGTCGCGACCAGCGCTGCGGTCGCGACGGAGATGAGGCCGGACTTCATCGTCTTGTGGAC
The DNA here is from genome assembly GCA_947474005.1 of Alphaproteobacteria bacterium. GTDB lineage: Bacteria > Pseudomonadota > Alphaproteobacteria > Reyranellales > Reyranellaceae > Reyranella. The sequence goes on along the minus strand of CANJHI010000011.1, from coordinate 9,571 downwards.
CGCGCGCTTCTTGCGCGCTCATGGACAAGAGGCGGGCCAGAGGCCCGCGGTCCGGAAGAACATGACGACATGATGAGCCTCAGGAGTTCGCCCGCTCGACCATCGCCTGCAGCAGGATCTGGGCGCCGGCGCCGATGTCGGTCTTGGTGGCGTCCTCGATCTCATTGTGGCTGACGCCATCCTTGCAGGGCACGAAGATCATCGCCGTCGGCGCCACGCGACTCACATAGCAGGCGTCATGGCCGGCGCCGCTCACGATGTCCATGTGAGCGTATCCCGCCAGTTCCGCGCCGCGGCGCACCGCCTCGACCAGTTCCTTCGCAAACGGCGACGGCGGGAAATACCAGATCTGCTCGACCTTCACGTCGAGGCGATGACGGGCCGCGATGTCGGCGACAACGACGCGCATCTCGGCATCCATCTTCGTGAGCTCGCCATCGTCGGGATGGCGGAAGTCGAGCGTCATGAACACGCGGCCGGGGATCGTGTTGCGTGACTGCGGCAGGCTATCGATGACGCCCACCGTCGAGCGGCCGTTCGGCCTGTTGCCAATCTTGCGCGTGGCCACGATCAGTTCCGCCGCACCGACCAGCGCATCGCGGCGGCCCTCCATGGGTGTCGTCCCGGCATGGCTCTCCATGCCCGTCCAGTTGATCTCATACCAGCGCTGGCCCTGCGCGCCCGTGACGACACCGATCGTCTTGTTCTCGCGCTCCAGGATCGGACCCTGCTCGATATGGGCCTCGAAGAAGGCGCCGACCTCGCGACCGCCCACCGGCTCCTTGCCGTCGTAGCCAATCATCTTCAGCGCCTCGCCGAAGGTCACACCATCGCGGTCCTTGATCGACAGCGCATAATCGAGCTCGAAGGCACCGCCAAACACACCCGACGCCACCATGGCCGGCGCGAACCGGCAGCCCTCCTCGTTGGTCCACACCGCGACCTCGATCGGCGCCTCGGTGACGTAGTTCGAATCGTGCAGCACGCGCAGCACTTCCAGCCCCGCCATCACGCCATAGGCGCCATCGAACTTGCCGCCGGTCGGCTGGGTGTCGAGATGCGAGCCGGTCATCACCGGCGGTCTCGCAGGATCGCGACCCTCGCGGCGGGCAAAGACGTTGCCCACCTGATCGACCTTGATCGTGCAGCCTGCCTCCTTGGCCCAGCGCACGAACAGGTCGCGCCCGATCCGGTCCAGATCGGTGAGCGCGATGCGGCAGACGCCACCCTTCTCCGTGCCGCCGATCTCGGCCAGCTCCATCAGGCTCGACCACAGCCGGTCGGAATCGACACTGAGATTCGGGCGGTCTACAGCGGGCTTCATGTCAACTCCATTGTCATCGAACCATTATCAGACTAAATTCAGGCGCGTATTACGAGGGAAAACCCACATGCCCCGCGCCACCCGCATCAAGCCGATCAGCTACTTCAAGGCCAACGCCGCTGAGATCATGCAGGAGCTGAGCGAAGTCGGCGAGCCCATGATCATAACCCAGAACGGAGAGGCCAAAGCCATCGTGCAGGATATCGTCTCCTATGAAAAGACGCAGGAAACTCTCGCACTGCTCAAGATCCTCGCGCTCGCCAACCGCAACATAGAGGAAGGCCGCTACCGGCCGGCCAAAGAAGTATTTTCGGATCTGCGCAAGCGTTTGAACGCGCGCAAGACCGGCAAGTGAGAAAATTCACGGTCGTTGTCGACGTCGACGCCGAGCGCGACCTCGATGAGATCGCGGCCTACATAGCCGAACACGATTCGATCGAGCGGGCCGTCGATGTCGTCACGAGAATCGAGCAAACCTTTTCAGCGTTGGCGGCATTCCCTAATCGTGGAGCATATCCGAAAGAGTTACTCGACTATGGCAACCGTGACTTTCGTGAAATTTTTTTCAAGCCCTACCGCATCGTCTATCGCGTCTTATCGAAGGAAGTCGTTGTCGTGCTGATCGCCGACGGGCGGCGTGATATGCGGACCTTGCTGGCCAGACGCCTGCTGGGCGCCTAACCCGACGCTGGCCGAATAGGCCGCACGAGGCTATTGGTCGACGCCTCACCTGAATGGATGTTCACCATATGCTCCCTCTCTCCGACACGCTCGTCCTCGATCTCACGCAAGTCATCGCCGGCCCGACCGCCGGCCAGATCCTGGGCGACATGGGCGCCGACGTCATAAAAGTCGAACCGCTGCAGGGCGAGCATTTCCGGCCGCACTTCGGCGGCGCCTGGGTGCCGTCGATGAACCGCAACAAGCGCGGCCTCGCTCTCGACCTCCGCACCGAAGGCGGCCGCGAGGTGCTGATGCGTTTGGTGAAGAAGGCCGACGTGTTCATGGAGGCTTTCACGCCGGGCGTGATCGGCAAGCTGGGTTTCGGCTGGGATGTGGTGTCGAAGGCCAATCCGCGGCTGGTCTATGCCTCGGTCTCGGGCTACGGCCAGACCGGCCCCTACTCCGGCCGCGCCGGCTACGATCCCTGCATCCAGGCCGAGGTCGGCCTGATCGAGGCGACCGGCCCGACCGGCGGCGAGATGTGCCGCGTCGGCACGGCGGCGGTCGACTACTCGACCGGTCTCGCCTGTGCCGGCGGCATCGCCTTCGCCCTGCTCGGCCGCCACAAGACCGGCCGCGGCCAGCGCCTCGACCTCTCGCTGTTCGACGTCGGCGTGCACCTGATGAGCCACTGGATCACCAACCACGGCCTCACCGGCGAGGACCCGGTGCGCATGGGCACCGGCAATTCGATCCTGTTTCCGTTGCGCGTGTTCGAGACCAGAACCAAGCCGATCTACATCGCCGGTACCAACGACCCCTTCTGGAAGGTGCTGTGCAAGGCGCTGGGCTGCGAGGCGTGGCTGGCCGATTCACGCTTTGCCACCAACGAGGGCCGCGTGGCCCATCGCGCCATTCTCGAGCCCATGATGGAGGAGCATTTCGCCCAGCATACCTGCGAGGCGCTCCTCGACGTCCTGCTCCCTGCCGGCATGCCGTGCTCGGCCGTGCAGAAGGTGAGCGACCTGATGGAGAATGCGCACGCGAAGGCGCGCGGCAGCATTGTCGAATACGACTATCCCGGCCTCGGCCCGATCAAGGCCGCGTCCAATCCGATGAAGCTCTCCGACGCGCCGCTGGAAGTGAGGCGCCTCGCGCCGCGGATCGGCGAGCACACGATCGAGATCATGCGCGATGTCGGTTTCAGCGACGGCGAGATCGCGGCCCTCCGCGACTCCAAGGCAGTCGGTGCCCCATGAAGATCGTCTATTCCGACAAGCACGCCCAACACGATCCGCAGACCTTCATCGTCCGTGGCGTGAAACAGCGCAGCGCCGAGCAGCCCGAGCGCGCCACGCGCCTGCTGGACGCGGCGAAAGGCGCGGGCCACGACATCATCGCCCCCAAGGCCTTCGGCCCCGGCCCGGCCGCGGCGGTGCATACGCCCGACTACATCGATTTCCTGCAAACGGCCGCGCGCGACTGGGCGAAGCTGCCCGGCGCCTCGGACGAGGTCGTGCCCAACGTCCATCCGGCGCGCCAGCCCGCCACCTATCCCAAGGCGCTGGCCGGCCGCGCCGGCTGGCACCAGGTCGACATGGCCTGCCCGATCGGGCCGCACACCTGGGACGCCGCCCTTGCCGCGACAGAGGTCGCGACCACGGCGGCCGAAACAGTGTCGGGTGGCGCCCGCGAGGCCTATGCGCTCTGCCGCCCGCCAGGCCATCACGCCTTCGCCGACATGGCAGGCGGCTTCTGCTTTCTCAACAACACCGCCGTCGCCGCCCAGCATCTTCGGTCGAAGCACGCACGCGTCGCGGTGCTCGACGTCGATGTGCATCACGGCAACGGCACGCAGGGCATCTTCTACGAACGCGCCGACGTGCTCACCGTCTCGATCCACGCCGACCCCGACCACTACTACCCCTACTTCTGGGGCTATGCGCACGAGGCGGGCAGCGGCGCCGGCGACGGTTTTAATCTCAACCTGCCGCTACCGCTGAGTTCCGCCGATGCGCCGTGGCTCGCTGCAGGCGACGAAGCGCTCGCGCGCATCCGACACTTCGCGCCAACCGCGCTGGTCGTAGCCCTGGGCCTCGACGCCAGCGAAAGCGATCCGCTGCAGGGGCTGAAAGTGACCGGCCCGGGCTTTGCCGCCATGGCGGCCAAGATCGCGCAGCTCGGCCTGCCGACCGTGCTGGTCCAGGAAGGCGGCTATCTCGGCGACGACCTCGGCCGCAACCTCGTCCAGTTCCTGGCCGGCTTCGAGAAGGGGCGCGGCTAGTGCCGAGACCGTGGGTTCCCCGAAACCTGGCGGAATGCTAGCGTTCGCCTCTAGGGAATGGTGGTCGTGACGCGCAAGGACTTGGCAAGGCAGACGGTCCTCAAGGCGACGACACTGCTCATTGGCCTTGCCGTGGCGCTCATCGGTCTGGAAATCCTCTCGACGGCGTGGCTCACGATCCGTGACGGGCAATACATCGCCGCGAGCAAACTGTTCGACGGTATCCGCAACTCCTATATCCAGGACATCACCCGCGGTGGCAATTGCCGGTACGTCGATACCATGTTCCCGCACCCGTACCTGGCGTTCGTCCATCACCATGACGATCCGTGCGGCGTGCCCGACGCCAACAACATCGGGCTGCTCGGCGACGACTATCCCGTGGTTCGAAACAACGACCGCTATGTCGTGCTCGTGGCAGGCGGCTCGGTCGCCTCGCAACTCGGCCAGGCCTTCGATCCTTCCCGCCGCGGCTTCCTGGAGAGCGCCCTCAACCGGCACTACGTCAGCCCGACCGGCAAGCCCTTCCAGGTGCTGAACGGCGGCCTCGGCGCCTGGAAGCAGCCGCAGCAGATGATCCTGTTCGCGATCTATGGCGAGTTCGTCGACGCCGTGGTCACACTGGACGGCTACAACGAACAGTACCTGACCCAGCCGGGCATGCTCTCGCGCTTCGAACTGCCCGCCAACAGCTACCTCAGTGTGAATCCGGTCATCGCCAAGGACGGCTTCGGAAGCCTGGCGGTGAGTTGGCTCATGGGACGCGCCGCCGGCTGGCTGGGCAGCGGCATCACCGCGCATTCGCATGCCGCCTACCTGATCGCCTCGGCATTGGCCGGCAAGCCGCCGGAGGACCCGTCCGGTGCGAAGACCTATACCGCCATGATGAAGCTGCCGCAGGACATCACCTCTTCGCCCCCGGCCTTCATGGACTGGCAGGTCGGGCAATATGCCAAGTACATCCGCCTCATGGACCTCATGGCCCGCGACTACGGGATCAAGTCGATGTTCTTCCTCCAGCCGGTGCCTGCCGTGGGCAAGACGCTGACCGAGGAGGAGCGCCGCAATCTCCCCCAAGTCGACTATGGGCCGCGCTACGTCGAAATCGTCAATCGCCTCCTGGCGCTTCGGGAACGCAACATCGAGGTTCGCAGCCTCCTCGACGTCTTCAAGGACGAGAAGGCGACGATCTATGTCGACGACATCCACCCCCGGCGCGACGGGGCGGAAAGCCGGGGCTACTCCCTGATCGCCACCCGCATGGCGCACGACATGGCCAAGGCCTGGAGCTGGCGCACCAAGGTGTCGGAGTAGAGGTTCGATAAGGGCCGCGGCTGGCAGAGTATGACCTCATGTTCCTCTCCCCCAACAAGTGGGAGAGAGGAACATGAGATGTGTCGGCGCCGAATGTCGTGCCATAGTGCCGGCCACCCTCATTCCTCTTGACGGAGTCCGACATGGCGCGAACGATTGCCGATCTGATGGCCGAGACCCTGCGCGCGGCCGGCGTGAAGCGCATCTATGGCGTGGCCGGCGACTCCCTGAACGGCTTCACCGATTCGCTGCGCCGCATGAAGGAGATCGACTGGGTCCACATGCGCCACGAGGAGGCGGGCGCCTTCGCGGCCGGCGCCGAGGCCCATCTGACCGGCCAGCTCGCCGTCTGCGCCGGCAGCTGCGGCCCCGGCAACATGCACCTGATCAACGGCCTGTTCGACTGCTACCGCAACCGCGTGCCGGTGCTGGCCATCGCCGCTCACATCCCGAGCAGCGAGATCGGCGGCCACTATTTCCAGGAGACGCACCCCGAGCAGCTCTTCGCCGAGTGCTCGCACTATGTCGAGACGATCTCCAATCCCGACCAGATGCCGCGTGTGTTCGACAAGGCGATCCGCATCGCCGTCGCCCAGCGCGGCGTCTCGGTGGTGGTGATCCCGGGGGACGTGGCGCTGCAGACGACGTCCGCGACGGCGGCAGGCTGGCTGGCGCCCCAGCCGCCGGTCGTGCGGCCCTCCGAGTCGGAGCTGGATGCGCTGGCCGCCCTGCTGAACGATGGCCAGAAGGTCACCCTGATGTGCGGCGCGGGCTGCGCCGGCGCCCACGACGCGGTGATCGAGCTGGCGCGCGTTCTGAACGCGCCGATGGTCCATTCGCTGCGTGGCAAGGAATATGTCGAGTACGACAACCCGTTCGACGTCGGCATGACCGGCCTGATCGGCTTCGCCTCGGGTTACGCCGCGATGAAGGAATGCGACACGCTGCTGCTGCTGGGCACCGACTTCCCCTACCGGCAGTTCTATCCCGAGCACGCCAAGGTGGCGCAGGTCGACCTGCGGGCCGAGAGCCTGGGCAACCGCTGCCGGCTCGACTTGGGCGTGGTGGGCGACATCTCCGACACGATCCAGGCCCTCCTGCCCAAACTGAAGCCCAAGACTGAGCGCGCCTTCCTCGATGCCGCCCTTGCGCACTACCAAAAGGCGCGCGCCGATCTCGACAAGCTGGCCGAGGGTGGGCCCGCCGGCGGCAAGATCCATCCGCAGTACGTCGCCCGCCTGCTGAGCGAACTCGCCGACGACGACGCCATCTTCACCTGCGACGTCGGCACGCAATCGGTGTGGGCGGCGCGCTACCTCAAGATGAACGGCAAGCGCCGCCTGATCGGCTCGTTCAACCACGCCTCGATGGCCAATGCCATGCCGCAGGCGATCGGCGCCCAGGCCTCGCACACGGACCGGCAGGTGATCTCGATGTCGGGCGACGGCGGCTTCGCCATGATGATGGGCGACTTCATCAGCCTCTCCCAGCTCGGCCTGCCGGTGAAGGTGGTGGTGCTGAACAACGGCACGCTGGGCTTCGTCGAGCTGGAGATGAAGGCGAGCGGCTTCCTCGACACCGCCGTCGACCTGAAAAACCCCAACTTCGCGGCCATGGCCGAGGCGATGGGCATCAAGGGTTTCCGCGTGGAAGACCCGGCCAAGCTCGAAGGCGCGCTGCGCGAGGCGCTGGCCCACAAGGGCCCCGTGCTGGTCGACGTGGTGAGCGCGCGCCAGGAGCTGGTCATGCCGCCCAAGGCGACGCTCGACCAAGCCTATCACTTTGGCCTGTTCACGCTGAAGGCGGTGATGGACGGCCGCGCGAGCGAGTTGATCGATCTCGCGCGGACGAATCTGAGGATTTGAGGGGTTTGCCGCTGACCTGTTCTATTGCCTCCACACAGAAAGACACTATCGAATTCACACATCTCGTCGAGCCTCACGTGCCAGCCCGATCCACCATCAACCTCATGCTGAGGAGCGCCCTGCGGGCGCGTCTCGAAGCATGGGCAACAGACGAAGTGCTCGTTCCCATGCTTCGAGACGGCCCTTCGGGCCTCCTCAGCAAGAGGTGGGGTGTGAGTTCACTGATCGAAGCGACGGAAGCCCGGAACCTACACGAGTCGATATGACTGGGTGAAAAGATCATGACATCTCTTCATCAGGCATGGGCCGCCCTACAGCCCAGGCTAAAAATCCTGGAAGCAGTGCCGTTCTCTTCCGAGCACTGGTCTCTCCTCGAACGCCTTCATGCCAATTTCAACGACCGCGAAGCGCATACCCACCTACCCCTGCTCATCGCCCGCTTCCGCAAGGCCGCAAGCAAAGCGATCCATGAACAGGCGAAGCAGTTCAACGATGTTCAAACGGTCGCTGTCGACGACAATTGGCTCGCAGAAAAATTCGGCGGCGGCGCTTCCGACACGATGGCGAATTACGTGCGACTCTATAACGACGATGTCGATGAAATGATGGGCATCCTCGTGCCGTCGGCGCGCTATCGCAAAGGGCATTATTCGTACGGCAAATTCACGGTTCCCCAACCGCATGGCCTCCATACCGACCATAGCGCGGAAGACCCGGACAGCGCAGGAGAACCGATCTGCATCGCCAGGATCGAGACCCTGGGAACGCACTATGTGGCCGGTGACTCCAAGGCGTATGACCCCGAAACGCAGAGCATGCTCAACGCATTGAGATACTGGATTACCGTTCCCGAGGGTGAGCCGGAAGCCATTCTCGATGAACTGCTGAAACGGCAGACGCTCAAAACCATTCCGGTCAATCGCGTCATGCTGATGGTCGCCGGAAACGGTTCAGAAAATACGCAAGTCACCCAACATATCGCCGCCAGACCGCCCGCCGGCGGACTGCATTCGGCGTTTCTTCAGAGGCAATTCAAGCTCGCATAAGAAGTACTCGATGATACGGGCGTCCACGTTCGATCGGGCAACCCTCGCAGCGCCGATCGACTTGGTGAGCGCACGCCAGGAAGTGGTCATGCCGCAGACGAACCTCGGGATCTGAGGTCGTCCCCGGTTCAGACCACGTTGATGGTGACGTCGACGTTGCCGCGGATGGCCTTGGAATAGGGGCACGTCTGATGCGCGGCGTCCGCCAGGGCCTTGGCAACATCGCGCTCCAGGCCCGGCAGGCTTACGTTGAGGCGGGCGCTCAGAAAATAGGCGCCGTCGGAGAGGTTCAGATCGACCTCCGCATCGATCGCAAGGTCAGCGGGAAGAGCGACCTTCATCTTGCGGGCAGCAAGGCCCATCGCGCCTTCGAAGCAGGCCGACCACCCGGCAGCGAACAGCTGCTCCGGATTTGTGCCGATGCCCGCCGCACCGGGAGTCGAAAGCTTAATGTCGAGGTGGCCATCGGAGCTGCGCGCCACGCCGTGCTCGCGGCCGCCGGTGGTGTGCGTCTTGGCCGTGTAGAGGACTTTTGCTTGGGTCATGATCTAGCTTCCTTCGTGGGTGATGAATGTGTTCGCGGCGCAAACTGCGTGAAGACAAAGTCATGCCCCTTCACGTGCGCTTGATGGCAGGCAAAACAGGCCTGATGCCGAGCCTCGTCGGCGGGCTGGCCGTCAACGAACCTGCCGAATCCCCAGCCCTCGGTTGCCGGGTATCCTTTCGAATCCCTGACCACGAACTGGAGAGACGTGACCGCACCCGGAACGAGATGGATGGCTCTCATTGGAAAGTGCCGACATCGATGACTGCTTCGGCAAAGGCGCGCGGCGCTTCCTGCGGAAGATTGTGCCCGATGCCGCCCTTGATCAGCCGATGCTCGTACTTGCCCAGGAATTTCCAGGCATAGGCGCTGCTGTCCGGATGCGGCGCTCCGTTGGCATCGCCCTCAAGCGTGATGGTCGGCACGGAAATGTCCGGACCTTGCGCCAACCGCTTTTCCAGATCGTCGTACTTCGGCTCACCATCGGCCAGGCCGAGCCGCCAGCGGTAGTTATGGATAACGATGGCAACT
>CANJHI010000010.1 GCA_947474005.1 Alphaproteobacteria bacterium | reverse complement strand
CGCCGGTCAGCCGACCCCGCTCAGCCCGGCGGCCGAGAGCGTCACCGTGCCAGCCACGCCGCCGCCGCGCTTCGCCTGGCCGGTTCACGGCAAGGTCGTGGGCACCTACGGCACGGCCAGCGGCCAGAAGAACGACGGCATCGACATCCAGACCGAGACAGGCGCGTCGGTGAAGGCCGCGGACGCGGGCACCGTCGTCTATGCCGGCAACGAAGTGCGCGGCATGGGCAACCTCGTGCTGGTGAGCCACAACGGCGGCTGGATCACCGCCTACGCCAACAACGAGTCGCTGCTGGTGAAGAAGGGCGACGCCGTGAAGAAGGGCCAGGCCATCGCCAAGGCCGATGCGAAGGTCCACTTCGAGGTCCGCCGCGGCAACAAGACCCTCGACCCGATGACGGTGCTGCCGGCGCAATAGGTCGGCAGTCCGGAAGACTCAGACCACCTTGCCGTCGAGTTTGTAGACGCTCTTGCGGTCCTCGATCTCCAGCACCCAGAGGTCGGGGTCGCGGGCGACCTGGCGGGCGATGTAGGCATCGGCGTCGGCTTCCGGCACGGGCTGGGGGCCGGTGCCGCGGCTCCACGCCGGCTCGTCGTTGAGCGTGCTCGTCTGGGTATAGACCGTGACACCTGCGTCGAAGCGGTTGATCTTGACCAGCACCGTGCCGGCATCGGGATCGCCGCGCCGCACCACGGTGGCCGGAATGAACGCACGATCGCACAGCCGCACCTGCGCGCTCACCCATAGTCCGGTCGTCAATCCCATCACCATCGGGCAACTCTACGCCAATGCGTCGTCGAGACCATCGAAGATGGCGCGTGCGCCGCGCCAGCGGAAGCTCACGCAGGCAAACGGCAAGGTCTGGAGGGCTGCACCGTCGCGCGCCAGCAGCGCCGCCGAAGCGATCAGGATCGTCCGGACATCGCGCCCGCCTCGCGCCTGGGCGAGCGACAGCGCACCCACGGCCAGCGCCAGCTCCTCCGGCCGTCCGTCGACCACCAAGGCGAACAGCGGCTGCGGCCGCTCGCCGCGGAGCGAGAAGAGATCGGCCGCCCCGCCGAACAGGCCGCGCTTGACCAGCTCCTCGTGCAGCGCGCCGTCGACCAGGCGCCGGTCGCAGGCGGCGGTGGCCGAATCGACCGGCGCCGCCTCGACGCAGAGGCCCGTCCGCGCCACCGGCGCCTCGCCCGACTTGTAGCGCCGCACTGAATCGACGAACTGGCCGAGCAGGCGGGTGAGGCGAGGGCTGTCGAGCGGCGCCACGATCAGCGCTTCGGACTCCCCGCCATCGGGCCAGACGAGCGGCCGCCACACGCCGTCGGCCAGGAAGTCGCGAAAGCCCGCCTTGCGCTGGCCCGTCCGCGCGCCGCCCATGCGGCCGGAATGGGCGAGATAGAGCATGCCCTCGGCGTCGGCGGCGATGATGCCCGCCACTTTGCGGTCGGCGCCGCCCAGCGGCAGGTTGATCTCGCAGGTGATGCTCTCGCGCCGGGTCGGCGGATGGGCGGCATGGCCCAGCAGCAGGGCGTGGCGCGCACCGGTCGTCTTGCCGGGCCCGCTCTCCCTGGCGGCGCGCGGCTCGAACGCCCACCAGAAATGATCGTCGCGCGCCCAGTGGATGGTGGTGACGAGTTCGCCGCCGCGCCAGGTCAGACGCACGGCGCGCGCGGGAACGCCCTTCAGCGCGCCCTGCAGGCGCCTGATGGCACGATCGATCCGCCTCGGTTCCCCCACGGCCCGCAGCATGCGCGATCCTAGCCCCACCGGTTGTCCTTGCCCATCGGGACAGGTTCGGCCATGACACCGGCCTTCCATGGCCGCACCGCCTCTCCTCGCCCTCAGCGGCATCCGTTTTCATCTTGGCGACCAGACCATCCTGGACGGCGTCGAGCTCGCCATCTCGCCCGGCGAGCGCCTGTCGCTGGTCGGCCGCAATGGCGCCGGCAAGTCGACCCTGCTGCGCATCCTGGCCGGCCAGCCGATCTTCGACGGTGGCACGCGCTTCGCCCAGCCCGGGGCCACCATCGCCACCCTGCCGCAGGAGCCTGATTTCGCCGGCCACGCGACCGTGGCCGACTATGTATCCTCCGTGCTGGCCGATTCGCTGGGGCCGTCCGACTATCGCATCGCCGCCATCCTCGAGGAGATGAAGCTCGACGGCGACCGCCAGCCCGGCGAGCTGTCGGGCGGCGAGGCCCGGCGGGCGGCGCTGGCCCGCGTGCTGGTGGGTGAGCCCGACGTGATGCTGCTCGACGAGCCCACCAACCATCTCGACCTGCCCACCATCGAATGGCTGGAGGAGAAGCTGGCGCGCTGGCGCGGTGCCTATGTGCTGGTGAGCCACGACCGGCGCTTCCTCACGACGCTGTCGCGCGCCGTGCTGTGGCTCGACCGTGGCATCGTGCGCCGCCTCGACCGCGGCTACGGCGAGTTCGAGGCCTGGTCGGCCGACATCGTCGAGCGCGAGGCGACCGAGCGGCACAAGCTCGACCGGCTGATCGAGCGCGAGACCGAATGGGCAGGCAAGAGCATCCGCGCCCGCCGCACCCGCAACGAGGGCCGCCTGCGGGCCCTGAACGCACTCCGCCAGCAGCGCCGCGACCAGATCGGCCCGGTCGGCCGCGCCACCATCGAGGCGGGCCAGGCCGAAGCCTCGGGCGCGCTGGTCGTGACCGCGCGCAACATCACCAAGCGCTGGGGCGACAAGGTCATCGTCGAAGATTTCTCGACGCGTATCTTTCGCAAGAACCGCATTGGCCTGATTGGCCCCAACGGCGCCGGCAAGACGACGTTGCTGAAGATGCTGATGGGCGAGCTCGAGCCGGACTCGGGGGCCGTGAAGCTCGGCGCCAACCTGCTGCCGGTGGTGATCGACCAGCGCCGCATCGGCCTCGATCCCGACAAGACGCCGTGGGAGATCCTGGCCGACCGCAACGACCATGTGCTGGTGCGCGGCCATCTCACGCACGTGATGACCTACCTGCGCGAATACCTGTTCCGCGACGAGCAGGCGCGCCAGCCGGTGCGCACGCTGTCGGGCGGCGAGCGCAACCGCCTGCTGCTGGCCAAGGCATTGGCCGCGCCCTCCAACATGATCGTGCTCGACGAGCCGACCAACGATCTCGACGCCGACACGCTCGACCTCCTGCAGGAGGCGCTCGACGACTACGACGGCACCGTCCTGCTGGTGAGCCACGATCGCGACTTCCTCGACCGGCTCGTGACCTCGACCATCGCGCTGGAAGGCGACGGTACGGCCATCGAATATGCCGGCGGTTATAGCGACTACGTGAGCCAGCGCGGCCCGCGCGTGGAGGCCACCGGCGTCACGCCGTCGCGCGCCAAGGCGAAGCCGGCTTCTCCGGCACGCGAGACCAAGGCGCGTCTCGGCTACAAGCGCGAGCGGGCGCTGGTTGAGCTACCCAAGAAAATCGACTCGCTGCGCGCCGAGATGGCGACCATCAACAAGGCCCTCGCCGATCCCGCCCTTTACAGCCGCGATCCCAAGGGCTTCGCCGACAAAAGTGCCCGTCTGGGCGGCGCCCAGGCCGAGATCGACGCCGCCGAGAGCGAATGGCTCGAACTCGAGATGCTGAAGGAAGAGCTAGGCGGGTGAGCTACTGCATATCATTAAGGATCCTTCGCTGCGCTCAGGATGACACCATTTTTTCGCTCGGCGCACTGCGTAGATTTCACCAATAGTGTCATCCTGAGCGCAGCGAAGGATCTTTCTCTTACTTACCCTTCCGACTGTAGTGCGACGCGATCAGCCGCGCCGTTGCTACCGTCACGCGCTTTCCCGTCGGGATGTGCAGGAACTCGTTGGGGCCGTGGGCATTGGAGTGGGGGCCGAGCACGCCGGTGATGACGAACTGCGTGTTGGGGAACTTTTCGCCCAGCATGCCCATGAACGGGATCGTCCCGCCTTCACCCATGTAGGCAACCGGCTGGCCGAAGGCCTCCTGCGAGGCCTCCGTCACCGCCTTCTCCAGCCAGGGCGCGAGCGGCGGCGCGTGCCAGCCGCTCTGGCCGCCTTCGCCTGCATCGAATTCGACGGTCGCGCCATAGGGCGGATCGGCTTCCAGGGCCCGCTTGATCGCCTGCACGGCTGCCTTGGCGTCGAGTGTCGGTGGCGTGCGCACGCTGATCTTGGCCTCGGTGTACGGCAGCAGCACGTTGCCGGCGTCGATCGGCTCGGGATAGCCCGCCATGCCGACCGTCGCGAGCTGCGGCCGCCACGTCCGGTTCAGCACCATCTGGCCGAGATCCTCGACCATCGGCTTGGTCGTGCCGGCAAAGGGGAACTTGCGATAGACCTCCTCGCCCAGCACGCGCGCGGCTTCCGAAGCCTGCGCGATGCGCTGCGGCGGGATCTGCACGAAGAGCTCCGGCAGCTTCATGTCGCCGCTCGCCTCATCCTCCAGCCGCGTGAGCAGGCTGCGCATGATGCGGAACGAGGACGGCACGATCCCCGACGCGTCGCCCGAATGCACACCCTCGTTCAGCACGCGCACCTTCAGCGTGCCGGAAGCGATGCCACGCAGCGAGGTGGTGAGCCACAGCCGGTCCCAGTCGCCGCAGCCGGAGTCGAGGCAGACGACCAGCGACGGGTCGCCGATGCGATCGAGCAGGTAATCGACATAGAAGGGCAAGTCGTAGCTGCCCGACTCCTCGCAGCCCTCGATCATGATGACGCAGCGGGCGCGCGGCACCTTCTGTTCCTGCAGCGCCAGCAGGGCTGCAAAGCAGGCATAGATCGCGTAGCCGTCGTCGGCGCCGCCGCGGCCATAGAGCTTGTCGTCCTTGCGCACGGGGATCCACGGCCCCATGCCCTCGGCCCAGCCCTTCATCTCGGGCTGCTTGTCGAGGTGGCCGTAGAGCAGGACGGTGTCGTCGTTATCGTCGCCCGGCACCTCGATGAAGATCAGCGGTGTGCGGCTGGGCAGGCGCACGACCTCCAGCGTCGCGCCCGGAAACGCGGCGAGGTGCGGGCGCGCCCAGTCCACCATGAGCGTAACCGCATCCTCCATGTAGCCATGCTCTTCCCATTTGGGGTCGAAGGACGGCGACTTGTTGGGGATGCGGATGTACTCGGTGAGGGAAGGGAGGATCGAGTCATCCCAGAAGGTGCCGATGAAGGTCTTGAGCTGATCGCTGTTCATGGCGACAGTCTAGCGCCTTTGAGCACGCCTGTAAGTATGCCGCGACTTCTCGCGTTCCAAGGAAAGGTCGAAGGAAGCGCGCAAACATCATGACCTGTTATGTGCGGCGCTGCCGTCCAACTCCGATGTTCCTCAGCTCTGAGGGAGAACAGTTTTTTGCTCCGGTTCGGCCTTGGGAGGTTCGAACCACGATGCTGCCCTGTCGAAAGCTGTAACGAGTTCTGCCGCTTCGAGAGGATAAACGATGGTCTCGAAGCCATGGAGGATGCTGTTCCTCATCCGTCGCAAGATGTCGAGCTGCTGAATCTTCTCTTTCGACAGATTGAATTGTGGTTGCAGGAACAGGTGCGCCAAGGGAACCGTTCGTTCTTCCGGGATCTCCGCCCGGCGCCTGACCTCGCGTTCGAAGTTCACGGCGGCGTTCAGCACAGCCTGGTATGGCATCTTCAGAGTGAGCAACTGCCTGGGCGTCAGCGCTTTCACGGGTGTTCTTTTGGCGACTGAATAGGCAAGATCCCGGAAGAGTGGTTTTTGGCCGTCTTCCGACTTTTCCGGGCCGACCTCCGGCCAGGCATCCTGCTGCTTCAGCTCTTCGATGCCACGCCGGATGCTGACGAAATCATCGACTGCCTCCAGGGCGGGATCTTTGGCCGTCTCCGGCGTCGGATCATGAGCGGTCTTCGGAGCGGATTGGTCGTCCCGTGCGTTCGTCACGGCGCGCATTACCAGGCTCTGCGCGGCAAGCAGGCAGAAGAACGCAACGCCACCTGCCGTCACGCCGTCGAGGGACGACCGCTTAGTATAGCCGATGATCAAGCCGTAGGCGGCGCCACCGGCGAGAGGGAGCAGCAACTCTTTCAGCACGAGAAGCGCGATCGGCTTCCAGGCAGCCCAGAACGTACCCATTCACCACAATCCACTCTGCCAAAGTCACGTCACGCCGGAAAAAGCCGCTGCCGTACTAACAAACCTCGGCAACGCCACCAAGCGGGCGCACGGGAGAAGATTGGGCCACGGCCGAGTTGACGCCACCGGACGCGTCCGCTACCCCCTCGCCACCCCTCCAAGGTCCTGCAAAAAGTGCCCGATTCAGCCGTTGTTCCTGAGCAAGACGCCCGCCTCGCCGGCCATCCCGCCGGCCTCAGGCGGACGTTTGCCATCATTTCCCATCCAGACGCCGGCAAGACCACGCTGACCGAAAAGCTGCTGCTGTTCGGCGGCGCCATCCATGTCGCCGGTGCCGTGAAGGCGCGTGGCGACGCACGGCGCGCCCGTTCGGACTGGATGAAGATCGAGCAGCAGCGCGGCATCTCGGTCACCACCTCGGTGATGCATTTCGAGTACGGCGGCGCGGTCTTCAACCTGCTCGACACGCCGGGCCACGAGGATTTCAGCGAGGACACCTACCGCACGCTGACCGCCGTCGATTCGGCGGTCATGGTGATCGATGCCGCCAAGGGCATCGAGGCGCGCACGCGCAAGCTGTTCGAGATCTGCCGCCTGCGCGACGTGCCGATCATCACCTTCATCAACAAGATGGACCGCGAGTCCAAGGACCCGATCGAGCTGCTGGACGAGATCGCCTCGACGCTCGCCCTCGACGTCACGCCGATGAGCTGGCCGCAGGGTTCGGGCCAGAATTTCAAGGGCGCCTACGATCTCGCCAATAACCGCATGCTGGTGTTCGACACCACCGATCGCAGCCGCATCGGCGAGCTGATCGAGAACTACGAGATCACCGATCCCAAACTCGCCGAGGATGTCGAGCTGGTGCGCGCCGGCTATCCCGCCTTCGACATCGAGTCCTACCGCGCCGGTCATCTGTCGCCGGTGTTCTTCGGCAGCGCGTACAACAACTTCGGCGTCCGCGAGCTTTTAGACGCGCTGGCCCAGTGGGCGCCGCCGCCGCGGCCGCAGCCGGCCGAGCCGCGCCCCATCGAGCCGACCGAGCCCAAGGTCGCGGGCTTCGTGTTCAAGGTCCAGGCCAACATGGACCCCAACCATCGCGACCGCATCGCCTTCCTGCGGCTGTGCAGCGGCAAGTTCAAGCGCGGCATGAAGCTCACGCAGATGGGCACCGGCAAGGTGCTGTCGGTCAATTCGCCAATCCTGTTTTTCGCCCGCGAACGCGAGATCGTCGACGAGGCGTGGCCCGGCGACATCATCGGCATTCCCAATCACGGCGTGCTGCGCGTCGGCGACACGCTGACCGAGGGCGAGCAGATCAAGATCGTCGGAATCCCCAACTTCGCGCCGGAAATCCTGCGCCGGGTGCGGCTGGAAGACCCGATGAAGTCCAAGCAGCTCAAGCGCGCCCTCGAAGACCTGGCCGAAGAGGGCGTCACCCAGGTGTTCCGTCGCGTGATCGGCGGCGATCACATCGTGGGCGTGGTCGGCGAGCTGCAGCTCGACGTGCTCAAGACCCGGGTCGAGGCCGAGTATTCGGTGATGATCGATCTCGAGCCGGCGCCGTTCGAGACGGCGCGCTGGATCGCCGCTGAGACCAAGGCCGATCTCGAGGAGTTCATGTCGGCCAACCGCGGCGGCATGTCGGAGGATCGCGATGGCTCGCCGGTGTTCCTGGCGCGCAATGCCTGGGAGCTGGGCTACGTCGCGGAGAAGAGCCCGAAGATAAAATTCTCCGACATTCGGGAGCGGTCGTAGCGACAACCTCATCCTGAGGAGCGCCCGGAGGGCGCGTCTCGAAGGATGGGACCGAGCACCTTGCCTGCAGCTCATCCTTCGAGACGCCGCGCTTCGTGCGGCTCCTCAGGATGAGGTTGTGCGAGACCTACGCCTTCTTCTTTTACGTCACCGGCTTGGTGACTTTGTCAGCCCGCAGCTTCGCGAGTTCGTCTGCTTTGATGCCCAGCAATTCGCCCAGCACCGCGTCCGTGTGCTGTCCCAGCGTGGGCGCAGGCATGCGGATCTCCGACTTACCGCCGGTATGGAGCCGGATTGCCGAGATCGGCACGCGAGTCTTGCCGCGGCGCGGATGGTTTATATCGACCCAGAAGCCGCGGGCCTCGAGATGGGGATCGGTCGACACCTCGCGCGCCGTCTTCACTGGCGCGCAAGGCACGTGCGCCTCGTTGAGGAGCTTCAGCACTTCAGCCTTCGTGCGCGTCAGCGTCCAGGCCGACACGATGTCGTCCACCTCTGCCATGCGCTTGGCGCGACCTATCGTGCTCGACAGCTCGGGGTCCTCGAGCAGCTCGGGACGACCCAGCATCCGGCACATCGAATGCCAGTGCCGTTCGGCGGCGGTGAAGATCGCCACGTAGCCGTCGGCGCACGGGTAGGTGTTGTACGGCGCCATGGCCAGCGCCGGATGCCTGTTGCCCGTGCGGTCCGGCACGTTGGTATCGCCGTCCATGACGGCGCCCATGGCCGAGGCGAGCGACGTTACCGCCGCTTCATGCATGGCCACCTCGACCCGCTGACCCTTGCCGGTCCGCTCGCGTTGCACCAGCGCCCCCAGAATGCCGGCGCAGAGATGGATGCCCGCGAGGAAGTCGCAGACCGCCGCACCCGCCTTGGTTGGCGGTCCGTCGGCATCGCCGGTGGCGTTGGTAATGCCGCTCATCGCCTGGACGGTGACGTCCATGGCGGGAAGGTCGCGATAGGGCCCGTCGAGGCCGAAGCCCGAGCTGCCGCCATAGACCAGGCGCGGATTAAGCTTGCTCAGCACCTCCCAGCCGATGCCGAGGCGGTCCATCACGCCCGCGGCGAAATTCTCGATCAGCACATCGGCCTGGGCGACCAGCTCAAGGAAGATCTCCTTGCCGCGGGGTTGCTTGAGGTCCAGCACCACCGACTCCTTGTTGGAGTTCAGCATGACCAGCGGATAGGGCTCGACGTCGCGCTTGCGGCGACGCACGACATCGCCTTCCGGCGGCTCGATCTTGAGCACCCGGGCGCCCATGAAGCCGAGCTGCAGTCCGCAGTAGGGGCCGTTGTAGATCTGCCCCAGATCGAGGACGAGCATCCCGTCCAGAGGCCGCTGAATGGGCGGGCGGCTGATGGTCATGGCTGGTTTCTCCGCATGTGCGGCCGTGACTTTAGCCCGAATGGCCGGTTCGGGGAGAACGGAACCGCATACCGTTGTGCGAAGCGAAAGGGGCTCGTGCGCGCGGGCAGAATGTGCTCTAGGTCCCGGCATGAGCGACATCACTTACATCGATCCCGGGCCGCGCATGAGCGAGGCGACTGTCCACGACGGCCGTATTTATTGCGCAGGCATGATTCCCGAGGATACCTCGCTCGATATCACGGGTCAGGTGCAGCAGGCGTTGGCGGAGATCGACTCGCTGCTCGCCAAGGGCCGCAGTGACAAGACCAGGATCCTGAGCGCGGTGATCTGGCTGGCCGATATTTCTGATTTTGCCGCCATGAATAAAGTTTGGGACGCCTGGGTCGTGCCCGGCCAGACGCCGGCCCGTGCCACGGTCGAGGCCCACTTGGCCGACCCCAACATCAAGGTCGAAATCATGGTCGTCGCGGCGATCTAGGCTCTGCTAAGGTCCCGTCCGCGAGTTCCCAAGGAGGAGAAAGACTATGAGTGTTACACGTATCAACGCCGGTGCCCGCATGTCGAGCGCGGTGGTTCATGGCAACACGGTCTACCTGGCCGGCCTCACCGCCGACGACCCCAAGGCCGACGTGAAGGTGCAGACCAAGCAGATCCTCGACAAGGTCGACAAGTTCCTCAAGGAAGCCGGCACCGACAAATCGAAGGTGCTCTCGGCCAACATCTGGCTGACCGACATTTCGACCTGGAGCCAGATGAACGAAGTGTGGGACGCCTGGGTGTCGCCCGGCAACGCGCCGGCCCGCGCCACCGTCGAGGCCAAGCTCGCAGCACCTGGCCTCAAGGTCGAGATCATGATCCAGGCGGCCAAGTAAGGCACACCTGCTTCAACGGAAAAGGGCCGGCATTCGCCGGCCCTTTGCTTTTTTGGACCGCGGGCCTCCAGGCCCGCTCATGATCATGATGCGGGCCTGGAGACCCGCGGTCCGATGACTAATTGATCGGCCCGATGATCTTGCCCGGGTTCATGATGTTGTCAGGGTCGAGCGCCTTCTTGATCGAGCGCATCAGCGACATCGCCTCGCCGTGCTCCTTGTAGAGGTACTTGATCTTGCCGATGCCGACGCCGTGCTCGCCGGTGCAGGTGCCGCCGAGGTGCTGCGCGCGGGCGATCATGCGGTCATTGAGGCCTTCGGCCCGCTTCAGGTAGGTCGGGTCGTCGGGGTTCACCATCATGGTGAGATGGAAGTTGCCGTCGCCGACATGGCCCACGATGGGGGCGTAGAGCCCGTTCGCCACGATATCCTTCTGCGTCTCGAGGATGCATTCGGCGAGGTTGGAGATCGGCACGCACACGTCGGTCGCCCACATGCCCCAGCCGGGCTTGGAGGCCTTGGCGGCCCAGGCGGCGTCGTGGCGGCCCTGCCACATCTTGCTGCGTTCCTCGGCCTGGCTGGTCCAGGCGAAGTCGCCGCCGCCGTGATCGGCGGCGATCGCCTGCACCATCTCGGCCTGCTCCTTGGTGCCGGCCTCGGTGCCGTGGAATTCCAGCAGCAGCAGGTTCTTGTTGGGCAGGGTGAGCTTGGAATACTTGTTCACCGTGTCGACCGTCTCGGTGTCCATCAACTCGATGCGCGCCACCGGGATGCCGGACTGGATGGTCTGGATCACCGCGTTGACCGCGCCCTCCAGGCTGTCGAAGGCGCAGGTCGCGGCGACCATCGATTCGGGGATGCCGTAGAGACGCAGCGTCACCTCGGTGATGACACCCAGCGTGCCTTCCGAGCCGACGAACAGCTTCACCAGGTCATAGCCCGCGCTCGACTTGCGCGCGCGGCCGCCCAGCCGCATCAGGCGGCCGTCGGCGGTCACGACCTGCAGCGACAGCACGTTCTCGCGCATGGTGCCGTAGCGCACCGCGTTGGTGCCCGAGGCGCGCGTGCTCGCCATGCCGCCGATCGAGGCGTCGGCGCCGGGATCGATCGGAAAGAAAAGCCCCGTTGCGCGGATGTATTCGTTGAGCTGCTTGCGCGTGACGCCGGGCTGCACGACCACGTCGAGGTCGGCCTCGTTCACCTGCAGCACGCGGTTCATGCGGCTGACGTCGAGCGAAATGCCGCCGTTGGGCGCGCTGATGTGGCCTTCCAGCGAGGTGCCGGTGCCGAAGGCGATGATCGGCGTCTTCAGGCGCGCGCAGAGTTTTACGATCTCCTGCACTTCCTCGGCCGATTCGGCGAAGACCACGGCGTCGGGCAGGTGGGCTTCGTGGTACGAAATGTCCTTGCCGTGCTGCTCGCGCACGGCGTGCGCGGTGCTGAGGCGGTCGCCATAAAGCTTCTTCAGCTCGGCGATGGTGCTGTCGACGTTGGGGGCTCTTGCAGGGGCCGTTGCGGCCATGTTCGTTCTCCTAGCGCAGGGCGGTTGGATACGCTCAAATGACCGGAAAGCCAAACTGAGGAATCGCTGCCATGCGCGACGTCTATATCATCGGCGCCTACACCACGGCCTTCAAGAAACATCCGGGCATGAGCTTCGGCGATCTCGCGCGCGAGGCCTATCTCGGGGCGCTTTCGGATGCCGGCCTGAAGACCGGCGCCGATATCGAGGCGGGCTGGATGGGCAACTGCGGCATGGGCTTCTGGGGTCAGAATTCGATCCGCGCCCAGGCGTTGTTCCAGCCGCTGGTCGAGGAGGGGCTGTTTCCCGAGCGCGTGCCGATGTTCAACGTCGAGAACGCCTGTGCCACTGCCTCGACCGCCTTCATGGGCGCCTGGAAGGATGTGCTGGCAGGCACGCACGAACTTTCCTTCTGTATCGGCATCGAAAAGCTTTTCAGCCCCGATGCGCCCGAGCGTACGGCGGGTCTGTTCAACCAGGGCTACATCACCAGCCAGCACGATCGGCTGCTCGAGGAGATGAACAAGGTCGGCACCATGATCGGCTCGAGGTTCGAGACCGGCCCCGACCGCACCATTTTCATGGACACCTACGCCATGCAGGCCAAGTGGCACATGTGGAAGTACGGCACCACGCAGGAGCAGATCGCCACAGGCGCTGCCAAGAACCACAACTACGGCGCGCTCAACGAAAAGGCGCAGTACCGTTTCCAGATGACGACCGAATCGGTGCTGCAGGACCGGCCGGTGTCGTATCCGCTGACCCGCGCCATGTGTGCACCGATCGGCGATGGTGCGGCGGCGTCCCTGCTGTGCTCGAAAGAGTATCTGGAGAAGCTGCCGAAAGACGTGCAGGCGCGTGCCATCAGGATTGCCGGCGTCGGCTTCTCCGGCGGCATGTACCGCGAACTCGACCAGCCCGGCCTGACCCGCGCCGCCGCCGACAAGGCCTATAAGATGGCAGGGTTGGGGCCCGAGGATATCGATGTGGCCGAGGTGCACGACGCCACCAGCTTCTGCGAGATCTACCAGTGCGAGATGCTGCGCTTCTGCCCCGAGGGCGAGGGCGGCAAGTTCGTGGGCTCCGGCGCCACCGGCCCCGGCGGCAAGCTGCCGGTCAACACATCGGGCGGTCTCGTGTCGAAGGGCCATCCCGTCGGCGCGACGGGACTTTCGATGCTCGCCGAACTCGCGACGCAATTGCGCGGCGAGGCCGGCCCGCGCCAGGTCGAGGGCGCGGAAGTTGCACTCGCCGAGAACGGCGGCGGCGTGATCGGCATGGAAGAAGCCGTGGCATCGGTAGTGATTCTACAGCGGACTTGAAACCGCGACCGAACATCCAACATGGTGTCTCCGGCAATGAATTCGGGGGAGACAACAGAATGACTATCCGCTTCGACAATCGCGTCGCCATCGTCACCGGCGCCGGCAACGGACTCGGCCGCGCGCATGCGCTGCTGCTCGCGAGCCGCGGCGCCAAGGTCGTGGTGAACGATCCGGGTGGTGCGGTGGATGGTAAAGGTGGCAATCACGCTGCGGCCGACAAGGTGGTGGATGAGATCAAGGCGGCCGGCGGCCAGGCCGTGCCTAACTACGATTCGGTGGCCGATCCGAAGAGCGCCGCGAACATCGTCAAGACCGCAGTCGATTCCTTTGGCACGGTCGACATCGTGGTCAACAATGCCGGCGTGCTGCGCGACAAGACCTTCCACAATATGACGACCGAGGATTTCGACTTCGTCGTAAAAGTGCATTTCCAGGGCACCGCCTATGTAACGCATGCCGCCTGGCCTATCCTGCGCGCCAAGGCCTATGGCCGCGTCGTTGTCACCTCGTCGAACTCGGGCATCTACGGCACCTTCGGCCAGGCGAACTACGGCGGTGCCAAGCTCGCCGTCGTGGGCTTCATGAATGCGCTGCGCCTCGAAGGCCAGAAGTACAACATCTTCATCAATGCGCTGGCCCCCGTGGCCGCCACGCGCATGACCGAGAGCCTGATGACGCCGGAAGTGCTGGACAAGCTCAGGCCCGAGTTCGTCTCGCCGATGGTGGCTTATCTCTGCAGCGAGCAGTGCCAGCGCACCGGTGACATCTGGAGCGCCGGCGCCGGCACCTTCGCGCGCATCGAGTATCGCGAGGCCGAGGGCGTGCGCATCATCGGCCGCGCGCCCACGCTCGAGGATGTCGCCGACAACATCGAGAAGATCGCCGACGTTTCGGCCAGCCGCGTGTTCCGCACCTCCGGCGAGGAAGTCGCCGCCGTGGTGGGCTCCTGAACGCGACCGTTCCCGTGGCCGTCCCCGCGCCCGACCGGCTGGCCCCGGTCGCGGACTGGCTCGTCCGTGACGGCCGCCTGATCACGACGCCGGTCGAATTCATCGCACAGTTGATGAGCCGCGTGGTGGAGGCCGGTCTGCCGGTATGGCGCTTCTACATCGGCCTGCAGCTCATCCATCCGCAGCTCCAGGCGATGGGCTTCATGTGGCGGCGCGGCGAGCCGGTGCAGGCGATCGCGCGCGGCTACGGCATCCAGTTCACGCCGGCTTATATCGGCAGCCCCATGCAGGAGGCCCGCGAGCAGTCGAGGCCGGTGCGCTACCGGCTGGCCGAGCTCGACGAAAACAACCATGAAGTGCTGCACGAGATCCGCGCCGACGGCGGCACCGACTACTACGCGCTTCCCATGCGCATCTCGCATGGTCGGCCGATGCCGGTCGTCACCTTCGCCACCGACCATGAGGGCGGCTTCTCTGCCGCCGACATCGACGACATCCATCGCCTCATCGACATGATCGGCGCGGTGACGGAGATGCACATCGAGCACAGCATCGCCGACACGGTGGCCAACACCTATCTCGGGCGCGAAGTCGGCCAGCGCATCCTGAACGGCATGATCCGCCGCGGCGACGGCCAGGAGATTCGCGCCGTGCTGTGGTTCTCCGACCTGCGCGACTTCACCGGGCTGAACGAAAGGCTGCAGCCCAACGAAGTGCTGGAGCTGCTGAACAACTACTTCCAGCTCGTCGGCAACGCGCTGTCGGCGCACGGTGGCGAGATCCTGAAATTCATCGGTGACGGCGTGATGGCCTATTTCCCGGCCGAGGATGCGCTGTTCCTGCCCATGGTCACGGCCAATGCGCTGAACGCCGCGCGCCAGGTGATCGGCGACATCGAGGCGGCCAACGAGGCACGCGCCGCCGGCGGCGCCGAGCCGGTGCGCTTCGGCATCGGGCTGCATGTCGGAACGGTGACGTTCGGCAATGTCGGCACCGAGGACCGGCTCGACTTCACCGTCATCGGCTCCGCCGTCAATCGCACGTCGCGGCTGGAGGGGCTCACCAAGGCGCTCGGCGTACAAGTCTGCGCCTCGGCCGACTTCAACGAGGTCTGCATGCTGCCGATGAAGTCGCTGGGAACCCACCGCCTGCGCGGCGTGCCCAAGCCGGTCGAGATTTTCACGCTGCCGGACTGAGTCCGGTCAGACGAGCGTTTTCCAGCCCTCGATCCAGGTGAGCGCCTCTTCGTCGGGCAGGGGCTGCTCGGAGGCGTCGACCTCCAGCCGTTCGCCGATGCGCTTGGCGCCGCACGAGGCGAAGATGTCGTCGAGCTTCTTGCCGGCGCCGCAGAACGTGTCCTGGTAGGTCATGTCGCCCAGCGCAATGATGCCGTAGCGGTGGCCCGACAGGTCGGGATGGTCGCGTTCCAGCGCCTCGGCCAGCGGCAGGATGTTGGTCGGGATGTCGCCTGCGCCGTGCGTGGCGCAGACCACCAGCAGCACGTCGTTGCCGAGGAAGTCGGCGGCGCTGGCGGCCGCGTCGCTCACGTTGACCGCGTGACCGGCGCCCTTCAGCACCGGCTGCAGCGCGTCGGCCACCATCTGGGCGTTGCCCGATTCGGTGCCGACCAGGATCAGGATGCTGGCCATCGTCCTTGGACATACGGGACGCCGTGCCGCCCTGCGACGCGACCGGTTGGCGCGGGTTGGCGTGAGGTGGGGCGCATGCCAGTCTGGCCTCATGGAAGAAACGCCCATCCTGGCCGCTCTCGAGAGCGGCGTCCTCACCCTGACGCTGAACCGCCCGCAGCGCCTGAATGCCATGAACCATCCGCTGATCGAGGCCGTGATCCGCGAATTCGCCCGCGCTCGCGACGACTCCGCGGTGCGGGCGGTGCTGCTGACCGGCACCGGCCGCGGCTTCTGCGCCGGCGCCGACCTCGCGGGCTCCGGCCCCGGCCTGGTCGGACCCGACGGCAAGCCTGATCTCGGCGTCGCCATGGATCGGCTGTTCAATCCCATGATCCGCGCCATCCGCGATCTGCCCAAGCCCGTGATCGCCGCGGTGAACGGCGTCGCGGCCGGCGGCGGCGCCAATCTGGCGCTCGCCTGCGACATCGTCATGGCGGCGCGCTCGGCCCGCTTCGACCAGGCGTTCGTACGTATCTCGCTGATCCCCGATCTCGGCGGCACCTGGTTCCTGCCGCACACCGTGGGTGACGCCCGCGCCCGGGCGCTCGCCATGCTGGGCACCTCGGTGCCGGCCGAGGAGGCCGAACGCATGGGCATGGTCTGGCAAGTGGTCGACGACACGGCCCTGATGGATGAAGCGACCAAGGTTGCCCAAAAACTCGCCGCGGGCCCGACGCGTTCCTATGCCGCCATCAAGGACGCCATGAACCGCGCCGGCACCAACACGCTCGACCAGCAGCTCGACCTCGAGCGCGACGCCCAGCGCGAGCTCGGCCGCAGCGAGGATTTCAAGGAAGGCGTGGCGGCCTTCCTCGCCAAGCGGCCCGCCAATTTCACGGGACGCTGATTTACAGGACAGGGACATCATGGCTTACGACAAGATCCTGCTCACGCGCGACAACGGCCTGGCCACGCTCACCTTCAACGCGCCCGATCGCCTGAACGCCGTCTCGCGCAAGATGATCGCCGAGATAAAGACCTGCTGGGAGGAGCTGGCGGCCGATACCTCGGTGCGCGCCGTGCTGATCACCGGCGCGGGCCGCGGCTTCTGCGCCGGCGCTGATCTGGCCGATCCCGACCGCGAAGCGAGCGCCACCGCCGACTCGGGCGCCGCCCTCGACAAATACTTCAATCCGGTGATCCGCCTCATGCGCACCCTTCCCAAGCCCATCGTGGCGGCGGTGAATGGCGTGGCGGCGGGCGTCGGCATGAGCTTCGCGCTCGCCTCGGATATCGCCATCGCCGGCAAGTCGGCGTCGTTCCTGCAAGCCTTCGCCCGCATCGGCCTGCTGCCTGACGGCGGCAGCACCTGGTTCCTGCCGCGCCTGGTGGGCGACCAGCGCGCCCGTGCGCTCGCCATGCTGGCGCCGCAGATCCCGGCCGAGAAGGCCAAGGAGTGGGGCCTGATCTGGGACGTCGTCGATGATGCGGAGCTGATCGCGACCGCCACCGGGATCGCCCGCAAGCTCGCCGATGGGCCGACGCTGGCGCTGGCGCGCATCAAGGGCGCGCTCGACCAGGCCGGCGGCAACGACCTCTCGGCCCAGCTCGACGTCGAGCGCGACTACCAGCGCGAGCTCGGCCGCAGCGACGATTTCAGGGAGGGGGTCGCCGCCTTCCTCGCCAAGCGCAAGCCTGACTTCAAGGGAAAATAGGGGAAACGACCATGACGACGCCGCACAAGGAAATCACCTCGGGCCTGCAGTTTCCCGAAGGGCCGATCGCCATGCCCGACGGCTCGGTGATCCTGGTCGAGATCGCGCGCGAGACGCTGACCCGCGTCACGCCCGACGGCCAGCAGCACATCGTGGCCAAGATGCCGGGCGGCCCCAACGGCGCCGCGGTCGGCCCCAAGGGCAAGATCTACGTCTGCAACAACGGCGGCTTCAACTGGATCAAGCGGCCCGACGGCCGGCTGTTCCCGGGCACCCAGCCCGCTTCCTACAAGGGCGGCTCGATCCAGACCGTCGATCCCGAGACCGGCAAGGTCGAGACGCTCTACGACTCGTGCGACGGCCGCAAGCTGAACGGCCCCAACGACATCGTCTTCGACAATGCGGGCGGCTTCTGGTTCACCGACCTCGGCAAGACGCGCGAGTACGACAACGACCGCGGCGCCGTCTATTACGCCCGCGCCGACGGTTCCAAGATCGAGCAGAAAGTCTTTCCGCTCGAGCGCCCCAACGGCTGCGGCCTCTCCCCCGACGAGAAGACGCTCTATGTCGTCGAAACGCCGACCGCGCGCTGCTGGGCCTTCGATCTCTCGGCGCCGGGCGTCATAAAAGATGCCAACGGCCCCTACCGCGGCGAGAAGGGCCGCGTCATCGTGGGCCTCGGCGGCTACCAGATGTTCGATTCTCTGGCCGTCGATTCGGCCGGTCACATCTGCGTCGCCACGCTGATCACCGGCGCCGTCTCCGACATATCGCCCGATGGCACGTCGGTGACGCAATACAAGCTGCCCGACCCGATGGTCACCAACGTCTGCTTCGGCGGCGCGGACCTGCGCACGGCATTCGCCACGCTCTCGATGACCGGCAAGCTGGTGAGCTTCGAATGGCCGCGCCCGGGCCTGAAGCTCAACTATCTGAACAAGTAGCGAATCAGGCCGCGCGTCGGATCTTGATTTCGACGCGCAGGCCCGCCGCCGTTGCCATCGAGACGAGCGTATCGAGCGAAAAGAGGCTGAGTTTGCCGCGCATGAGCGTGGAGATGCGCGGCTGGGTGACTCCGAGCCGCCGGGCCGCTTCGGCCTGCGTCCAACGCGCCCGCACGATTCGATCACGCAAAGCCGTCACCAAGGTGGCGCGCGCCTTCCATTGCTTTGCGACCTCGGGGATCGGCTCCACTGCGTCCCAGACATTGGCGAACTTGCGAGCCTTCATCTCCTGTCCTCCAACAAGCGTCGATATCGTTGCCGTGCCAACTCGGTGTCTAACGGTGACGTCTTCGCCATCTTCTTTTGGAAGGCATGCAGGACGTAAACCGCTTCCTCGAAGCGAGCGATATCGATGATGCGGAACGCACCGGCCGCATCGCGTACACGAATTTCCTGCACGCCGGCTCCGATCGTCGACATGGACTTGAAATCGTCCGGTGCCACACCCCGCTGGATACGCTCCAGCTGATAGCCCGCGTCCTGACGCACTGAAGCCGGAAACCGCCTCAGTCGCTCAAGAGAGTCGCCACGAAAAACGACGCCCTTCACGAAGTGGCATATACAAGTATTTGTATGTCTGGTCCAGCAGGACCGTGAGAAACGTCTTACCGCGACGGCGGAGCGCTACCGGGCTTTTTAGTACATACCGGGCCGCTGACCATTGAGTTGAAACATCGCCACTCCGGCTCAAAACCGAAGCTGTTGTGCCAATTTGGAAATCCCATCGTCACGACCGCAAAACCCACGACAAGGGCCACGGCAAGGAGAACGCCGACGTACTCCTTCCAGGTCCACAGGCGCCAGTTTATCGCTTCGCTCCCGGTCTACCCCTTCGCCAGCGCCCGGACCTCGCGGCTGGCGACGATCTTGCCGTTCGAATAGGCCTCGTGGTTGGCATCGACGTCGCCCAGTTTGTAGCGGTAGTTCACCATCATGGCGTAGGACTGCCTAACACCGTTGGCGCTGGTGTCGGCCAGCCAGTTCAGCCGTTCGACGATGGCGCCGTTGCCGAGATGGAAGTGCGCCACGCGATCAAGTGCGCGGCCCTTGTCGTCGGCCGTCGTGAGATAATGCGCCGCGAGGCGCGACAGGATGGGGCGCAGCGCCTTGTTGATCGCCGGCACCTCCCACCAGGTCGGCCGGTCGAGCAGGCGGCGCACCGCGGCGGCACCTCGGGCGTCGCCGATCACCGGCCCCAGGGAGGCGATCTCGGATGAGGTGAGGGCATCGTCGCCCTCGTTTTTCAGCCGGCCGTCGATGTGCTGGCGCAGGCCGGGGACGGGCGACAGCGTGGCGAACTCCTTAATCCGGGGCATTTCGCCCGCAAGCTGGTCGGCCACGCGCTTGATCAGGAAGTTGCCGAAGCTGATGCCCGCCAGGCCCTGCTGGCAATTGGAGATGGAGTAGAAGATCGCGGTATTGGCCTCGCCTGGATCGCTGGTCTCGGCGCGCGCGTCGAGCAGGCGCTGCACGTTGCCCGCCAGACCATGGACCAGCGCCACCTCGACGAAGATCAGCGGTTCCTCGGGCATGCGCGGGTGGAAGAAGGCGAAGCAGCGCCGGTCGGAATCGAGCCGGTTCTTGAGGTCGCGCCAGGAGCGGATGGCGTGTACGGCCTCGTAGGCCACGAGCTTTTCCAGCAGCGCGGCGGGCGACCGCCAGTCGATGCGCACCAGGTCGAGGAAGCCGACATCGAACCAGGCGCCGAGCAGGGGCCGGAGATCCTCGCTGAGGGCCCGTGCGGCAGCATCGCTGCGGCCGAGCGCCATCAGCTCGGCACGCAGATCGACCACGAACTTCACGCCCTGCGGCACGCCCACGAACTCGTGCAGCAGCCGCACCGCCGGCGGCTCCAGCGCCCGGCGCAGCGCCCGCGCCGGATCCTTGGAGGTGCGCCAGCGCTCGACCTTAGCGAGGGCGGCTTCGCGCGGTAGGCCGTAGTCGTGGGCGAGCGTCAGCAGGAATTTCTTTCGGCCGGTGGCCGAGAGCGAGAGATAGGCCTGCCCCAGGTCGGCCGCCCGGCCGCGCCGCGCCGTCTCGCCACCCTTGCCCGCGAGGCAGGCGTCGATGCGGTTCTTCAGCCTCGGAATATCGTCGTCGGGCAGATCGGGGCGGAGCGGGGCACCCACCACCTCGCGTGCGCCGCGGGCGGTGTCGATGAAGGCGGTGCGCAGGCGTTCGAGCGTGCGGCCGGCGGTATTGGAGAACGGAAGAGCCATGCGCCGATTATGTCATGGCGACCGTGTCACTCCAGTGGCACGGGTGAACGGGTCTTTATCCTTGATGCCGCATGTCGGCATCGGTCTCCGGCGCGGCGCCGGGGAAGGTGCCAGGGAACGTGATGGTGAAGCAGGCGCCTCGACCGGCCGGATTGGCGCCGGCGGACAGTCGGCCCTCGAGTTGCTCCACAAGGACCGCCACCACCTTGATGCCGAGGCCATTGCCCTTGAGCCGGTTCACGGCGAACCCCTCCGGCAAGCCATCACCCTGGTCGAGGATGCAGAGTTCGTGATGCCCTGCTGCGTCTGACCTGGCCACGCCCGACGTGAAGGTGATCTTGATCGGCCCGGCACCATGTTTCTTCGCGTTGGTCGCAAGCTCGTTCACGATGAGACCTATCGCCAGGACTTGTGTCGTGGGCACGCTGGCTTCCGTGCCCTCGACCTCGATGGCGACGTCGAGGACTTCCGCGAGCTCGGCGCAGAGCCGGCGCAGGTAGGCCAGGAGCAATACGCGGTCGATAGACTCGTCGGCGGAGAAGTTCCGGTGCACGCGCGCCACGGCAAGGACGCGATTTGAGGCGATCATGAGTTGCTGGGCCGTTTCGGGCGCCTGCGTGACCCGGCTTTGCAGATTGAGCAGGCTGGCGACCAGCTGCAGGCTGTTCATGGCGCGGTGATCGATTTCACTGGCCAGGATATCGGCCCGCGCGGCGGCATTGCGGGCCGTCAGGCGCAGTTCCATCCTGTCCGTGACCAGTGCGGCCAGTGTCGCGAGGTGGCGAAGCTGCCGCTCGTCGGCCGCCCGGGGCTGATAATCGATCACGCAGAGCGCGCCAAGATCGTGGCCGTCGTGCGTGATCAGGGGCGCGCTGACAAAAAAGCCCAGGCCGAATTCACCCCGGATCAGCGTCTCCATGGTGGAGACGGCGGCCTCCGGACCCCATCGTACTTCCGAGCTGTCGAGACCATGGTGCGACTTGAACCACAGGCGGTGGCCGTCGAGGAAGCTGATGATCGCGATCGGGGCATTGAAGAGGTCCGCCGCCAGCGCCGTGATGCGGTCGAACGCGGCCTCGGGCGGCGTATCGAGGATCTCGTAGCGCTTCAGCAACTCGAGACGATGCACTTCCCTTTGGTAGACTTCCTTCTGATGGATTTCGTTCTCCAGTCCAGGGCGTGTCGGTGGTGACGGTTTGACGAGGTACAACATGGCAGGGCCCCTTGCTCGGGCACCGTGAAGCATTTCCCTCTCTATGTTCGGTACCCGACGTACAGTGACCCCCGGCTGGGACAGGAGTCTGTCCTCTATTGACCATCTCGCCCGGGAGGCTGCGGCGGACTTCAGGAGTCGTCGCGCAGCAGGACGCTCAGCAGGGAACTGTGGATCTGCAGGTGGCCGTTGTAGGCGATGAAGCCCAACTTCCTGAATTTGTTCATGAAATGGCTGACGCGCGGGCGCGTGGTGCCGATGATCTCGGCCAGCGTTTCCTGGCTCATGGGGGTGGTGATCGGTTGCGGGCCGCCGTCCTTGCCGAAGTTCGCCAGCAGAAGCAGCGTGCGGGCCAGCCGCTTTTCGCTCGAGTTGAAGAGCTGGTCGACCAGGTCCTCCTCGACGCGGCTGTTGCGGGTCAGCAGATGGGCGATGAACAATTCGCCGAAGGTCGGTTCGTCGTGAAGGACGCGGATCATCTCGGCCTTGCCGACCCGCGTCACTTCGCTTTCGACAATGGCCCTGGCCGTTGCCAGGCGCAACGGCTGGCCGATCAGGCAGCCCTCGCCGAAGAACTCGCCCGGCCCCAGCAGCGCTACCACCGCTTCCTTGCCCTGCTTGGACGCGACGACGATCTTGATCTTGCCCGTCTGGATGTAGAAGACGGCATCGGCCGGACTCGATTGCAGAAAGACAACGCCGCCCTTGCGGTACTCCGCCACACTGCGACCGTGACTCACGGTGGCGAGAAACGCCTTGGGATCGAAGGTGGGTTGAGCTTTCTTCGCCAGTCTGACCAGCCCTTTCAGCACAGGAATGCGCGGCTCCATTATATGCCGGACAGGGGCCCGTCCACACTGTTCAAAAGAGGACAGGCGCTACACTATGTCTAGTACCCGCCATAGATACCAGCACGCCACCGTGCGGTAAGGCCGCCATTTTTCACCGGCCTTTTCAAGGGCCTGCGGCGAGGGCAGCGCACGCTTCTTAAACGCTTTCGCATAAGTCTTGCGCAGGCTGTAGTCGTCGAGCGGCAGCACGTCGGGACGGCCGAGGCGAAACATCAGGAACATCTCGGCGCTCCAGCGGCCGATGCCGCGCACTTTTACCAGCCGCTCGATCAGCTCGGCATCTTTTAGACCATGCGCTTCGTCGAGGGTCGGCAACTCGCCGCTTGCGACGCGGCGCGCGAGGTCCTGCACGGCCAGCACCTTGGCGCGCGACAGGCCACAGGCGCGCAGCTTCTCATCGGCCGTCGCCAGGATATGGCGCGGCGTGAAGCCCGCCGTCGCGCGTGGATAGAGCGCTTCGACACGGCCGTAGATCGTGGCTGCCGCCTTGTTGGAAAGCTGCTGGTAGACGATGGCTTCGGCCAGCGCGCCGAACAGGCTGCGCGAGACTTTCAGCTCCATACGGAACGGACCGACGGTGTCGATGATCGCGGCCAACGCCGGATCGGCGGCCTTCAGATGGGCGAGGGCCTTGGCGGGCTTGAAGGGAAAGCCGGTCATTGCTGCTGCTGGGCGAACAAGGGCCCCGCGCCGACCGCGGGGGCTCCCTCGATCTCCAGCATGCGTCGCTTGGTCGAGACGCCGCCGTTGGCGGAAAAACCGCCCATCTTGCCGTCGGCGCCCAGCACGCGGTGGCAGGGCACGATGATGGCGACGGGATTGCGCCCCAGCGCCTGGCCGACCTCGCGCGATTCGTGCGGGACACCGAGACGCTTGGCGATCTCGCCGTAGGTCATGGTGCGGCCGGGCGGGATGGTGCGCGCCACCTCGTAGACCTTGCGGTGGAATTCCGGCGCGGCCTTGAGGTCGAGTGGGATATCGGTGAGATCCGCCGCTTCGCCCTTCAGCAGTAACAGCACGCGCTCGATGGCGCGGCCGACACCGGGCGGCGGGGAACTCTCGATCGCATCGGGCCAGCGCCGGTGCAGGCGCACGCGTGTCGCGTCGGCCGTCGATTCGGGCAACTGCAGCCCCGCGATGCCGCGCGGGCTCCAGGCGATGCCGCAGGTGCCGATCGACGAGTCGAAGAGGGCGAAACCCTGGGCTGAATTTTGCGTGGTCATGGCGGCACGTTCTCCCTAACCGGACATCCCGTCAAGTGCGTGCCTGTCATCAAACTGGCACCTGGGGTGGATACATTGGGCAGGTCGAGTAAAGCCGGAGTCGTTCGGTTGGCCTATCCGCGGGATGAGAGCAATGTCCGCCTGAAACAGGCGGTCCGCCGCAATCGCGTCCTGTCCCGCGAGGGACTTCTGGAGCACGTCTTCGAACGGCTGTTCCGCGGCCTCGTCTACACCCAGATCTGGGAAGACCCCGAGATCGACCTCGAAGCGCTGGCGCTCGCGCCCGACAGCCATGTCGTGGCGATCGCGTCGGGCGGCTGCAACATCCTCTCCTACCTCACGGCGGGGCCGGCGCGGATCACCGCCGTCGATCTCAGCGGGGCGCATGTGGCGCTCAACCGACTGAAACTGGTGGCGGCGAGCCGCCTGCCGTCGTGGGAAATGTTTTACCGCTTCTTCGGCTCGGCCGACGACCAGGCCAATGTTGCGGCCTACGACCGCCTGATCGCGCCGCATCTCGACCCCGAGAGCCGCACCTATTGGCAGGGCCGCAGCCTGCAGCGCTTCGGCCGGCGTCGCATTTCGATCTTCGCCCGCAATGCCTATCGCCACGGCGTGCTCGGCCGCTTCATCGGTCTCGCCCATGCCGCCGCGCGCCTGCACGGCGTCGATCTGCGCGATCTCCTGAGCGCCCGCACCATGGCCGAGCAGCGCCATTTCTATGAGACGGCGCTGGCGCCGCTGTTCGACCGCCCGGCGGTACGCTGGGCGACCGGCAACCGGCTCTCGCTCTACGGTCTCGGCATCCCGCCGGCGCAGTACGAGGCACTGGCCGGTGGCCGCGGCATGAGCGCGGTGTTGCGCGAACGGGTCGAACGGCTCGCCTGTGGTTTCAGCCTCGCCGATAACTACTTCGCCTGGCAGGCCTTCGGCCGACGCTACGGCGGGGGTGGCGAGGGGCCGTTGCCGCCCTATTTGCGGCGCAATCAATTCGATGTCGTCCGCGCCCGCGTCGACCGGGTCGAAGTCTTGAACCGCTCGATCACCGAATATCTCGCGTCCTGTCCGGACGCGTCGCGCGACCGCTACGTGCTGCTCGACGCCCAGGACTGGATGACCGACGAGCAGCTGGGCGCGCTGTGGACCGAGATCACGCGCACGGCGCGGACAGGAGCGCGGGCGATCTTCCGGACGGCGGCCGAACCGTCGCTGCTGCCGGGCCGCCTCGACCCGGCGCTGCTCGGCCGCTGGCGCTACGAGGCCGCCGCGTCGCAGGACTTCACGGCGCGCGACCGTTCGGCGATCTACGGCGGCTTCCATCTCTATGTTCTGGAGAGCTGACGGTTGAGCGACACCGCCGCCTCGTCCGACCTGATGGACCGCATCTACCGCCGCCAGCGCCATCTCTACGACAGCACGCGCAAATACTACCTGTTGGGCCGCGACCGGCTGATCGAGCGCCTGTCGCCGCCGGCGGGCGGCCGGGTGCTGGAGATCGGCTGCGGCACGGCGCGCAATCTCGTTTCCGTCGCGCGGCGCTATCCCGAGGCACCGCTGTTCGGCATCGACATCTCGTCCGAGATGCTGATCAGCGCCCGCCAGACCGTGGCGCGGGAAGGGCTCGCGTCGCGCATCCGTCTCGCCCAGGCCGACGCCACGCGCTTCGATCCCGACCTCCTGTTCGGCGTGCCGTCGTTCTCGCGCATCTTCATCTCGTACAGCCTGTCGATGATTCCGGAGTGGCGGGCAGCGCTTGGGCAGGCACTGGCCTGGCTGCCGCCCGGCGGCGAACTGCACATCGTCGACTTCGGCGGGCAGGAGGAACTGCCGCGCTGGTTCCGCCACGGCCTGCGCCGCTGGCTGGCGCAATTTCATGTCGATCCGCGCGATGGGCTGGAAGCCGAGCTTGCTGCTCGCGCAGGCCACGCGGGCGCGCTCCGCACCTTCGAGCGGCCTCATCGCGGCTATGCGCAATACGTGGTGTTCCGGTGTGCTTGACAGGATGATTCCCGAAGGATAGGATTAAACCTATGAAACGGGCTTCCCGACATCCGAACCTCTGCCTGGACGAAGCGTCTTCGATCGTCCGTCTGCCCGGCCGGGGAGAAGCATCGATCCGAATTCACGGAATGTCGCCTTTCATGCGACTCGGGCGCGACGGGGCGAGGGGCGGAA
Organism: Alphaproteobacteria bacterium; assembly: GCA_947474005.1. Lineage (GTDB taxonomy): Bacteria > Pseudomonadota > Alphaproteobacteria > Reyranellales > Reyranellaceae > Reyranella. Next base: position 36,740 of record CANJHI010000010.1, on the reverse strand, counting down.
AAGGGCGCGGGTTCAATCGATTAGGCGCCGTTTTGGAGAACGAATAGGAACGCGATCCGATTTTTTGATTTGTCGCGTTTTATGCGACATCGCGCATAGCCCCTCTGCCCATGGAGCGTGGCGGGGGGCATTGGCAAGCGCGTCGGGGCGGTGCTACGCCCCAAACAACGATTTTCTGTGTCGGGAGTACCCAAGATGACCGAAGCCTACATCTGCGACGCCATCCGCACCCCCGTCGGCCGCTACAACGGCGGCCTCGGCGCCATGCGGGTCGACGATCTTGCCGCCCATCCGATCAAGGCGCTGATGCAGCGCAACGCCAATGTCGACTGGGGCGCGATCGACGACGTGATCTACGGCTGCGTGAACCAGGCCGGCGAGGACAACCGCAACGTGGCGCGCATGGCGGGCTTGCTGGCCGGCCTGCCGGTCGAGGTCGCGGGGGCCACGGTCAACCGCCTCTGCGGTTCGGGTCTCGAGGCGGCGGGCCATGCGGCGCGCGCGGTAAAGCTCGGTGAGGCCGACATGATGATCGCGGGCGGCGTAGAAGGCATGACCCGCTCGCCCTATGTCATGGGCAAGCCCGAGAGTGCCTTCGACCGGTCCATGAAGCTCGAGGACACGGTGCTGGGCTGGCGCTTCGTCAACCCGCGTATGAAGGCGGCCTATGGCGTCGACCCGATGGGCCAGACCGCCGAGAACGTCGCCGGCGAGCACCAGATCAGCCGCACCGACCAGGACGCCTTCGCCTACCGCAGCCAGCGCCGCTGCAAGGCCGCTCAGGACCGCGGCTTCTTCGAGCGCGAAATCGTCAAGGTCTGCGTCAAGAAGGGCAAGACCGAGGTCATCGTCGAGCGGGACGAGCATCCGCGCGGCGACACCACGATGGAGACGCTGTCGAAGCTCACCGCGGCCTTCCGCGAGGGCGGCTCGGTGACGGCGGGCAATTCGTCGGGCCTGAACGACGGCGCCTGCGCCATGATCATCGCCTCGGAGGCCGCCGCCCGGGCCAATGGCCTGACGCCGCGGGCACGCATCCTGGGCACCGTGTCGGCGGGCGTCCCGCCGCGCGTCATGGGCATCGGCCCAGTGCCGGCGACCCAGAAGCTGCTGGCCAAGCTCGGCATGACGATCAAGGACTTCGACACGATCGAGCTCAACGAGGCGTTTGCCGCCCAGGCGCTGGCCGTGCTGCGCCAGCTGGGCCTGTCGGACGACGCGGAGAACGTGAACCCCAACGGCGGCGCCATCGCGCTCGGCCATCCGCTCGGCGCCTCGGGCGGTCGGCTGATGATCACCGCGCTCAATCAGCTCGAGGCCACCGGCGGCAAGCGCGCGCTCGCCACCATGTGCATCGGCGTCGGCCAGGGCATCGCGCTGGCGCTGGAGCGCGTCTAAGCCGTCGCGTTGAGGTTGATGCCGCCCTGGCGCATCTCGGAGAGCATGCGCCGGCGGCTGCCATCGAGGTCGATGGCGGCGGTGGCCTCGACCACGACGGCGATATCGAAGCCGGCCTGGCGGCCGTCGATCGCGGTCCAGGCGACGCAGTAGTCGAGCGCCAGGCCGCAGATGGTGAGCTTGGTGAAGCCGCGGGCTTTCAGGTAGCCGTCGAGGCCGGTGCGGGTCATGCGGTCGTTCTCGCGGAACGCCGAGTAGGAATCGATGCCGGTGTGGAAGCCCTTGCGCACGATCATATGCGCCTTGGTGGCCTCGAGCCCGGGATGAAACTCCGCCCCCGGCGTGCCCTGCACGCAGTGGTCCGGCCACAGCGTCTGCGGGCCGTAGGGAAACTTGGCCGTGCTGAAGGGCTCCGCGTCGGCCCAGGCGCTGGCGAAGGAGGCATGGCCCGGCGTGTGCCAGTCCTGCGTCAGGATCACGTGGTCGTGGCGGCCGATCAGGCGGTTGACCAGCGGCAGGATGCCGTTGGCGCCGGGAACGGCCAACGCGCCGCCCTCGCAGAAATCGTTCTGCATGTCGACCACGATCAACGCCTCGTTCGGCATCCGTTACGCTCCGTTACTGCTTCGGAAATCAAAGGGGTGGGATGTCGCCCAAGTCTTGTTCGCGCGTGAATGCGGCGATCCAGTGGCCGAGTGAGCCACTCTCGATGGCGCCGCGCAAGCCACGCATAATGTCCTGATAGTAGTGCAAGTTGTGCCATGTGAGCAGCATCGAAGCGAGGATCTCCTCGGCGCGGATCAGGTGATGCATATAGGCCCGGCTGTGGTGGGTGCAGGCAGGACAGCCGCAATGCTCGTCGATCGGCCGCGGGTCGTCGCGGTGCCGCGCGTTGCGCAGATTGAGCTCGCCGCGCCGGGTGAAAGCCTGCGCCGTGCGGCCGGCGCGAGTCGGCATCACGCAGTCGAACATGTCGATGCCGCGCGCCACCGCACCCACGATATCGGCGGGCCGGCCGACGCCCATCAGGTAGCGCGGCCGGTCGGCCGGCAGCATCGGCAGCGTGGTGTCGAGCGTGGCGAACATCATGGCCTGGCCTTCGCCCACGGCGAGGCCACCCACCGCATAGCCGTCGAAGCCGATGGCGGTGAGCGCGGCCACGCTCTCGGCGCGCAACGCCGGAAAGACACTGCCCTGGACGATGCCGAACAGGCCATAGCCCGGCCGTTCGATAAAGGCGCGCTTGCCGCGCTCGGCCCACTTCATCGAGAGCCGCATCGACGACGCGGCCGCCGGCTCCTCGACCGGCCAGGTCGTGCATTCGTCGAACGACATTGTGATGTCGGCATCGAGCAGGCGCTGGATCTCGATCGAGCGCTCGGGCGTCAGCCGGTGCTGCGAGCCATCGACCGGCGAACGGAAGGTGACGCCGTCGGCGTCGAGCTTTCGCAGGTCTTTTAGCGACATCACCTGGAAGCCACCCGAATCGGTCAGGATCGGTCCCGGCCAGTTCATGAACTTGTGCAGCCCGCCCAGGGCTGCCACGCGCTCCGCGCCCGGCCGCAGCATCAGGTGGAAGGTGTTGCCGAGCACGATCTGGGCGCCGGTTTCGGCGACGGACTGCGGCAGCATGGCCTTCACCGTGCCCGCGGTGCCGACCGGCATAAAGGCCGGCGTCTCGACGGTGCCGTGCGCCGTCGCGATGCGGCCGCGCCGCGCCGCGCCGTCGGTGCCCAAAAGCTCGAAGGAAAGGCTCATCGGCGCAACAGACAACAATCGCCGTAGGAATAGAAGCGGTATCGCTCGCGCACGGCGTGCGCATAGACCTGCTGCATGCGCTCCAGTCCGGCGAAGGCCGCGACGAGCATGAACAGGGTCGAGCGTGGCAGGTGGAAGTTGGTGAGCAGCAGGTCGACGGCGCGGAAGCGGAAGCCCGGCGTGATGAAGATGTCGGTCTCGCCGGTCCACGCTTTCATCGCCCCGTCATGGAGGCGCCCCACCGATTCGAGCAGCCTGAGCGATGTCGTGCCGATCGAAACGATTCGCCCACCCGCGGCCCGTGCCGCCTCGATGGCGCGCGCGGTCTTCTCCGGTACCTCGCCCCATTCGGCATGCATGACATGGGCGTCGGTGTCGTCCACGCGCACCGGCTGGAAGGTGCCGGCGCCGACATGCAGCGTGACGCCCGAGGTGGCGATGCCGGCCTCGGCCAGGGCCGCCATCAGTGCGGGCGTGAAATGAAGCCCGGCAGTGGGAGCGGCGACCGAGCCGTCGTACTTGGCAAACAGCGTCTGATAGTCGGCACGGTCCTGGGCGTCGGCGGTGCCGCCACGGATGTACGGGGGCAGGGGCACGGTGCCACCTTGCTCCAGCGCGGTGAGAAAAGCGTGGCCCGTCCTGTCGAATGCCAGCACGACCGAGCCGTCCTCGTTCTTGGCAGCGACGGTGGCGCCGAGACCGCCGGCGAAGGCGAGGCTGTCGCCCATCTTCAGCCTCTTGGTGGGTCGCGCGAAGGACAGCCAATGGCCCTGGCCGAGATCGCGGATCAGCAGCGCCTCGACCTTGCCGCCGGCCGGCCGCGTGCCGAGCAGGCGGGCGGGGATCACCCGGGTGTCGTTGAAGACCAGCAGGTCGCCCCGGCGTAACAGGCCGGGCAGGTCGCGCACGCCGCGGTCGTGCAGACCATCCGGTGCCACGTCGAGCAGCCGCGCTGCATCCCTTGGCACGACCGGCCGTTGGGCGATCAGATCCTGGGGCAGGTCGAAGTCGAAGAGGTCGACGCGCATGCGGGCTCAGGCCAAAATCAAGCGATGGAAAACCGCTTCCGATGCCGGCTTGCGACGGCGGACGACGCCAGCGGCATCGCGTCGGTGTTCTCGCCGTCCTTCCGGCTGCTGACCTTCCTGCCGATGCTCCACACGGAGGAGCAGGATCGCTGGTTCATCGAAAACGTCATCCTGAAGGAGTGCGAAGTGGTGCTCGCCGAGTGCGACGCCGAGCGTGATGGGCGCATTGTCTCGTTTCTGGCCCGCGATGGGGAGGAAATTCGCATGCTCTACACCCATCCGGACGTCGTCGGATCGGGGGCTGGAGGCCTGCTGCTGGAGGCCGCGAAGGCATCCGGCGTCCGCTATCGCTGGCAGCCTACGCCGCGCCGGTGTCCATGACCTGGGCGTCGGAATCGTCGGCCGGCGGCTGCGGATGGGTATCGACCAGGGCCACGAAACGATGCACGCCGTCGACCTCGATGCGCTTCACGCGCGCGCGGGTTTCCAGGCAATGGAGATGCGCCAGGGTTTCGCCGAAGGCGAAGACGATCTGGTTGTTGTCGAGATGGCGCGGGAACAGCACCGGCACCATGTCCCAGCCGGTGGCGCCCTCGGCGCCGCGGAGCGCGATGGCGTGGGTGATCTCGTTCAGCCGCGCGTCGTGATGGGCCACGAGCTGGTCGAGCCTTGTGTGCAGGCCGATGAAGGGAAAGCCATGGCTCGGCAAGACGAGCGCGTCGGCCGGCAGGCGGCGGAAGCGCGAGAAGCCGTCCAGAAACCATGTCAGGGCATCGGCCAGCGGCTCGTTCGGCCAGACGCCGACGTTGGTGCTGATCTTGGGCAGCACCTGGTCGCCCGCGATCATGACGTTGAGCTCGGGACACCACAGCGAGGCATGCTCGGGGGCATGGCCGCGGCCCACGATCACGTCCCAGCGATGGCCGCCGATGGTGATGGGATGGGCATGGATCAGACGCTGGAAGGCGGTTGGCAGCGGCGCCACGCCTTTGGCATAGCCGCCCTTGTGGCGATGGAAGTTGGCGATGCGGTCCGGCGGCACGCCGTTGCGCGCCACATGGGCGGCGCGCGTCTCCTCGCTCTCGACGAAGTCGTTCCGCGCGGCCTGTGCGCTCATGTACTCGCCCAGCGTCATCCACAGTGGCGCGTTCCACTTCTCGCACAGCCAGCCCGCCAGGCCGATGTGGTCGGGATGGAGATGGGTGCCGATCACGCGCGTCACCGGCTTGCCCAAGAGCTTCTCGGCGAAGATCTTTTCCCACAAGTCGCGCGTGTCCTGCGTATTGATGCCGGTATCGACGATGGTCCAGCCGTCCTTCTCCTCGACCAGCCACAGATTGATGTGGTTGAGCTGGAAGGGCAGCGGCATGCGCAGCCAGTAGATGCCGGGGGCGACATTCTTGATGTCGCCGGGCTCCGGCACGTCGCCACAGGGGAAGCGCAGTTGCGCGAGAAGGCGTTGGGACTCGGTGATGGCGTCGGGCATGGATCGACCCTAGCCTTGGACGCGGGACGCTGTCACGGCTTCCGGCCGACTGCCCGCCATGCGATATCGCGCCGGCAAAAGCCCTCCGGCCAGTCGATCAGGTCGACGGCGCGATAGGCGCGCGCGCGGGCCTCCTCGACGGTGGGGGCCATCGCAGTGACATTCAGCACCCGCCCGCCGTTGGCCAGGATGCGCGGACCATCGGCCTTGGTGCCGGCATGGAAGATTTCGACGCCCTCTACTTTGCCGGCTTCGGCGAGGCCGCGGATCTCGCTGCCGTTCTTGTAGGCATCGGGATAGCCCTTGGTCGCCAGGATGACGGTGAGCGCTGCCTGGTCGGACCAGCGCAGGTCGAGATGGTTCAGCCCGCCGTCGGCGCAGGCGATCAGCGCCGGCACGATGTCGGACTTCAGCCGCATCATCAGCACCTGGCATTCGGGATCGCCGAAGCGGCAATTGTACTCGACCAGGCGCGGGCCGTTGCCGTCGATCATCAGGCCGGCATAAAGCACGCCCTTGAACGGCACGCCTTCCGCCTTCATGCCGCGCACCGTGGGCAGGATGATCTCGCGCATCGCCCGATCGAACATCGCCTGATCGAGGATGGGCACGGGCGAATAGGCGCCCATGCCGCCGGTGTTGGGGCCCTTGTCGCCGTCGAAGGCGCGCTTGTGGTCCTGGGCGGCGACCAGCGGCAGCACGTGCTCGCCGTCACAGAGCGCGAACAGGCTCGCCTCTTCGCCTTCCATGAACTCCTCGATCACCACCGAGGCGCCGGCCGCGCCGAAGCGGTTGCCCGCCAGCATGTCGCGCACGGCCTCGATGGCCTGATCGACCGTCTCGGCCACGATCACGCCCTTGCCGGCGGCGAGCCCGTCGGCCTTGACCACGATCGGCGCGCCTTGCGCGTTGATATAGGCAATAGCCTTGTCGAGGTCGGTGAAGCGCTCATAGGCCGCCGTCGGGATGTTGTGGCGCTGGCAGAGCTCCTTTGTGAAGCTCTTCGAACCTTCGAGCTGGGCCGCGGCCTTGGACGGCCCGAACACTTTCAGGCCCGCCGCCGCAAAACCGTCGGCCATGCCCGCCACCAAAGGCGCATCGGGCCCGATCACGACAAAATCGATTTTCAGACGCTGGGCCAGCGCCACCTGGCCCGCGATATCCTCGGTCCCGACGTCCATGCATTCGGCGACCTGGGCGATGCCGGCATTGCCGGGCGCGCAGTAGAGCTTGGTGCAAAGCGGCGAGGCCGAGATGGCCCAGCACAGCGCATGTTCGCGGCCGCCGCCGCCCACCACCAGGATTCGCATGGCGAGGCTTTGACCACAGTTTGCGCCGTGGGCACAAGCGGCTAGGCTAGCGCTACCCATGGATAACCTCGATCCGCCCGGCGCCGCGGGCGCTGCCGTCAGCAATGTCCCGGAATTCTCGGTTTCCGAGCTCTCCTTCGCGCTGAAGCGCGAGATCGAGACGGCGTTCCCGCGTGTGCGGGTGCGCGGCGAGATCAGCCAGCCCTCGTTCCCGCGCTCCGGCCACTGCTATTTTCGCCTGAAGGACGAGAATGCCGTGATCGACGGCGTCGCCTGGAAGGGCACGATCCCCAGGCTCGGCATCAAGATCGAGGAGGGGCTGGAGGTCATCGCCACCGGCAAGCTCACGACCTATGCCGGCTCCTCGCGCTACCAGATCATCGTCGAGCGGCTGGAGCTGGCGGGCGAGGGCGCGCTGCTCAAGCTCCTCGAGGATCGGCGCAAGAAGCTGCAGGCCGAGGGCCTGTTCGATCCCGAGCGCAAGCGGGCGCTGCCGTTCCTGCCCGAGGTCGTGGGCGTGGTGACCTCGCCCTCGGGCGCGGTGATCCGCGACATCCTGCATCGCCTGGCCGACCGCTTCCCGCGCCATGTGCTGGTGTGGCCGGTCGCGGTCCAGGGCGAGAAGGCCGCAGCCGAGGTCGCAGCGGCCATCGCCGGCTTCAACCGGCTTGAAGTGGGCGGAAAAGTGCCGCGGCCCGACGTGCTGATCGTGGCGCGCGGCGGCGGCAGCCTCGAAGATCTCTGGGCCTTCAACGAGGAGATCGTGGTCCGCGCCGCCGCGGCCTCCGACATCCCGCTGATCTCGGCGGTGGGCCACGAGACCGACACCACCCTGATCGACTTCGCCTCCGACCGCCGCGCGCCGACGCCGAGTGCTGCGGCCGAGATGGCGGTGCCGGTGCGCGCCGATCTTCTCACCGAGACGCTGGACTATGCCAAGCGCCTGGCCGGCGGCATGACCCGCCTGCTGCGCGAATCGACGATGGAGCTCGCGGGCCTCGCCCGTGGCCTCGGCGATCCGCGCCGCCTGATCGAGGAACGCCAGCAGCGGCTCGACGTCAGCGGCGAGCGTCTGGCGCTGGCCACGCGTCAGTTGGTCGAGCGCCACGCCAATGCGTTGGCGGCGGCGCGACTTGCGAGTCCGCAGCGGGTGATCGAGGCCAAGCAGCAACTTCTCGTCGGCGAAGCGCGGGCCCTCGACGGCGCGATGAAACGCTTCAAGAGCGACGCGCTGCAAAAATACGACCGGGCATTCGACCGTCTCGAACAATTCGGCGATCGCCTGAAACGTCACAGCACCGACCTGCTCGTGCAGGGCCAGCGTCAGGTCGACCAGGCAGCTAAGCTGCTCGAAAGCTATTCCTTCCACTCCGTGCTCACCCGCGGCTTCGCCCTGGTGCGCGACCAGGACGGCGCACCGGTGCTGGCCGCGGCCGGTACGCGCACCGGCGATGCGTTGCAGATTGAATTCGCCGACGGCCGCATCGGCGCCCGCGTCACCGACGCACCCAGCACGACACCGCGCCCACCCGCCGCGCCGCCCCGCCGACGCGAGGGCGGCAGCGGCAATCAGGGGTCGTTGCTGTAGCCTTCCCCCTTCCCCCGTCGCCCTTCAGGGAGGAAGAGTCTTGTCCCCGCCCCCGTCATACGGGGGAGGGCTAGGGAGGGGGAAAGCAACCGGAGATTGTATTCCCGCCATATTCTCGTCTCAGAATCATGGCCGACTGAGCGAGTGAACGACTATGCCCGAGACCTTCGCAACAACGCCACCGATGCCGAACGGCGTCTCTGGAATCGCCTGCGGCGGCGCCAACTCGGCGGCTTCAAATTCCGTCGACAGCATCCGATAGGCCGGTACGTCTGCGACTTCGTCTGTCTAGAGGCGGCAGTTGTCGTCGAGATCGATGGCAGCCAACACGTCATCGACGCACCCTACGATGCCAATCGCGATACCTTCCTGCGATCGAACGGTTTTCGTGTCCTGCGTTTTTGGAATGGCGATGTGCTGTCTCGAACCGACTCTATCGTCGAAACCATCTTCGAGGCGCTGTATCGTCCTGAGATGGATGGGCGCTTCGACTGAGGCTCTCCCCCTCCGGCCTACGGCCACCTCCCCCGTGTGACGGGGGAGGCAAGACAAAGAAACTGGAGGAACGACCCATGGATATGGTGCCGCTGTCGGCCGAGACGATGAAGAACTTCCTGTATGCGAGCACGGCCACCGTCTCGATGCAGATGCTGAAGCGCGGGTTCCGCAATTGCGCGATCAGCGGCATCAGGCCGCTCAATCCCAACGCGGCACGGTTGGTCGGCCCGGCCTATACGTTGCGCTATATCCCGAGTCGCGAGGATCTCGACAAGCCGCCGTCGCCCAGCGACCCGCCCAACGCCCAGCGCACGGCGATCGAGGAGTCGCCAGCCGGCTGCGTGCTGGTGATCGCCACCGAGAGCAACACGCGCTCCGGTACCCTGGGCGACATCCTGGCGCTCAGGCTGAAGGCGCGTGGCGTCGCGGGCGTGCTGAGCGATGGCGCCATGCGCGACACGCCGGTGATCGGCAAGTTCGACTTCCCGGTCTATTGCGCCGCCGCCGCCGCACCACCGAGCATGGCCAACCTGCGTCCCATAGAAGTGCAGACGCCCGTCGGCATCCGCGGCGTGCCGGTCTATCCAGGCGACGTGATCGTGGCCGACGAGGACGGCGCCATCGTCGTGCCGCGTCCCATCGCCGACGAGGTGGCGCGCGATTCCTTCGAGCAGGAGCGGCTTGAGAAGTTCGTCGCCATCCGCATAGGCCAGGGCCGGGAAATCACCGGGGTCTATCCGCCCAACGACCAGACCAAGAAGGACTATGCGGCGTGGATCGAGGCCGGCGAGCCGGTGACTTGGCCCGCCTAGGTTCCCGCCCCTAACGAGGGGCGCGGCGCTATTTCTTCTCGATCGCGGGGACTTCGACCTTGATATTCATGGTCTTCGAGTCGGCCTGCCCCGGCATATGCCCACCGAACATGATGAAGCCGCCCACTGCGACCACGACGACGAGCCCGCCCACGATCATGTAGAGCATGCCGTTGTTTCCGCTGCTGCCTTCGGCCATTCATGTCCCCTGTGCTGGTTTACATCGCATGCAACGCGGACGTGGCCTTGCGGTTCCCAAACCACCGCAGCCGGGGCGAAAACGCAGCAAAAGCTATGCAACCATTCCAAGTCCAACGAGATGCTCCTGCAATCTCCGAGGAGGGGCGGAACATTCGCCTGCCAGCTACGTTCACTTTGACCCTCCTGATAATAGCGACCCACAGGACCCGGATTCTTCAAGGCAGGTGAAAAATGAGCACACTCCTGATCATCGTCGTCCTGATCCTGCTGTTCGGCGGCGGCGGCGGGTACTACAGCTATAATCGCTACGGCGGTCGTGGCCTCGGCGGCGTGCTGGGCCTCGTGCTCGTAGTCATGCTCGTGCTCTGGCTCGTCGGTGGCTTGCACGTGAGTGCCTGATTTCCCTTCCTCAGACAGACCTCTTCCAAGGAAGACCGCCCTCTCATCGTAGAGGCGCGCGCAGTGGCTTGAACGGGTTTTGCGCCTTCCCGAGTGCGCGTATGGCTGCGGGGCTGTCACCATCGGGCGAGAAAACAACCTCGGCGCCGCATGGATTCGCCGTCGGAATCAGTCGAAGGGGGCTGCCTCTCCCATCTCGGGGCGACACTGCGGGATTGACCCGGCACGGGAGGTCTGTAGGGATTTGGGCAACCAGAAGCCCGACCGACCGAAACCGAGGAAACGTCCATGAGCCAGAAGGCAGCCGTAGCTCCCATCCGCCCCGATCTCGACGCCGAACTCAACAATCTCGCCATGTCGGCGGCCTCGCAGCCGCTGTTCGACGCGGTGAAGGCGCACATCGCGGAGAACGTGGCGCCGATCGTCGATGAGTTCTTTCGCCTGGGCGAAGGCCGCAAGGAGCGCTGGAGCTGGGCGCCGGGCCAGCTCGAACTGCTGGAGAAGGCCAAGGACAAGGCAAAGAAGTCCGGCCTGTGGAATTTCTTCCTGCCCCACTCCGAGATCGGCCGCGGGCTCACCAACCTCGACTACGCCTACATCGCGGCCGAGCTCGGCAAGTATCCGCTGGCCTCGGAATCGCTCAACTGCTCCGCGCCCGACACCGGCAACATGGAGGTGCTGGAGCGCGTCGGCACGCCCGCGCAGAAAGAGAAGTGGCTGAAGCCATTGCTCAACGGCGAGATCCGCTCCGCCTACGCCATGACCGAGCCCGGCGTTGCCTCCTCCGACGCTAAGAACATTTCCACGCGCGCCGAACTCGTCGGCGACGAATGGGTGATCAACGGCGAGAAATACTACATCTCCGGCGCCGGCGACCCGCGCTGCAAGATCATGATCGTCATGGTCAAGACCAGTCCCGACGCTTCGCCGCAGTTTCAGCAGTCGCAGATCCTGGTGCCGATGGGCACACCCGGCCTCGAGATCGTGGGGCCGATGACCGTGTTCGGTCACGACCACGCGCCGCGCGGCCACATGCACCTGAAGTTCAACAACTGTCGTGTGCCGGCCGAGAACATCCTGCTGGGCGAGGGCCGCGGCTTCGAGATCAGCCAGGTCCGCCTCGGCCCTGGCCGCATCCATCACTGCATGCGCTCGATCGGCTCGGCCGAGAAGGCGCTCGACCTGATGGTCAAGCGCGGTTCCACCCGTACTGCCTTCGGCAAGCCGATCATCCAGCTCGGCAAGAACCTCGAACTGGTGTCGCGCGCCCGCATCGAGATCGAGGCGATGCGGCTCATGGTGCTGAAGGCCGCCAAGGCGATGGACGTGCTGGGCAACCGCGATGCCCGTATCTGGGTCAGCATGGTCAAGGCGATGGTGCCGGAGAAGGTCTGCACCATCATCGACCAGGCGATGCAGATCCATGGCGCCACCGGCATCTCGCAGTGGTCGCCCTTGTCGGAAATGTACGTCAACCAGCGGCATCTCCGCTTCGCCGACGGCCCGGACGAGGTGCATCACATGGTGGTGGGGCGTGCTGAGATGAGCCGGCACTAGAGCGTGTCCTTGCTGGGAGCGCGCCATTCCAGTGGCGCTCTTCTCTTGCTCTTCCAGACCGCGGGCCTCCGGCCCGCTCATGATCATGAAGCGGGCCGGAGGCCCGCGGTCCCTATGAGCATGAGCGTCCCTGGAGTGGTGCGCTCCCCGCGATGAAAGCCCCCCTCTGATGTCGCCTGCTCTTCGGCGGCAGGGTCTGGCGATCGTCGCCACCCTGGCCATCGCCTACGTCGCCAGCCACTTCTTCAGGGCAGCCAACGTCACGATCGGCCTCGACCTGATGCGCGATCTTCACATCGGGCCGGAAGCACTGGGCGCCTTGACTGGCGCCTTTTTCTTCGGCTTCTCGGCCATGCAGATTCCCTGCGGCTTCTTCTTCGACCGCTACGGCCCACGCCGCACGGTTTCGGGGATGTTGCTGCTGGCGGTGGCCGGCGCGGCACTCTTCACCCTGGCACCCAGCTGGCCGCTGCTGTTGACGGGGCGGGCGCTGATGGGCGCGGGATTCGGCGTCATGCTGATCGGGACCATGGTGGTGATCTCGCGCTGGTTTCCACCCGACCGTTTCTCCACGCTGGCCGGGATGGTGCTGTCGATCGGGTTGGTCGGCAACCTGCTCGCCACCACGCCGCTGGCCTGGGGCACCGAGCAGATCGGATGGCGCGGCGTGTTCGCCATGGTGGTCGCCTTCTCCGCGGTCGCGGCGCTGGCGGTCTGGCTGGTCGTGCGCGATGCGCCGCCCGGCCATCCGTTCCTGGACCGCAGGCCCGAATCGCCCAGGGAGATGATGCGCGGCCTTCAGGAGGTACTGCGCAATCCGGCACTGCCTTTCATTCTGACGCTCAACTTCTGCAATTACGCCTGCACTTTCACCGTGCAGGGATTGTGGGGCGGGCCGTTCCTGCGCGAGGTGCACGGCCTCAGCCGTATCGAATCCGGCAACGTGCTGCTGGTGGCCGTGATCGCCTATCAGGTCGGCATGCTGGTGTTCGGCCCGATGGATCGTGTGCTCGATACACGTAAGTGGATCGCCATTGCGGGAACATCGATGATCGCCACGATCCTGGGCACGCTCGCCCTGTGGGAGCATCCGCCGCTCTGGCTGGCCATCGGCGCGATCATCGGCATCGGCTTCCTCAGCGCTTCCAGCACCATGGTGATGACGCATGGAAGGGGCATCTTTCCCGATCGCCTGCTCGGCCGCGGGATGGCCACCATGAACACCAGCGTGATGCTGGGCGTCGCCTGCATGCAGACGCTGTCGGGGATCATTCTCGGGGCGTTCACGCCCCTGGCCGATGGCGCCCGATCGGAAGTGGCTTACCGCACCCTGTTCGCGTTCATGTGCGGGGTGCTGCTGCTGGCGCTCTCCGTCTATAGCCGCGCGGCCGACATCAAGCCGAGCGACGAGGTGCGCGCAAGGCAGACGGCGCGCGGTTGAGTGCTTCTTCTCCTCCCCCGTCTTACGGGGGAGGGCAGGGTGGGGGAAAGCACCAGTCTTGGTGTTGCCTTCCCCCTCCGGCCTGCGGCCACCTCCCCCGTCAGACGGGGGAGGAAAAGAATTCCGAACTCCTACTCCACTTCGGCCCGGTCGCCGTAGGGCTTGGTGATCAGCTCGAGCAGATGGCCGTTGGGATCCTCGAAGTAGACGCCACGGCCGCCCCAGTAGTGATTGATCTCGCCGGGGCCACTCTTGTCGGGGCGGGCGAAGTAGGGAATGCCCTGGGCCTTCACCTTGCCGAATCCGGCATCGAACTCCGCATCGTCAACCAGGAAGGCGTAGTGCTGCGTGCGCACGTCCTTGGAGTCGACGAAGTCGAGCGTGACGCCGTTACTCGTGCGCACTGGCACGAAATGACCCCATTCCGGTTCGGGCCGCACGCCCAGGATATCGGCCAGGAACTTGGCCGAGGCGTGCTTGTCCTTGGCCGGAACGATGATGTGATTGAGGGCTGGCATGAGCGATCTCCTGCGGGCTTTGCCTGAATCTGGGGTCGCCGGCCGGGCATGCAAGGCACCCGTCGCTCAATTGTAACGGGGGCGCGTTACAAAGACAGACGGTGTGGTCGACCCAAGGAAAACACGAGACTCTGCCCCCTCCACGAACAAGGAAAGCACCCACATGAGTGGCTTTTTGGACGCGCTGAAAGTGCAGCGCTGGGACGATCATCGCTACTATCATCACAGCCTCGTCAACCAGTCGCTCCACTTCGTCAGCGCGACGAGCTTCCTCGTTGCCTATGTGCTGGCCTTCTCCGACCCGGCGATGGCGGCCCTGATCGGCTGGCTGGTCGCCATGACCACCCGCCAGGCTGGCCATCTGTTCTTCGAGCCGCGGGGCTACGACCAGGTCAACCAGGCCACCGACGAGTACAAGGAAGAGATCAAGGTCGGCTACAACATCAAGCGCAAGCTCGTGCTGCTGGCGATCTGGGCCGCCTCGCCGCTCCTGCTGGTGCTCGATCCGACGCTGCTTGGCATCTTCGCGCCGCACGCCGATACGGCCGAATTCGTCCGCCATGTCGGTGAGCTGTGGCTGGTTGTCGGCCTTGCCGGCATCGCCTTCCGGGTGCTTCAGCTCTTCGTCCTACAGGGCGTCCAGACGGGCCTGGTGTGGGCGACCAAGATCGCCACCGACCCGTTCCACGACATCAAGCTCTATCACCGCGCGCCGCTTCAGTTGATGGCGGGCAAGCGGCGAGGGGACGAGATCTCGGAATCGATCTCGGAGACGATCGCCGAGGTCATCGACGAGGAAGCTGCCGAGCCGATCCCCGTCGAAGTCTCAAAGTCGGGCGTCTAGGGGGCGGGCACCGACGACGCCGTCGGGCGAGCGACCTCCGGACTTCCAAGAGGCGATATAGTGGCCAAGCATCTCGCGGAGGATTCGACGCTTGACGGCGCGGTCGGTGCCGAGGGCGCCGACCTCCCACCAACCACCCAGCCGCATCGCCTCGGCCGCCGTGATGAAGCGTTCGGCCACGGCCTCGAAGTCGGCCTCGCTGTAGTTGAGGCTGAAGATCAGCCGGCCGGTACCGATCCAGCTCAAGGCCAGGCCTTCGGCTCTGAGGTAATATTGGAACATCCAGTTGTAGCGCGACGAGCGCGTGTAGCAGACCGTCCAGATCGACGACATGTGGGTCACCTGAACGGGCAGTCCATGTTCGGCGAGCCGGCGGTTGAGCGAGGCGGTGCGCCGGTCCCAGGTGGCATCGAGGTCGCGGTAGAGCGCCTGCATCTCGGGCGTGTCGAGATGGCGGAGGAATTCGTTCATCGCTGCCATAACGTAGGGATGGGAGTTGAACGTGCCACGGGCGAAGCAGACGTCGGCCGGGCGATCGTCGCGGAAGCGCTTCATGTACTTGTGGTCTCCGCAGACGACGCCGATGGGAAGTCCGCCGCCCACCGTTTTCCCATAGGTCACGAGGTCGGCCTCGACGCCGAAATATTCCTGGGCGCCGCCCAGCGCCAGGCGGAAGCCCACGAAGATCTCGTCGAAGATCAGCACGATGTCGCGCTCGCAGCAGACCGCGCGCAGCTCCTTCAGCCACGCGGCATAGGCTTCGCGGCTGACGCTGGCGTCTGGCCGGCTGTGAACCAAAGTCGAATCGGCCGGCGCACCATGGTTGGGGTAGAGGGCCTGCGACGGATTGACGAGCACGCAGGCGATGTCGCTGCGGGTGCGCAGCACCTTGAGGGTGGCTTCCGACATGTCGGCCAGCGTGTAGGTTTCGTTCGCCGGCAGCGGATTGCCGACGCCGGGCTGCACGTCGCCCCACCAGCCGTGATAGGCGCCGCACAGGCGCACGAGCCGCGAGCGCCGCGTGTGGTAGCGGGCGAGCCGCACGGCCTGCATCACCGCTTCGGTGCCCGACATGTGGAACGAGACCTCGTCTTTGCCGGAAATGCGGGCAAGGCGCGCGACATTGTCGGCGACCAGCGACGGATAGGCGCCCAGCACCGGCCCGAGCGCGCCGACGCGCGCGGCGCCGCGGTCCATGCACGCCTTGTAGAAGTCGTAGCCGAGAAGGTTCACGCCGTAGGAACCCGTCAGGTCGTAGCTGGCATTGCCGTCGAGGTCGGTGACCTTGACGCCTTCGGAAGAGGCGAGGAACGAGCCCATCGGAAAGCTTGCCTTGGCCAGCCGGCTGAACTGGAACGGCACGCGGTAGCTCTCGGTGAACTGCAGGTCGGAGATGTGCCGGGCGGCTTCCGCGGTCTGCTGCAGCGTCCGCTGGTATCTCGTGCGGAACAGGCGCGAGAGGCGGTCGAATTCGGCGCGCCGCCGGCCCGCGATCTCGGCCGAGGCATCGTCGGCGCGAAAGAAATGCGCATCGTCGAAGGTGTAGTTGGGCACCAGGGCGGCGATGCGGCGCGACAGGCGCGAGTGGCCGCCCAGCGAGCGATGCTTCGCCCGCGACAGGGTGAGCCGCGCCCGAGCTTTCAAGGTCAGCAGGACGAACAGCGATATCGCGAGGACGAGACCGAGTCCGGTGGAAATGCCCAAGTCCATGGTCATCGGTTCTCCCTAGCCTCCTTGGTCCTTAAATGACGCTTCGTTCCGAACTCGCGAAGGTCCTGCAGCACGAAGACATCAACTTCCTGCTGACCAATCGCATTCCGCGCCGGTTCGCGACGCGCTTCCTCGGCTGGTTCAGCCGGATCGAGAGTCCGCTGGTCGCTCGCGCGTCGATCGCGGTCTGGCGCCTGTTTGCCGATCTCGACCTTCGGGATGCGAAGCAGCAGAGCTTCAAGAGCCTGCACGCCTGCTTCACCCGCGAGCTGAAGCCCGGTGCGCGGCGTGTCGACGCCGCCCCGGACGTGCTTGCGAGCCCCTGCGACGGCATCGTCGGCGCCTGCGGGAGCCTCGACGGCACCAATCCGTTGCAGGCCAAGGGTTTTCCCTATGCGCTGCGGGATCTGCTGTATGACCCGGCGCTGGTCGAGGCCTACCGGGACGGCTGCTATGTCACGCTCCGCCTCACCTCGAGCATGTATCACCGCTTCCACGCGCCGCACGACAGCACGATCGAGCATGTGACCTACATTTCGGGCGACACCTGGAACGTCAATCCGATCGCGCTCCGGCGCGTAGAAGAGCTGTTCTGCAAGAACGAACGCGCGGTGATCCGCACGCGGCTGGGCGGCTCCGGTCATCTCGTCACCCTGGTGCCGGTGGCGGCGATCCTGGTCGCCAGCATTCGCCTGCATTTCCTCGATGTCACCATGAACATGAACTACCGCGGCGCCGCGGAGATCGACTGCGGCGTGCCGGTGCGCAAGGGCCAGGAGCTCGGCTGGTTCGAGCACGGTTCGACGATCATCGTGTTCGCGCCGCCGGGCTTTAGGCTTTGCGACGATATCCGGGAAGGTACCGTCCTCAGGATGGGGCGCGCGCTCATGCAGCTGCCCTGAGCCATGAGCGCGCAGGATGCGCGCGGTCCAAAAGATCATGAGTCTTCCGGACCGCGCGCATCCTGCGCGCTCATCGTCGTGGTCCCCACAAACGGCGAGGGCCGCGTCTCAGGACGCCGCTGCATCGGGCACGGCACGGCGCTTGAGCGGTTGCGAGACGCCGCGCGGGATCGGCTGCAGGGCGGCGAGAAACTGTGCGGCGCATCTTTCCCAGGTGAAATTCTCGGCGTGACGCCGGCAGGCGGCGGGATCGCCGGCCATGGCGGCGAGGCAGGCCGTGCGCAGGTCCTCGTCGATGGCGCCGACGCCGGGCACGGTCACGATGTCGAGTGGGCCGGGCACAGGATAGCCCGCCACCGGCAGGCCCGAGGCCAGCGCCTCGACCATGACCAGGCCGAAGGTGTCGGTGCGGCTGGGGAACACGAAGCAGTCGGCCTGGGCATAGCGCATCGACAATTCCTCGGTATCGACGGAACCGAAGAACTGAATGCCGGTGTAGCGGCGCTTGAGCTCGGCGAGCTGCGGGCCGCCGCCCACCACCCACTTGGTGCCGGGCAGCTCCAGATCGAGGAAGGCCCTGATGTTCTTCTCGATGGCGACGCGGCCGGCATAGAGCCAGATCGGCCGTTCGCCTTCGTGCGCGTCACGATGCGCGTCAGGAGGGCGCGGCTTGAAGGCAGTGATGTCGACGCCGCGCGACCATGGCACGAGGTTGCGGAAGCCCTGCGCGGCGAGCTCGTCACGGATCGACTGCGCCACCACCAGCACACCGGACGATGGTGCGTGGAAGCGCCGGACGAAGGCGTAGCTCCACGAGACCGGCAGGCGGATGCGGGCATGAACATATTCGGGAAAGCGCGTGTGGTAGGCCGTGGTGAAGGGAATGCCGCGCTTGCGGCAGAAGGCGCGGGCGGCCCAGCCGAGCGGGCCCTCGGTCACGAGATGGATGGCATCGGGTGCGAAGACCTTGAGCATGTGGGCCAGACGCGCCGAGGGGAACAGCGAGAGGCGGATCTCGGGATAGGTCGGGCAGGGCAGCGTGTGGAAGCGGTCGGGGCCGAAGACCTCGACGTCGTGGCCCTGGGCGCCCAGGAGCTGCGACACGGTCTCGATGGTGCGGACCACGCCGTTGATCTGCGGGCGCCAGGCATCGGAGATGATGGCGATGCGCAACCGGGCCTACTCCGCCGCCAGCCGGACCGGCTCGAGCCGCGCCGGCAACCGCGAGGTCTCGCGCGCATGTTCCTCGGCCCAGCGCACGATGCGCAGGCGGCCGTCGAAATCCTCGACCAGCGCGGTGCAGCTTTCGACCCAGTCGCCGTCGTTGCAGTAGAGGATGCCGTCGATGTCGCGGATCTCGGCGTGATGGATATGGCCGCAGACCACGCCGTCGACGCCGCGCCGGCGCGCTTCGTTGGCGACCGCGTGCTCGAAGTCGTTGATGAACTGGACGGCGTTCTTGACCTTGTGCTTGAGGAACGCCGACAGCGACCAGTAGGGCAGGCCGAGCAGGCGGCGGCCCCAGTTGAACCAGGTGTTGAGGCGCAGCGCCCCGCCATAGGCCCAGTCGCCCAGGATGGCGAGCCAGCGCGCGTAGCGCACGATGCCGTCGAACTGGTCGCCGTGGATGATCAGCAGCTTGCGGCCTTCCGGCGTCTCGTAGATCACCTCGTCCTCGACCCGCACGTCGCCGAAGGTGAGCTGGCAGTATTGCCGCGCCGCCTCGTCGTGGTTGCCGGGGATGTAGACGACGTTGGTGCCCTTGCGCGCCTTGCGCATGATCTTCTGCACCACGTCGTTGTGGCTCCGCGGCCAGTACCACCAGCGCTTAAGCCGCCAGCCGTCGACGATGTCCCCGACAAGGAACAGATGCTCGCTCTCGTTCTTCTTCAGGAAGTCGAGCAGCAGCTCGGCCTGGCATCCGCGTGTTCCGAGGTGGATGTCGGACAGGAAGATGGCGCGATGCCGGGCAGGTGGATGACGCTCGATAACTGTCATGAGATCACGGTCATGTGGATAAAACTCGACCGGCACTAAATCTGTCGGGCGCGATTGCACGACACGCAGCGGATTGTGTATGGAGGCCATTGCGTGGCCGTGAATCGGTTGTGACAGTTGAATGACATTCTCATCAGCCCGGGCAGTCCTGCTCATTCTCAATCCAGTCGCTGGCCGCCGCCGACGCGGGCTGGTCGATGGCGTGGTTCAGCGTGTGCGCGACCTCGGCTGGACCGTCGACGTCGTGGAGACCGCGGCGGCGGGTGATGCGCGGCGGATCGCCGAGACCTGCGACGCTGGGCGCTATGCCGTGATCGCCGTGGCCGGCGGTGACGGCACCATCAACGAGGTGGTGAACGGGCTCGCCTATCGTAGTGGTGCGGCAGGACCGGCTTTAGGCATCGTGCCGCTCGGCACCGCCAACGTGCTGGCGCACGAACTGGGCCTCGGCTTCTCGGCTGCCGCGGTGGCGCAGACGCTGACGGCCGGCCGCGAAATCCTGATGCAGCCGGGCGAGGCCAGCGGCGAGGGGCGGACGCGGCAGTTCTCGCTGATGGCGGGCGCCGGCTTCGACGCCAAGGTCGTGGCCGGCGTCAGCGCGCCTCTCAAGCGGCGTCTGGGACGCGCCGCCTATGTCTGGCGCTCGCTGGTCGAGGCGCGCCGTTACCGTCCGGTGCGCTATGCCGTCGAGATCGACGGCGTGCGGCACGAGGCGGCATCGGTGATCGTGACCCACGGCCGGCACTACGCCGGGCCCTATGTCGTGGCGCCCGACGCGGCGCTGGGCAAGCCGCTGCTGCATGTCTGCCTGTTCGAACGCTGGGGCCGCTCGCAGACCCTGCGCTTTGGCCTCGCCCTGCTGCTGGGCCGGCTGCCGCGCACGGCGGGCTACCGCGTGATCGCCGGCCACGACATCCGTGTGTCGGTGCTGAGCGATGCCGGCGAGCAGCGCCGCCAGCCGGTGCAGATTGACGGCGACGACGCACTCACTCTGCCAGTGTCGATTGCCCTCGCCGCTGGCGCCGTGCGGCTGCTGCGGCCAGCGTAGAGTGGGATGCATGCACTGTAAGCATCTGCTCACAGATATGTGATGAGCAGGTTCAGCAGGAAAATGATATTGCTTCAGGCAGGCTGGCGGTGGGACCGCCCCAGTCTTTCCACTTAGGACATGACCCTCCCGCGCACGCCGCGGGCAGACGCTCGAGGGCGAGGGTGTAGTTCACACGGATGGTACGTCACGCCAGGCCGGCACGAGTCCGCATTTGAGCCCGTCCCCACTGAGCACCCATAAGTATCGGAACGGACACATGGCGCTGCCTGTCACAGGCAATACCGGGCTGGTGACATCTGAAGAAGAAACGACGTCTAAAAAAGCCCGTGATTCCGGGCTCGGCCCGGACTCCGGGCAGGTGCGTGTCACAACATTTGTCTCAACTTGGTGTGACACATTGGGATGTGACACGCGACCAGGACAACGGCTCCCCGGCGTGCGGGGAACTGGCGTTTCTAGCGGGACTGCAGCCGCTGCACCGTCTCGGCCGAGGGATGGCCGTCGGCCGGCAGGCTGGTCTGCTGCTGGAACAGGCGCAGCGCCGAGCGGGTCTTGGGGCCCAGAAGCCCGTCGGACTCGTCCTTGTAGAGGCCGAGCTTGGCCAGCCGGTTCTGGATGTCGATCACGGTGTTGCGCGACAGCGGCTCGTCGTCGGAGGGCGGGGCCTGCATGACGCCCGGCCCGCCCGCGATCTGGCGGGCGAGGATGCCGACCGACAGGGCATAGAGCGTCGAGCGGTTCCAGTTCATTACCGCCTTGAAGTTTGGATAGAGGATGAAGGCGGGGCCTCGGAAGCCGGCCGGCAGGATGATCGACGAGGGCTCGTCACTGGCGGGGAGCGCACCGCCGCCTGCCTTCTTCACGCCCAGCGCCGCCCAGGCACGGACCGGCTTCTCGATCGTGGAATCGGCCTGGTCGAGCGCGAAGCCCTGGGGCAGCATCACCTCTTCGCTCGACGGCAGCCCCGGCTTGAAGCCGATGCCGCGCAAGAAGTTCGCCGCCGAAGCGAAAGCGTCGGGCAGGCTGTTCCAGATGTCGGTCTTGCCGTTGCCGTCGCGGTCGACCGCCCACTTGGTGAAAGTCGAGGGCATGAACTGCATGTTGCCCATGGCGCCGGCCCACGAGCCGCGCATCTGGTCGCTGGTCATGTGGTTCATGCTGAGGATGCGCAGCGCCTGGACGGTCTCATTCGAGAAGAAGACCGTGCGCTTGGTCATGCAGGCGAGTGTCGCTACGGAGCGCACGACGCGGAAATCGCCCATGAAGCCGCCGTAGTTGGTCTCGATGCCCCAGAAGGCCATGATGTATTGCGGCGGCACGCCATATTCTGCCTGCAGCGCATCGAGGAGCGCGCGGTGCTGCGTCATGCGCTGCTGGCCCTTGACGATGCGGTCGGCGCTCACGGTTCCGCCGACATACTTTGCGTAGGTCAGCGAGAATTCGGGCTGCCGCCCGTCGAGGTCGATCACCTTCTGGTCGGGCGTCAGGCCCTGGAAGGCCTTGTCGGCGACGGCGGCGGGCACGTTCTGGCGCATCGCCTCGGTCTTGATGGTCTGCAGGCAGTCGCGGAAATCGCCGCCCCCTTGAGCAAATGCGGGGGCGAAGGCCGGACCGGCCAGGAGCGCCGTCGTTGCGGCGAGGATCGTTATTCTGGAGAGAGGGGTCATGCCCCGGAGATTATCACGAGCCGGCGACGGTCAGCCCCTCAATTCTCACCGTCGGCGCGTTGGTCGAGCCCTTGAATTGCAGGTCGCTGGCCGGGGTCATTTTCAGGAACATGTCCTTGAGGTTGCCCGCCACCGTGATGCCGCTCACCGGCCAGGCAAGCTTGCCCTTCTCGATCCAGAAGCCCGAGGCGCCGCGGCTGTAGTCGCCGGTGACGCCGTTGATGCCGAAGCCGATCAGGTCGGTGATGAAAAGGCCGCTCTTGATGTCGCCGATCAGCTCGTCGACCGAGAGCTTGCCCTTCTCGAGATAGAAGTTCGACGTGCTGGGCGAGGGCGGTCCGGAGACGCCGCGCGAGGCATGGCCGGTTGGCTTGAGGTTGAGTTGGCGCGCGGCGGCGAGGTCGAGCAGCCAGGTCGTGAGCACGCCGTCGTCGATCACGGCGAGACGTTTGGTCGCCAAGCCCTCGGCGTCGAAGGGGCGGCTGCCCAACCCGCGCTTTCGCAAGGGATTGTCGAGGATGCGGATGCCGTCGGCGAAGATCCTGGCACCCATCTTGTCTTTCAGGAACGACGTGCCGCGCGCCACGGCGCGGCCGTTGATGGCACTCGACAGGTGGCCGATCAGCCCGCCCGCGACGCGGCGGTCGTAGACCACGGGAACGCGCGCGCTTTGTGCCTTGCGCGGATTGAGGCGGCGGACGGCGAACTTGCCGGCGTTGCGGCCGACCCTCGCCGGCGACATCAGGTCCTCGAAGTGGACCGCGCTGGTCCATTCGTAGTCGCGCTCCATGCCGGTGCCTTCGCCGCCCACCACCGAGCAGGAAAGCGACCAGCCGCCGCGGCTATAACCGCCGGAAAAGCCGTTGCTGGCGGCCAGCATGACGGAGGAGCGGCCCCAGCCGGCCTCGGCGCCCTCGGAATTGGTGACGCCCTTGACCGCCCGGGCGGCGTCTTCCGCTTCGGCGACCAGGCCCAGCAGCTTCTTCGCAGAGGGGCGGCCCCTGTCGTCGAGATCGAGGTCGGGCCAGGTGCGCGCCAGCAGCTCCTCCGGCGCGATGCCGCAGACCGGGTCCTCCGGCACGGCGCGCGCCATGTCGACGGCCCGCTGGGCCAGCGTCTTGAGCGCCGCGGGGGCAAAATCGGTCGAGGAAACGAATGCCTGGCGCTTGCCCACGAACACGCGCAGGCCAAGGTCGCGGCCCTCGCTGCTCTCGAGTTTCTCGCGCCGGCCCAGCCGCTGGGCGACCGAGATCGATTCGCCGTGGACGTAGAGCGTGTCGGCCGAATCGGCGCCAGCGGCCTTCGCCCATTTCAGCAGATCGGCGAGGAGATTGGCGTCGGGGAGGTTCTTGGGGGAAGCGGACTTCTTTGCTTTGGCCATGGCGGCCGTTCTACGCGCTAACGGGTCGTGTCGTCGAGATAGTACGAAAAGAACAGCACACCGGTGACGCCGATCCCGAGCAGCCAGAACAGGGCGCGTACCGCGTCGGCGACGGCGGCCGTCTCCGGCCACAGGCGGGCAATGGCATCGGCGGCGAACTGATGGCCGAGCAGCGCGATCATGGCACCCAGCATGAGCGAGATCGCCACGTTCCAGACATGGCGCACGCCGCGCATGACTGGCCCCTCCCGCCGCCGGAGCGGCGAGCTGGGATCGGGTGGGACCGCCAGGTTAGAATTGACGGCCGGCCGCGGCGAGGCGTGAAGCGGCATGCTCGATGCTCTAGTCGCCGGCGTAGTTCATGCCGAGCTGGGTCTGGTTGATCGCCTGGTCGACAAAGCCGATGGCGCGCTCGCGATGGCCGCCCTTGTTGGGGCGGGCTTGGATCAGTTCGGCGCGTGCTGCCTGCAGCGAACTCAGCGCTGCCTGCATGTTCGGCTGCTGCGCCGTCGCCACGAAGGCGCCGCCCGCACCGATCGTGATGCCGAGGAGAAGGGTGAGGACAGGCTTCCGGATGGCGACGCGAGACATGAAGATTTCTCCTGATCTAGTGCGCGCGGAAAGTCCACCCGCGCGACCACGATGCTATCGCCCGCCGTTGCGGTACGGTACCGCTATTTGGCGGCGACTGCGCGGTTGGCCGCGCACGACACCGCCTTGAGCGAGGCGGTGACGATGTTGGCGTCCATGCCCACGCCCCAGAGGACGCGTCCGTCGGCGGTCTCGGCCTCGATGTAACTCACCGCGGTAGCATCGGAGCCGGCGCCGGCAGCGTGCTGATGGTAGTCGCGCACCTTGATCTTCACGCCGCAGTTCTTGGCCAGCGCGTCGACATATCCCGCGATCGGTCCGTTGCCGCGGCCGCTGATCGTGGTCGGCTGGCCGTTGAACGTCACCTTGGCATCGAGAAGACGCACGTCGGGATGGCCGGGCTCGGGCACCGTGGTGTGGCTGATGAAATCGACGGGCTTGGCGTTCTCGAGATACTCCTTGCGGAAGGTGTCCCAGATCAGCGCCGGCTGGATCTCCTTGCCGGTCTCGTCGGCGATCTGCTGGATCACCTTGGAGAACTCGACCTGGAGGAGACGCGGCATGTCGATGCCGTAGTCGCTCTTCAGGATGTAGGCGATGCCGCCTTTGCCCGACTGGCTGTTGATCCTGATGATCGCCTCATAGCTGCGGCCGAGATCGGCCGGATCGATCGGCAGGTAGGGGACCTCCCAGACCTTGCTGTTCGAGGACTGCAGTGCCTTGAAGCCCTTGTTGATCGCATCCTGGTGCGAACCCGAGAAGGCCGTGAACACCAGGTCACCACCGTAGGGATGGCGCGGATGGACAGGCAGCTGGTTGCAGTATTCGACCGTCTGGCGGATCTCGTTGATGTTCGAGAAATCGATCTCGGGATCGACGCCCTGGGTGAACATGTTCAAGCCCAGCGTCACGAGGTCGACGTTGCCGGTACGCTCGCCGTTGCCGAACAGGCAGCCTTCTATGCGGTCGGCGCCGGCCATGTAGCCGAGTTCCGCCGCCGCCACGCCGGTGCCGCGGTCGTTGTGCGGATGGAGGCTCAGAATCATCGAATCGCGGTACTTGAAGTTGCGGTGGCACCATTCGATCTGGTCGGCATAGATGTTGGCCGACGCCATCTCGACCGTCGCCGGCAGGTTGATGATCATCTTCTTCTCGGGCGTCGGCTTGTAGACGTCGCCGACGGCGGCGCAGATGTCGCGCGCGAACTCGAGCTCGGTGCCGGTGAAGCTCTCGGGCGAATACTCGAACACCCATTCGGTCGCGGGATCGGCGTCGGCCAGCTGCTTCACCAGCTTGGCGCCCGATACGGCGATGTCGATGATGCCGCCGTAGTCGAGGCCGAACACGACGCGTCGCTGCAACGTCGAGGTCGAGTTGTAGAGATGGACGATGGCGCGCTTGGCGCCGCGGCAGGCCTCGAAGGTGCGCTCGATCAGCTCCGGCCGGCTCTGCGTCAGCACCTGGATGGTGACGTCGTCGGGGATCATCTTCTGCTCGATCAGCTCACGCACGAACTCGAAATCGGTCTCCGACGCCGCCGGGAAGCCGATCTCGATCTCCTTGAAGCCCATCTGGACGAGGAGCTTGAACATCCGGGTCTTGCGGTCGGAATCCATCGGCTCGATCAGCGCCTGGTTGCCGTCACGCAGGTCGACCGCGCACCAGATCGGCGGCTTGGTGATGACCGCGTTGGGCCACTTCCGGTCGGGCAACGGAACCGGCTTGTAAGCGACGTATTTTTCGCCGGCGGTCGGCATCATGGGCTTCTGGGGTGACATTACGAACTCCTCGCGCCGCGCACGGCCATAAGGCTCTAAGCGAACACTGCGATGGAAAAAAGGGTGGCGGCGACTTGATGGTGGGATGGGACGAACGACAAGCGATCCGCAAGGGCCCCGGAAAACCGGGGCGGCGGATCAGCCAATAAGTCGAAGCGTCGTCAGTCGCAGCATGTTGGACGCGAATTTCCCCGATTTGACGGCGTTCGTCAACCGGAACCGTTGCCATGTTCCGCAGCCGGGCATCGGCGATCTATGGTAGTCGGGAAGAAATCAATGGGAGGAAGCAGCGATGGCGGGTCCGTTGGCCGGCGTCAGGATTCTCGATTGCACGACGGTGGTGTTGGGACCGTGGGCCGCTCAGCAGCTGGGCGATCTCGGCGCCGACGTGATCAAGATCGAGCCGCCCGAGGGCGACACGACGCGTCAGCTCGGGCCGGGGCGCAATCCCGGCATGGCCGCCTTCTATCTCGGCTGCAATCGTTCCAAGCGCTCGATCGTGCTTGACTTGAAACAGGACTCCGGCCGCAAGGCGCTGTTCAAGCTGGCCGAGACCGCCGACGTGCTGATGCACAATTATAGGCCCGAGCCTGCCAAGCGTCTGGGCGTCGAATACGAAGCCTTCGAGAAGATCAATCCGCGCCTGGTCTATCTCGCCACCTACGGCTACCGCGCCGCCGGCCCGATGGGGCCTAAGGCCGCCTACGACGACATCATCCAGGCCGGCTCCGGTCTCGCGGCACTCCAGAGCGTGGTGGCGGGCCAGCCGCGCTTCCTGCCCACCATCGTGGCCGACAAGACGAGCTCCAATGGCGTCGTCTCGGCACTGCTCGCGGCGCTCTATGCGCGCGAGAAGACCGGCCTCGGTCAGGCGGTCGAAGTGCCGATGTTCGAGACACTGGTCTCGTTCGTGATGGTCGAGCATCTCTACGGTGAGACCTTCCGGCCGGCGCTGGACACGGCGGGCTACAAGCGCGTGCTCAACAAGGAACGCCGCCCCTATCCGTCGAAGGACGGCTACTTCGCGTTGCTGCCCTACACCGACGGCCACTGGAAGGAATTCTGCGGCCTGATCGGCCGGCCCGAGCTCGCCGCCGACCCGCGCTTCACCTCGCTCGCTAACCGCCTAAAGAATGTCGAGCATTACTATTCGACGCTGGCCGAGATCTGCGCCACGCGCACCAACGCCGAGTGGGTGGCATTGCTGGGCAAATCCAACGTGCCGCACGGTCCGGTCAACACGCTCGACGACCTGTTCGTCGATCCCCAGCTCGAGGCTACCGGCTTCTGGAAGGAAGTCGATCATCCGACCGAGGGCCGCCTGCGCATGCCCGATATCCCGCCGCGCTTCAGCAAGACCAAGCCCGAGGTCACGCGCCTGCAGCCGCGGCTGGGCGAGCACAGTGTCGAGATCCTGCGCGAGGCAGGGTTTACGGCCGGCGAGATCGACGCCATGCTGACGACCGGCGCGACCAAGACGGCATAGACCGTCACCAAAATTAAGGAGCGCCCTCAGAGGGGAGAGGCGTCCATGATCGTTCGGCGTAACCTTTTGCGCATCGGTGCTGCGGCGGCCGTGCTGCCGGCCCCCGCCATTGCCCAGGCCTGGCCTGCCAAGCCGATCAAGATCATCTGCACCTATCCGCCAGGGGGGCTCACCGACATCTACTCCCGCGCCTATGGCGAGTTCGTGTCGGCGAAGCTCGGCCAGCCGGTGGTGGTCGAGAACAAGACGGGTGCCGCGGGCGCGATCGGCGCCGAGATGGTGAAGCAGGCAGCCCCCGACGGTTACACGCTGATGTTCACCAACTCGACCACGATGGTGCAGAACAAGGTCCTGTTCAAAAAGCTGCCCTACGATCCCGACAAGGATTTCAGCCTCGTCGCCTGGTTCAACACCGGCCACCTGCCGACCGCGGTCAACAACGACGTTCCGGTGAAGAACATTGCGGAGTTCCAGGCCTGGGCCAAGGACCGCAAGGTTTCGGCTGCGACCTACGGCATCGGTTCCTTTGCCCACGTGGTGTGCGCGACCCTGAACAAGAACCACGGCTTCAACATGGAAGCCGTGCACTATCGCGGCGAAGGCGCGATGTGGCAGGACGTGGCCTCGGGCAACGTCCAGACCGCGACCGGCAGCTACGCCTCGCAACTGCCCTTCCTGCAGCAAGGCTCGGTCAAGGTGATCGCCGTGCCGACGCTCGAGCGCATGAAGAAGCTGCCCGACGTGCCGACGTTCTATGAGCAGGGCCTGACCGACAAGGCCTTCCAGGTGCGTGGCTGGGTCGGCTGCGCGGCACCCGCCGGCACGCCCGAGGCAATCGTGCAGAAGCTCTCCGATCTCATGGTCGAGGGTGGCAAGACCGAGCGCGTGCTGAAGATCAACGACCAGTTCGGCATCGACGAAGGCGCACGCGATCGCGTCTATTTCAAGAAGGTCCTCGACGAAGAAGGGCCGGTGGTGCTCGAGGTCATCAAGAGTCTCAACATCGAGCCACAGTAGCGAGCGAACCGCAGTAGCGATTGCCACGGATCCGCCGTGAAGCTGCCTTTACGGCTGCCTAAATCGCAGCCATGCTGAACGTTGGCGCGCTCCAGACGGCATAGACCGTCGTGACAATAGAGGGCGCGCCGCAGGGAGGAAGAAATGACCGTTCGTCCATCGCGGCGTGAAGTGCTGCGCTTTGGTTCTGCAGCCGTCGCGGCCAGCACCTTGTCCGTGCCTGCCATCGCCCAGGCATCTTGGCCCAGCAAGCCCATCCGCATCATCGTCGGCTATCCGGCCGGTGGCCTCACCGACACCTTCGCCCGCGCCTATGGCGACTTCATCGCGCAGAAGACTGGCCAGCCGGTCTCGGTCGAGAACAAGGCCGGCGCCAGCGGCGCCATCGCCGCTGAGCAGGTGAAGAGCGCGGCGCCCGACGGCTACACGCTGATGTGGACGATCTCGACCACGATGATCATGAACAAGGTGCTGTTCAAGAAGCTGCCCTACGACCCGGACAAGGACTTCGCCCTGATCTCATGGATGGACGCGGGGCACCTGCCGCTGATCATCAACAAGGACGTGCCGGCCAAGAATCTCAAGGAATTCGTCGAGTATGCCCGCAACAACAAGGTCAGCCTCGGCACCTACGGCGCGGGCTCCTACAGCCACGTCGCCGTCGAGGCGCTGAACCGCCACTACGGGCTGAAGATGGAGGCCGTTCACTATCGCGGCGAGGCGCCGATGTGGACCGACGTGATGTCGGGCGCCATCCAGGGCGGCAGCGGCAGCTATGCGGCCGCCACCAGCGTGCTGCAAAGCGGCAACGGCCGCGCGATTGCCGTGCCGACCAAGGAGCGGATGAAGAAGCTGCCCGACGTCGGCACTTTCTACGAACAGGGCGTGACCGATGTCGCCTTCCAGGTGCAGGGCTTCATCTGCCTGGTCGGCCCGATCGGGATGCCCAAGGAGATCGTGAAGAAGCTCTCCGACCTGATGGTCGAGGCCGGCAAGAGCGAGCGTATCCTGAAGATCCTGGACACGTTCGGCATCGACCGTGCGGCGCAGGACCAGGCCTTCTTCGAGAAGATCATGGCCGAGCAGGGTCCGATCTGGATCGACCTAGTGAAGGGCCTCAATCTCGAGCCGCAATAATTTCGGGATTGCGCCACATATTCGTCTGAAAGAAAATACATATTACAATGCTACCTGAAGTAGCAAGATCATATGGAGGACGTGTATGGCCCTGGACGTCTACGTCGGACCGCTCACGCTGTATTACGCAGGGCAGTGGGAAAACGTCGCGCAAGCGGCGGCGCGCGAGCGGGGTTTCCAATATCATATCATTTCCACGCGCGGTGAGGACGACGCCGTAAAGGATCCGGCAAAGATACTTCCGATGATCGCCGACTGGCGGGCAAGCTTGAGCGATGCTCTAGGAGAGAACATCCTTGAACCGCTGGGCTGGGACGAGTCGTATGAAGATTACATGACCGGCCGGCCTGGCTGGGGTGGTTATGGCGCACTGATTCTCTGGGCTGCCTATGTCGAACATCCCGACTTGGCGCGGCCGCCGCGCTACGTCGAGCATTGGGAAGATCTGGCCTACAAACGCTCGACAGCCGCCGATGCGACAAATTTATTCCCACATGTCATACGCAGCATCGAGTTCTGGCTGCCCGCTGCATTCGGTTTCACTTTCAAGGCGAATGCGCCGAATGACGACATTGTCACCTTCGGCTCCACGGCGACTCTTTGGGCCAACCTCCAGGCCCTGAACGACATGACGTGGCAGGCAGACAGGGCCACGATTGAAAGATGGGGTGAGTACGCGCCCGCCGGCGATGCCGCACTTGAGGACTTGGCGAAGTACGGCTTCTCCGAAATGTTCTTCTTGGCGGAGTATGCGTGCCAACATCGCCTGCCGATGAAGCTCGACTATTAGCCGACGATCGTCGGACCGCGGATAAATACCGTTGCGGATGTTCGCGGGAGTGACATATACATTAAGCAACTGAGGGTAGTGGGACGCCACGGCGTCGGATGTTGGCAGGGGGAGTCAGTCGTACATGGCCCTCGACGTCTATGTCGGATCGCTCACGAATTACTACGCACGCGCGGCCGTCGAGAGAAACCCTGACCACCTTCTACCGGCCATCCTCACCTGGCGTAGCGGCTTGAGTGAAAGACTGGGTGACACGATCGCCGGAACGCTCGATTGGGACGAAACGCCCGGCGCGCCGCACTTCAAGGGCCGGCTGGGATGGGGCGGTTTCGCCGCCCTGGTCCTGTGGGCGGCCTACGCCGAGCATCCCGGGCTCGGCCGCGCCAGCCTCCTGCCCGACGACTGGGAACACGATCCGGCGCTGGCGCGCAGCAACGCCGAGGGTTTCCGGTCGCGCTATTCCCATCTCGTGGGCAACGTCGAGCTGTGGCTGCCCAGCGACTTCCCCTTGACGTTCGAGAGCGAAGGCGTCGGCGGGCACCGGATCGTCATCGGCTCGGTGCCCCTGCTCGGGCGCCAGCTTGCCGATCTCAACGACGCGACCTGGAAGGCCGACGACGCTGCGGTGAAGGAATGGGTTCGCCGGTCGCCCTCC
Organism: Alphaproteobacteria bacterium; assembly: GCA_947474005.1. GTDB lineage: Bacteria > Pseudomonadota > Alphaproteobacteria > Reyranellales > Reyranellaceae > Reyranella. The sequence continues at coordinate 5,739 of CANJHI010000010.1, read as the reverse complement.
GACGAGGCGCCGCTGGAACTGCGCGCGCGGCATGGCTTCGCGGCGCTGATGGAAGCCGTGCGCCAGGCGGCCAGATATCGCCTGCCGATGAAGCTCGACTACTGACACGAAACCGCCCGCAACGCGGGCGGCGTTGCGGGCGATCGGTTCCTCCCAATCAGGGAGAAGAGATCAGGCCGTGGGCGGGACCGCCGGCGGCGTGCTGGGCTGGGGCGCCTCGGGGCGGTTGCGGCGCTCGGCCATGAAGTCGTCGAACTCGGCACGGTCCTTGGCGGCGCGCAGCCGGTCGAGGAAGTCGCGGAACTCGCGCTGCTCCTCGTCGAGCTTGCGCAGCGTCTCCTCGCGGTACTCGTCGAAGGCGACGTTGCCCGAGCCGCCTTGGCGGCCCCAGCGGTGGCGGCGGCGCCAGGCGCGGAATTCCTCGCGCGCCTCGCGGCCTTCGGAGCGGCCGTCGGGCGTGTTCCAGGCGCCCCAGCGGGCGTGGCGAGAGCAAAACATGCGTCCACTCCATTTCAGGTAGATGAGAAGGGCGAGGCCAACCGGCCAGAATACGATGAAGCTTATGACCACCAGGGCGATCCAGGCGGGCCGGGGTATGTCGTCCAGTCTTTCCATCAGGCCCGTCATTACGGCCTCCAGTGAGAGCGTTAACGATGTAAATGTTAACGACATTTACATTGGGCATTCGACCCCAGGGAGTCAAGGGGTCGCCTAGGTCTTCTGTGAAAAACCCAAGCCCTGCAGATAGATCAGCATGGCCGATTCCAGCAGTTCCTCGGCGGTCATGGGCAGCGTCCGGCGCCCGGCGTCGCCGCGGCCGAACAGGGAGGCGATGCCATGCGCCATCGACCAGATGTGCAGGCTCATCATCAAGGCGGGCGGCCGTTTGCCGGCCGGCAGAAGCGCCACCACGCCGTCGGCCGCGGTGCGCAGCATGCCGAAGGCCCGCTCCGAGGCGGCGCGCAGGTCGGGACTGAGGTCGGGTGGCAGGCCCGATTCGAACATTGCCGCATAATACGCGGGCTCGGCGCGGGCGAAGGCGAGGTAAGCCTTGCCGACATTGTTGAACGCCGTCATCGCGTCGGGCTTGCCGCCGTTCCAGCCGTTGGCGAGCATCGCTTCGAACCGCTGGAAGCCTTCGCGGGCGACATCGGCCAGCAGCGCCTCGCGGTCGCGGAAGTGGCGGTAGGGCGCGGCTGGACTGACGCCCGCCGAACGCGCGGCATCGGCGAAGGTGAAGCCCGCCGGGCCCTTCTCCTTGATCAACTCACGCGCGGCCTGGATCAGAGCCTCGCGCAGATTGCCGTGGTGGTAGGCGCCCTCGGCGCGCTTTTTCCAGCTCATGTTAATGGAGTTTACATCAAAGGCTGCAGCGGCAACAGGCGGCGTTATCGCGCCACCTCACCGACGAGGATGTCCTCGGTGACCTTGCCGGCGAGTTCTTCCTCGGGCTCGATCAGGCGCTTCTTCTTCCAGTCGCCCTTGGCGTAGAGACCGATCGTGATGAGGGCGGTGACGACATTCGAGATCGGCAGCGCCCACCAGATGCCTTCGGCGCCCAGCGTGGTGTGCTTGGAGAGCACGTAGGCCAGGGGAAACTGAAGAACCCATTGCGACACCAGCGTCAGCACCATGGTCACCACCATGTTGCCCGACGCCCGGAATACGCCGGTCAGTGCGAACTGCACGCCCATGAAACCCCAGGCGAGCGCCATGATGCGCAGGAAGCCCGCACCCGCGGCGATGACGCCTGCATCGCTGGGCACGAAGAACGCGACCAGATGGGGGGCGAACAGAAAGACGATGAGTCCGAGCGTCGTCAGGCCGCCGAAGCCGAGGGCCGCCCCGAGCTGCCCGATGCGCGCCGCGCGGTCGATGTTGCCGGCACCGATATTCTGTCCGACCAGGGTGGAAACGGCCATCGACAGTCCCATGGCCGGGATCGTCACCACCTGGAGGATGTTCGATCCCACGCCGTAGGCCGCGAGCGTGAGCGTCCCGAAGCTCGCGATCAGGAAGGTCATCACCATCAGCCCCAGCGCGCGGGCCGACAGCTCGATCGAGGCGGGAAAGCCCAGGAAGAAGGCACGCTTGATGTAGCCGAGGTCGGGAATGAAATCGCGGCGCCGCACGTGAATGCCGTGCATCCCCAGGCGCAGGATGACGATGCCGATGACGGCGGCGATGCTCTGGGTGGCCAGCGTTGCGATCGCCGCCCCCATGACGCCGTAACCCGGGACCGGACCCCAGCCGAAGATCAGCAGCGGATCCAGGACGAAGTTCAGGCAGACCGTGCCCAGCACGATGTAGACCGGCAGCATCGGCTTGCCGATGCCGCGCATGATCGCCTGGAAGACGAAGAAGGTGAAATTGAAGACGAGCCCGATGAAGGACACGCGCATGAACCCGAGCGCGCCGGGGTAGACGTCAGGGGCAACACCCATGAGGCGAAGCAGCGAGGGTGCCGTGAAATAGCCGACCGTTCCCAGGACGAGGGAGGCCAGCACCACCATCAGCAGGGTCTGCCCTGCGACATGGGCCACCATCTTCTCATTCCGCGCACCGACATATTGCGCGATGAGCGTCGAGCCTGCGATCGACAGGCCGGCGCCGACCGCGAACATCAGGAACATCACGGGAAAGCTGAGCGATACGGCGGCAACCGCCGCGCCGCCCAACCGCCCCACCCAGAAGGCATCGATGATCTGGTAGGCCGATTGCAGGATGTTCGCGGCCACGATCGGCACGGCGAGCGTCAGCAATGAACGAAGGATGGGTCCTTCGAGGAGCTTGTTTTCCGGGCCGGTCACCGGCTTCATGTGGGGCGGCAATGCGACCGTTTTAAGAAGAAGGGGACGAAACGTGCAACTCTGGACCACGGGCGTCGCGTCGGCGCGCGGCGCGGCGCGCACCGCGCAGGAGATCGAGGCGGCCGGCTGGGACGGCATGCTGGTGGTCGATTCGCAGAACCTCTCCGGCGATCCCTACGTCTCGCTGGCGCTCGCGGCGACCGTCACCACGCGCATTGGCCTCGGCACCGGCGTCACCAACTCGGTCACCCGCCATGCCGCGGCGACCGCCACCGCCATCGCCAGCGTCAACCGCATCTCCAACGGCCGTGCCGTGCTCGGCATCGGCCGCGGAGACTCCGCACTCGCCCATCTCGGCCGCGCGCCGGCGCGGCTCGCCCAGTTCGAACGCTACCTGCGCCACCTTCAGCTTTAGGGCTCGTTAAGGAATAATCGCTCTATCTTACGATGAGTTCGGGGCGATGGTGTAGTTCCAATCGCCGTGGAATTGGTGGCGAGAGAGGTTGATTGCCGCCATCTCGGCGTTCGAGACGGCGACACCTTTTGGATAGACGTTGTCGTCGATCTCGCAGCGCACGGTGAGGCCGGTCGTGGTGGTGGTAGCGGCGATCAAGTCGACGATGACACGATAGCTGACGAGGGGCTTGGCGCGCCAGTTCTGGCTGATGAAAGAGAACAGGCGGTGCTCGATCTTGTTCCACTTGCTGGTGCCAGGCGGCAGGTGATGGACGGTGATTGCGATGCCGATTTCGTTGGCCAGTGTTTGCAACTCCCGCTTCCACAAACGCAGGCGCGATCCGTTGCTGCCACCGCCATCGGCGGTGATCAGCAGCCGGGTTGCCTCGGGATAGCGGGCGCGCCCCATGTCGCGCCACCAGCGACGAATGCTGTGCACGGCGAAGGCTCCGGTATCGTGGTCGATCCCGAGATTGACCCAGCCGGCATTGGCGGCGAGATCGTAGACGCCATACGGCACCGCGCGGCCGAGGTCCTTGATCAGGAAGTCGTGGACCCGGACCTTTTCGGGATCACCGGCCGGACGATATTCGCGGCCGCCATTCTTGAAGTTGCCGACCAGTTCCTTCTTCTTCGTGTCGACCGAGATCACCGGCTCGTTGTCGGCCAGTGCTGCCCTCGCCGCGGCGTCGATGTAGCAAAACTGCGCGTCGCGATCGGGATGGCTACAGCCTTCCTGCGTCTTGCTATTACCTTGGAGGCTGAAGCCCATGTCATCGAGCAGCTCACCGACCAACGTGTGGCTCGCTTGATGACCTTGCCCCTGAAGTTCCCGCGCCAGGCGCCGCAGGCTCTTGCACGTCCAGCGCAGCGACGACTGCGGATCGCCGCGCTCGCTCGGCTCGACCAGCGCGGCTAAATCGCTCAGCAGCGTCGCATCCTTGGCTATATTGGCCTTGCGCCCACCGCCCGCGCGCCGAAGCTGCGCTGACATCGCCGTCTCGCGCAGATCGCGCAAGCCGCGCCCGATCGTACTCGCCGCTACACCGGTCGCCGCCGTCACCGCCGCGATGCCGCCATAGCCGGCAGCCCGTGCCTCAGCCGCTGCCAAAAGCCGACGGCCCCGTTCATCGAGAAAGGGGGAGACCGCGGAAAATCGTTGCCGGATCGCCTCAACGTCAATCATTCTCCCAAGATAGGGTGTTATCCTCACTCTGAGAATCCCATATCTTCTGAAATCGACAAATCACGATTCGTTTATTCTCTTACGAGCCCTTACCTCGCGGGCGAATCGGTGAGCTTCGACGAGATCGACATCCCGCACGAGGCGGCGCCACCGCTCGCGGGCCTGCATCTGCACGACGCCCCGCCGGCCAGCCGTATCGGCTGGATCGCCGACGGTCTGAAGACTGGAGCCAAGGGCAGCACCAAGGTGCCGGTCGAGGTCGCCGCCAGCGGCCCCAAGGTGATCGCCATGTCCGCGCTGCATGCCGAGCGGGTGATGTTCACCCTCGGCGCCGACACCGAGCGGCTGGCGTGGGGCATCGCGCTCGCAAAGAAAACCCGCCAGGACGCTGGCCTCGATCCCGACGGCATCGCCTTCGGCGCCTATGTGAACCTCGGCTGCCACGGCGACATGGATGCCGCGCGCGGCCTGGTGCGCGGCGGTCTCACGACCTTCGCGCGCTTCTCGGTGATGCACGGCAAGGCCAACGGCCCGGTCTCGGCCAAGGACCGCGAGCAACTCGAGATGCTGGTCACCAACTACGACATGAAGGCCCACACCCGCGGCGATTCGCGCCAGGCCGGCACGCTGACCGACGATTTCGTCGACCGCTTCGCCATCGTCGGCACGCCCGACCGCTGCATCGAGCGCCTGCGCGCGCTAAAGGCGCTCGGCCTCGACAAGGTGGCGATCAGCGGCGGCATGCGCGGCGCCTCGGCGGAGGATGCGGCGGTGAGCAAGAAACTTGTCGCGGAGCAGGTGTTGCCGGTGGTGCGGAGGTGAAGTCAGCCTGCTGATATAATCGCGCTGGCTACTTGAATAGACGACCACCGGATGGTGACGAATCACTGGGTGAAAGTTCGACTTGGCTTGACTATGATCATTCATACTTTCGGTAGAATTCGTAGCTCCGTCTGGTTCGTTCCGATTGTGTAGGGCTGCGTAGTCGAATTGCAAAGGAATCGAGCACTAGATGTCTGAAGATCCAATTGCATTCTGGAGCTAGCGGCAATATTGAAAGACCGACAGTACAACACCAGATCAAGCCTACTACACATTGTTGCCAATCCGCGTGGCAGCCTAACCTCGGCAGACGCTCCACTTATCGACGCGGAAAATCTGTTCAGACAACCGGGACCACTTCAAAATGACGGGATATTGCCGCGCAGGTCGATTTGCGTGTGCATCTTCACGGCGGCTTTGGCCTTGCGAAAATGCGCCCACGGAAACACCTTGAGCGAAAGGTCG
>CANJHI010000009.1 GCA_947474005.1 Alphaproteobacteria bacterium | reverse complement strand
TCGCTCTACACTTTGCTACAGATATTCTCGCTCACGCTTTTCGAGAAGATGCCCTTGCAACAAGCCTTTTCAGCCAATCATCCCAGCTCCGATGACGTCGCCATCGGCAACCAATTGAATCTGTTCTCTTTTTAACCGGACAGCAGTGAGTGCCATTACCAAATTGGTCAACAACGCATGCGAGGGCATGCCCGGCGGCGGCACGCTCAACATTGTGGCACGCAACACCTCGACCGACACGGCAGAAACGCCGGCGGCCGACGGTATTCTCATCGAGGTAACCGATACCGGAACCGGGATGGACAAGGAGACCCTGGCGCAGGCGTTCGAGCCTTTCTTTTCGACCAAGGAGGCTGGCCACGGTATCGGCTTCGGTCTCAGCATGGTCCATGGCTTCGTGCATCAGTCGGGCGGTGAAATCCGCCTTCAGAGCATCGTGGGCAAAGGCACGACGGTCCGACTCATGCTGCCAAGGGCGCCGGAACGGCGCACTGATCCGGCGAAGCCAGTGATCGGCAGCAGTACGTCGGGTGGAGCCGAGCGAATCCTTTTCGTCGAGGACAACGAGTACGTACGCGAGACGGTAATAGGACAGCTGAAGTCCTTGGGCTACCACGTGTCCGATGTCGAAAGTGGTGATGAGGCGATGGTACTCCTTGAGCAAAGTGCTGCGGAGTTCGACTTGGTATTTTCCGACGTCGTGATGCCGGGCACGATCGATGGCTCGGCACTGGCCAGAATCGTCGGCGCCCGCTGGCCAAGACTACGGGTACTGCTGACTTCCGGCTTCTCTGATGATGTGCTGGACAGTACGGACCGCAAAGCTTTCAACTTCCTGAGCAAACCCTATCGCAAGGCCGACTTGGCGCGTGCTGTCCGCGCGGCACTCTCGTAGGCTGCGGACTAACGTTCTGGCGGAAGCGAGCAGAAGTACCATGTCCGATTTTGGTGGCCTGCTGGCCGTACTCGTTCTTGTTGCGGCCAATGGTTTTTTCGTAGCGGCCGAATTCTCCCTCGTTGCGGTGCGCCGCAGCCGCGTGGTCGAACTGGTTGCCGCCGGAAGGATGAACGCCAAGGCCCTGGAGCGTGCGCTCGCCAGCCTCGACGCCAATCTCGCGGCAACCCAACTCGGCATCACCATCTCGTCTCTGGCCTTGGGCTGGATCGGCGAGCCTGCGATCGCGCATCTGATCGAGCCCGCATTGGCCGGCAGCATTGGATCGCTGGCCGGTGTCAGCGCCTATGCCATCGCCGTGGCGATCTCGTTCTTCGTCATCACCGCTCTGCACATCGTGCTGGGGGAACTGGCGCCAAAGAGCCTCGCTCTGCAGCGCAGCGAGGCCACGGCGCTGTGGATCGTGCGCCCGCTGTCCCTGTTCCGTTGGCTGCTCAGCCCGGCGATCACCGTCCTCAACGGGCTTGGCAACCTCGTGCTCCGCCACTGCGGCCTGCAGGCCGGAACCGGCGAGGCATCTCTGCATTCGGCCGGCGAGCTGAAGCTTCTGGTGGCGGAAAGCCAGGAAGCCGGCCTCCTGCAGGAGACGCAGCAGGAAGTGGTCGTGCGGGCGCTCGATATCGGAAACCGGCGCGTCGGCGATATCATGACGCCACGCACCGAGGTCGACTGGATAGACGCCAACGACGATCGCCAGGAGATTTTGAAGGACATCCTCGAAAGCCGACACGAGCAGCTGCTCGTCGGGCGCGGCGGCATCGACGAATTGCTGGGCGTGGTCGCCAAGAGGACACTGCTCGCCCAGGTGCTGGGCGGCTGCGAGCTCGACGTGCTGGCTGCTGTGGGCCGGCCCCTCATGGTCCACGAGAGCATGCCGATCTTCAAGGTGCTCGAGCAGTTCAAGCAGGCGCCAGTGCGACTGGCGGTTGTCGTCGACGAGTATGGCGGTGTCGAGGGAATCGTCACCCAGTCCGACCTGCTGGAAGCGCTGGCCGGCGATCTGCCCGACCAGGACGGCGAGCAACCCGACTTGGTGGCCTGCGACGACGGCACGTTCCTCATCGACGGCATGGCGGCTGCCCACGACATCTTCGAGCGCCTGGGTGTCAAGCCGCCGGCCAAGATCCGGTTCCACACCATCGCGGGCTTTGCCCTTGCCGAACTCGGCCATCTGCCCGAAGCCGGAGAATGGTTCATCCACGAATCCTGGCGCTTCCAGGTCGTGGACATGGATGGCCGGCGTATCGACAAGCTGATGGTGAAGCGGGAAGCGCCGCCGGTGCCGACGGCGTGACCTCTAGCGTACAGGCGGCGCGAGCGTGATCGTGCCGATGGCGGTGCGCGCTGCTTCGGCGCGGGTGCCGCCGATCTCGATGTATTTCAGGGCCTGCCAGCGGTCGACGAAGTTGCGCGCCCACGGCGACAGCATATTGCCCGATTGGCCCAGGGGGATGGCGAATCGGCTGTTCTCGAGATCGGCGAAATCGTAGACAGCACGGTAGCCGGCGCCGTGCACGGCATCGAACGGCCGTGGCCCGAGATATGACGGTTGCGCCCGATTGAGTGTCTGCGCGCCGCCGTCGGACGGAAAGCGCACTGAGGCGAGGTCGCGCAGCAGCGGCACGCCGTCGAACAGCGGATGGCGATGGACCGCGAGGTGCTCGCGGCCCCACTGCCACGTGTCGATGTCGGGACCCTGCAGGCGCACGATGCCGTCGAGCGCCCGCTCGAGCGAGCGGGCAATGATGTCGTCGCAGGTTTCGGTCACGCGCGTGCCGCCGTCGTCGCACCAACCCGGCTGTTCGCGCAGGATGCGCATCATCAGCGGCACGTTGGGCGCGGACAGCGATTTGTAGAGTTCGTCGCCCAGCTCGTCGGCCATCAGGCCGCGCTGCAGTTCGGTTATCCAGGCGGTGTAGATCAGCGGCTCCGCCCGGCTCGCCAGCATGAAGTGGTTCCACCGGCCGAGCAGGTCGTGCACCTTCACCGCCCGCGGGTTACGCGGCGCCGACTTGAGCAGTACTGGCACCATGTCGACGGCATCGAGCGAAAGATTGTCGGCCTGGATCACGATCATGCCGTAGACCGGATGGCGCTCGACCTCGCGCAGAAGCTGGCCGGCACGGCGCTGACGGTAAGGCTCGGCCCAGTCGCGGGTGATGAAGTAGCGATAGTAATCCGACACCACGCGGGCGTTGGCGTTGACCAGGATGCCGCTGGCCGGGTTGTAGGCGCGGGGCAGGGCGTCGAAGGGCACGAAGCCCGCCCAGTCGTATTCGCCCGTCCAGCCCGGCACCGGCATCGAACCGTCGCCCTTGCGTCGCATCGGCACGCGCGCCGGCGAGATCAGGCCGGTGTTTCCGGCGGTGTCGGCATAGACGATGTTCTGCATCGGCGAGACGATCTTGCGCGCCGCCGTCAGGAATTCGTCCCAGTTCTGGGCAAGGCCGAGGCGGGCGAAGCCTTCGGCCGACGTATCGGCGCCGTCGAGAGCGGTCGCCTGCAGCGCCAGCACGTGGCCGGCCGGGGTGAGGCTGGCCGCGTTCGGCTCGTCGGCGCGGCGGGCGATGAAATCGTCGATCACCACGCCATGCCGGGTCTGGCGCACGCGGAGCGGCACGGGATCACCCCACAGGACGTTGATCGTCTCGTCGCGGACCGCGAACGGCCGCGCACCATCGGGCGTGATGTAGCGGCTGGGATCGGTCGGATCGACGCGCTCGACGAACAGATCCTGGCTGTCGAGGTTGGTGGTGGTGAAGCCCCAGCCGATCGTGCCGTTGTGGCCGAGCACGATGGCGGGTGAGCCGGGCGAGGAGGCGCCACGGATGTCGAAGCCGGGCCCGATCAGGCGCGCGAGATACCAGATGCCGGGGAAAGTGAGGGCGAGATGCGGATCATTGGCGAGCAACGGCTTGCCCGACACCGCATGCGCGCCCGACAGTACCCATTCGTTCGAAGCCTCGCGCTTGCGCGTGGCGATGTTGTCGGTGCCGCGATAGAGCCGGTCGAGGTCGATGCCCTGCGTTGCCGCCCGCACGATCGCCAGCGTGGCGTCCGCATTGTCGCCCGACGGCTCGATCAGGAATTTTACGCCGGCATCGCCGATCTTCTGCGCGAGCCTGAGACGCAGCAGCTCAGCACGCCAGTTGCCGTCGAGGCCGAGCGCCATCAGCTTGGCCCAGACCAGCGAATCGGCGGGCCGCCACGGATCGGGCCGGTAGCGGCCACCCGACAGCAGTTTGATGAGGGTGAGTTCGAGGCCGAACTGCTGGTCGTCGTCAGCCAGCCAGGCGTTGACGCCGGCGGCGTAGGATTCGAGCAGGGTGCGTGTGCCGGGCGAGAGTGCGTTCACGCTTTCGCTGGCCTGACGGTAGATGCCGAGTCCGCGCATGGTCCGGTCGGTGTCGATCAAGCCGGCGCCGATCACCCTTGGTGGGATGATCTCGGAGAGACGTCCCTGGCCCAGGCGGCGCATCAGCTCCATCTGCCAGAACCGATCCTGGGCGTGGACGTAGCCGAGGCCGAAGGCGGCATCCTCGATGGAGCCGGCGATGATGTGCGGCACGGCATTCTTGTCGCGCAGGATCTCGACCGGGGCTTTTAGCCCGGCGGCCTCGATATGGCCGCTATAAGGCGGCAGAGCGCCGCGCACCTGGAAGTAGGCGCCGGTGAGGAAGACCAGGATCGCGAGCGCCGTGCCCGCCAGGAACTTCAGCAGGCCGGTGCCGAGGCGACGCATGATCATCGCGAGGACGCCCGCACGGTCTAGCCGCCGACGTAGGACAGGATGGCCTGGCGGTCGCCGTCGAGGTCGGGCGCCGGGGGCCGCGTCGGCGGGTCGGCGAAGGCCGACATCTTGATCGGATTGCCGGCGAGTTTGAGCGTGCCGCCGCTGCCGTCGGGAACTTCGACCACCATGTTACGCGCCGCCACCTGTGGGTGCTCCAGCGCCTGGGCGATGTTGTTGATCGGCCCGCACGGCACGCCGGCCTTGGACACGACCGCGATCCAGTGGTCGGTCGTGTTGGCCTTCAGAACCGACTCGATCTCATGCTCGAGATTCTTGTGGTGCTTCTGGCGCAGCGCATTGGTCTTGTAGTCGGGGCTCGCCGAGAGATCGGACCGGCCGAGCGCCTCGCAGGTCTTGATGAAGAGACCGTCGTTGCCGGCGGCGATGATGATCGCGCCGTCGGAAGTCTTGAAGGCCTGGAACGGCGTGATGGTGGGATGACGGGCGCCGAGCGGGCCGGGGATCTCGCCCTCGACCGTGTAGCGCATGATGGCGTTCTCGAGCAGTGCCAGCTGGCAGTCGAACATGCCGATGTCGACCTTGGTGGATTCGCCGGTCTTGAGCCGGTGGACGAGGGCGGCGTTGACGGCGACTGCGGTGTAGAGCCCGGCACCGATGTCGCCGATCGACATGCCGACACGCGAGGGCGGCTGGCCCTCGTTGCCGGTGATGCTCATGATGCCGCCCATGCCCTGCATGACCATGTCGTAGGCCGGGTCCTTGGAATTGGGGCCTGAGTGGCCGAAGCCCGACGCCGCGGCGTAGATCAGCTTGGGATACTTCTGATGCAGCGTCTCCCAGCCGTAGCCCAGCTTCTCCATCGTACCGGGGCGGAAGTTCTCGACCACCACGTCGGCCTTCTCGAGCAGCTTCTCGAAGGTCTTCCGGTCGGCCTCGCTCTTGAGGTCGAGGGCGATGCTTTCCTTGCCGCGGTTGACTGAGGCGAAATAGGTCGACTTGCCGTTGACGAAGGGCCCGTAGGCACGTGCATCGTCACCGCCCTTGGGTGGCTCGACCTTGATCACCCGCGCGCCCATCTCGGCCATCAGCAGGGTGCAGTAGGGGCCGGCCAGGATGCGGGAGAGGTCGACGACGAGGATGCCCGACAGGGGGCCTTTAGCGTTCTGGGTCATGTTCCGTTCTTAGCCAGTGATCCGCCGCAAATCCAGCCGGTCATGACGGCCATTCATCGCACCGGGAGCTTGAAGGCATTGCGAAGAAACATGGCGACATCCTGTTCGGCGCGTGCAAGTGCCGCGGTATCGCCGCCCATGGTCGCACCGCGCTGCATACAGGTGCGGAAGTAGGCGGAAATGGTCGTCGGGTCGCGGAGCGCCTCGCCGGTGTCGAGCCGGCGCACCACACCGTCGTCGACATCGACCTCCGCTTTGCATCCACGGGCGCTTTGCAGGGCCGGCAGGAAGCGCGGCGGGTCGGCGATGTCGAAGTCGTGATACGCGCCTTCGTAGGCGATGACCTGGACCGGGACACCCTTGGCGGCAAACCAGGCGGCATAGTCGCGGCAAGCGGCTGCCGGTGTGTAGTCGTCGGCGCCGCCCAGCAGCATCAGGATCGGCGCGCGGCTCAGCCGCTCCGCGCGATAGGGAATGCTGCAGGAAGGGTAGAGCGCGACGTGGGCGGCAAAGCGGAGATCGCCGTCGATCATGCCGCGGCGCAGCGGTTCCAGGGCGCCGTAGAGGGCGACCTGGGCGCCCCGCGAGAAACCCATGAAGCCGATCCGCGCAGGGTCGATGCGGGGGTGGGTCGCGAGGAGGCGCAAGGCGGCAAGCGCATCGGCCAGATTGGCCATCGTCGACAGCCGGCTCTGATCGCGCGACGTCGACTGCAGGCCGCGCGGCGTGAAACTGTCGACCACGAAGGTGGCGATGCCGAGTGCGTTGAGGCGTGCCGCCCAGGTATCCTCGCGGCCCGGGAGGATGCCGCCGCTGCCATGGGCGATGACCATCGCCGGCGTCCTGCGGTCAGCGGTATGCGGCATGGCCAGCGTACCGACGACAACCGATCCGGCCGCCGGATAGGTCCGGCGGACAAGTTCGGTCGGCCCGCTCGGCGTCTCGGAGCGAAACTCGATGCGTCCGGTGCGGCCGTCGGCGAGCGAGGAGATCGGTTCGGCGAGGAGTGGCGACAGCGCTCCCAGCAGCACGAAGACGGCAGCGACCGCCGATGTGACGGTTCTCATGTCCCCAGTCCTAGCCAGCGGGGCGCCGCGAATCCAGCCACACGTTGGCCGCGGCGGCGGCAATGACGATGCTGCCGCCGATCAAGGTGAGGTCGTCCGGCTTTTCGCCATCGAACAGCCATACCCAGACCGGACCCAGGACTAGTTCGAGCAGGCCGAGCAAGGCGGCGCGGCCCGCGGGAATGCGCTTGAGGCTCGCCATGTAGAGCAGCAGGCCGCCGGCAAGCTGGCCGGGACTGAGCGCCAGCAGCCACGGCACCTGGGACCACATGACCGTTTCGGGATGGGCGAAGGGGAGTGCGACCAGCCCCGATATCACGCCGGCCAGCCAGATCGCCGGCGCCATGCCGACGTCGCGGCGATGGCGGACGACCACATAGTTGCCGCTCATGCAGAGCACGACGATGAAGGCCACCGCCATGCCGGCCAGCGCGCCGGCCTGCAGCGAGCCGGCAACGCTGATTGCAAGCCCCACCACGGCCACCGCCATGGCGAGGATGGTATGGCTGTGCAGCTTCTCGCCAAGGAAGAGGCGGGCGGCGATCGCGGTGATGAATGGCGTCGCCCCGAACATGATCAGCACATTGGCAACCGGCGCCAGGCCAAGGGCGAGAATGAACGCCACGAAACTGCCGGCAAGCAGCAGTGCGCTCAGCAGCAGGGCAGGACCCGCGCTGCGCACGTCGATCCAGATCCGCCGCTGCTGCCAGAGCAGGAATGGCAACATCGTGATCACGAGGAAGGCCGAACGCCAGAAAGAGACATCCCAGGCGGGCAGCTCGATATGGCGCACGATGACGCCGGCAGTGCTGAAGATGGCGGCGGCGGCGATGGCGTAGGCCGCGCCCAGCGCCGCGGAACCTCTAGAAGAGCCTTGCGTTTTCATGTCGAGCAAACTGTGAATACGGATCTGTCGTGCCCCCGTCCATCGATTCCCTCGACCTGCCGCCGTTCAAGCCACGCTTTCCGTGGTGGGGAGCGGACCTGCAGACCATCTACAATCAGTTGACCGCGCCCAAGTCGGATCTCTCGCCGCACCGCAGCGAGCGCCTGTGCTTTCCCATGGCCGATCGCACCGGTGACATTCTGCTGGGCATGCTCGATCAGCCGGCGGAGCCAGTCGGCGACCGGCCACTGGTGTTGCTCCTGCACGGCCTGACCGGCTGCGAGGACAGCCCCTACATCCTGAGCGCGGCGCGGCACTTACTGGACTGCGGATATCGCGTGTTGCGACTGAACGTTCGCGGTGCCGGGCCCTCTCGGCCCTATTGCGGGGAGCACTATCATGTCGGCCGCACGGCGGATTTCCGACGCGTCCTCTGGCAGATTCCCGAGGAGCTGACGGACAACGGCATCGTCGCGGTCGGCTACTCGCTGGGCGGCGCCATGCTGCTGAAATATTTGGGTGAGGACGGGGCATTCTCGCCGCTGCGTGGCGCCGCCACGATCTGTGCGCCGATCGATCTTGCCGGAACCGGCCAACACATGCGCAAGCCGCGCAACTGGCTCTACCACAACTACATCCTGAACGGCATGAAGGCCGAAGCCCTGGCTGATGGCGCCAGAATCTCGCCGGAGGAGCGTGCCATCGTGCAGGCGGCACGCACGGTGTGGGATCATGATGAGCATTTCATCGCACCGCGTTACGGCTTCCGCGGCGCCGATGACTACTACGACCTCTGCGCGCCGGTGCGCTTCATGCCGGAGATCCGCGTGCCCACCATGGTGCTGGCAGCGTGCGACGATCCGTGGATTCCAATCGAGCACTATCGTGCCTTCGAATGGACCGACAATCCCTGGCTGCTGCCCGTCATGCCGCCGACCGGCGGCCACATCGGCTTCCACGGCGATGCGAGCCGGAAGCCCTGGTGCGATCTTGCGGTGGAGAAATTCGTCGAGCGGATTGCTACTATGGACGCGTGAGCTTCGATCTCCCGCCCTTCCGTCCGCGCTTTCCCTGGTGGGGCGGCGACCTGCAGACGATGGCGAACCGCCTGCGCGGCGCTGCCGTCGACCTGGCACCTCATGCCGGCGAGCGGCTGCGCTTTGCGCTGACTGACGGCACCGGCGATACGCTGCTGGCCACGCTGCACCGGCCGGCGGTGCCCAGGGCCGGAGCGGTTCTGGTGCTGCTGATCCATGGCCTGACCGGCAGCGAGGACAGTCTCTATATCCTCAGCCAGGCGCGGCTGCTGCTCGAGCGGGGCCATCGCGTGCTGCGCCTCAACCTGCGCGGCGCGGGTCCTTCACGGGCTTTGTGCGGCGGGCACTACTATGCCGGTCGCAGCCAGGATTTCCGCACGCTGCTGTCGCTGCTGCCGGCCGACCTCACGCAGGATGGGCTGGCGGCGGTGGGCTACTCGCTGGGCGGCGCGATGCTGCTGAAATACCTCGGTGAGGAGGGGGCTTCGTCGCCCCTGAAGGCGGCCGCCAGTGTCTGCGCCCCGATCGATCTTGCCGTCACCTGCCGCAACATCATGCGGGCGCGCAACCGGATTTATCATCACCACCTCCTGAGCCAGATGAAGATCGAGGCGACGGGCGAGGGCGCGATGCTGTCCGCCAACGAACGCGCGGCGATCATGAATTCACGCTCGGTGTGGGAATACGATGATGTCTTCATCGCCCCGCACTACGGATTCGGCAGCGCGGAAAACTACTACGAGCGCTGCAAGCCGGTGCGTTTCATGGCGGACATCCGCGTGCCGACCCTGATGCTGGCGGCGGGCGACGATCCCTGGATACCGGACAACCTCTATCGTGGCTACGACTGGGCGGCCAACAAGGCACTCGTGCCGTTGCTGCCGGAGTCCGGAGGTCATGTCGGCTTCCACGGCGTCGGCAGCGACCAGCCCTGGAGCGATACCGTGATCGCGAGGTTCCTCGAACATGACTGACCTGGAACCGATGACAATGATCGTGGGCGTCGCCTGCTCCCTGGTTGCCCTTGTCCTCGCGTGGCGCGCCTATCGCGGCGCGTCGGCCGAACAGGAGAGGCGCAAACGGGAAGACGAGGAACGCCGCCGCCGTTAGCCGCGGGTCAGCAGCGCCAGCAACGCCTTGGCGGCCGGACTGAGATAGCCGGTACGGCGGTGAATGGCGGTGATCGGGATGATGGTCCGCATCGTGGCGATATCGAGGGCCACCAGGGTGCCGCGTCGTAATTCATCGCGCACGCTGCTTTCCGGCACCAGCGCCAGGCTGAAGCCCGCCTGGGCGAGACGCTTCTGGGCCGTCAGGCTGTCGATCAGGGTAACGTCGGCCGCATCCAGCCCGGCGCGGATCAACTGGCGTGCGAGCACGTGGCCCGAGGAATCTCGTTCGTCGGGCGCCGGCGGAAAGCCGATCCAGCGCTCGCCTTGCAGCGCGCGGGCATGGCGTAGGCGGCGTCCGGCCAGGGGATGGTCGGGGGCGGCGACCACCAGCATCGCTTCGCCGCCGGCATCGAGCGAGACCAGTTCCGGCCGGTCGCTGGCGAAATAGCGCAGGCCGAGCGTGGCTTCACCGCGCCGCACCAGGCTGGTCACTTCGGCGCTGGAGGCGGTGCGAAGTTCGAGGCGCACGTCCTTCGAGCGTCGCGCGAACTGGCGCAGTACATCGACGATATGGGTGTCGGCAAGGGTGCCGACCAAGGCCAGAGAGATCGCGCCCCGCATCCCGGTCTTGAGACCATGGACCGCCTCGCGGCCGTCCTTGAGGGCCGCCAACGCCGCTTCGGCATGAGGCAGGAAGGCGCGGCCCGCCTCGGTCAATCGGGCGCGACCGCGGATGCGGTCGAACATCGGCGCACCCAGCTCGTCCTCCAGGAGGCCGAGGCGGCGGCTGATCGCGGGCTGCGAGCGATGCAGTCGGCGTCCGGCCTGGGTGAAGTCGCCAAGCTCAGCGATGGCGACGAAGGTCTGAATCTCTTCGATGTTCATGGATCAGGAATCCAGATGAGAATTGAAAGAACTATGCATTTTACAATGGACAGCGCAGCAACGAAGTTCGGGCGACCGATTTCACCCGAACGAGGAGACATGCAATGCGCAGCCAAGCGGAGAAAGCGGCGGCCTTCCGCGCCCTGCACGAGCGGCCCGGCGCCTTCATCATCCCCAATCCGTGGGACGCCGGTACCGCGAAGCTTTTGGCGGCGCTGGGCTTCGAGGCGCTGGCCACCACCAGCCTCGGCCTCGCCAACATGCTCGGCCGCGCCGACAGTGCCGTCAGCCGGGCGGAGGTGATCACCAATTGCCGGGCGATCGCCGAGGCAACGGACCTGCCGGTCAATGTCGATCTGGAGAACTGCTTTGCCCATGAGCCTGCCGCGGCGGCCGAGGCGATCGGCCTTGCCGCCGAGGCCGGTGCCGTCGGCGGCTCGATCGAGGATTCTACCGGCGATGCCAAGAACCCGATCTACGAGTTCGATCTGGCGGTGGCGCGGGTGCGGGCTGCGGCCGATCTTGCCCATTCGCTGCCGGTGCCCTTCATGCTCACGGCGAGGGCCGAGAACCTGCTGCATGGTCGGAACGACATGGCCGCCACCATCCGCCGGCTACAAGCCTATGAAGCCGCCGGCGCCGACGTGCTTTACGCGCCGGGCTTGCGCAGTCTCGACGAGGTACGCCACGTCACGAGCGCCCTGAAACGACCGTTCAACGTCGTCACCGGCTGGCTCGATCCGGCCACCACGGCCGCGCAACTATCCGACGCCGGCGTCAAGCGGATCAGCGTCGGCGGCGCTCTCTCCCGCCTGGCCCTCGCGACATTCGTCAGCGCCGGACGGGCGATGAAGGAGCAGGGCTCGTTCGCCTGGATGGGCGACATGATGGCTTTTGCCGAGGTTCGGAAGATGCTCAGCGCCGGGACGCCGGCTGGACCGCGTTGATCCCGGGCTGGATCAGGCGAGGACGATCGGTTCTTTCGGTGGGCCGTCACGCAGCAAAGACTTCAGGCGAACGCCGAGGTCGAGCGGTTCGAAGCGTTCGCTCGACATGGCGATCTCGTCCGGCGTCCACCAACGATGGCCGCGCGTCCAGCTTCGTTCCTTCTCGTCGAGGCCGGAGGTGTCGACCTCGGTCGTGGTGGTGCGGGCGAGGAAGAAGCGCTCCCTGTGCAGGACGTCCTTGCCGCGCCAGCTCATGCGGCGCTCGCGCGTCCATACCCAGCGCACGTCGCCGGTGACGACAAGGGCGGTCTCCTCGCGCGCCTCGCGGACGGCGGCCTCGGCGAAATCCTCGCCGGGATCGACCATGCCGCCGATCATCACCCAGAAGGGATCGAAGAACGGGTTCGCCGGATCGAACACTTTCGGGTCGTGGACATTGAACAGGAAAAGGCGGTCCTGCGGATCGAGCAGGACCAGCCGGGCCGAAGGCCGCTCTATCATGTCGACTTGAGCAAACGCGCCGCGTCGACCGCGCCGTAGGTCAGGATGCCGTCGCATCCGGCGCGCTTGAAGCCGGTCAGCGTTTCGATCAGCACCTTGTTCCAGTCGAGCCAGCCGCGGTCGGCGGCACCCCGCAGCATCGCGTACTCGCCGCTCACCTGGTAGGCGTAGGTCGGCACGCCAAAGGCATCTTTCACGCGGCGCACGACGTCGAGATAGGGCATGCCGGGTTTCACCATGACCATGTCGGCGCCTTCCTCGATGTCGAAGCCCACTTCGCGCAGCGCCTCGTCGGAGTTGGCGTAGTCCATCTGGTAGGTCTTCTTGTCGCCTTTCAGCGCGCCCGAGCTGCCGATGGCATCGCGGAAGGGGTTGTAGAAGGCCGAGGCGTACTTGGCGGCATACGACATGATCTGCTCATGCTGGTAGCCCTTGACGTCGAGCGCCTTGCGGATAGCGCCGATGCGGCCGTCCATCATGTCCGAGGGCGCCTGGATGTCGGCGCCGGCCTCGGTCTGCACGATGGCCTGCTTGACCAGCGCCTCGACCGATTCGTCGTTCAGGATCCGGCCGTCGCGCACGATGCCGTCGTGGCCGTCACTGTTGAAGGGATCGAGCGCCACGTCCGTCATGATGCCGATGCCGGGCACGGCCTTCTTCACGGCTGAGGTGGCGCGGCAGACGAGGTTGCCCGGGTTGTAGGCCTCACGCGCGTCGGGTGTCTTCGCCCTGGGATCGGTCTCGGGGAAGATCGCGATGGCGGGGATGCCGAGATCGCGCGCTTCCTTGGCGGCCTCGACGAAAAGATCGATCGAGAGACGGTCGACGCCCGGCATGGACTCGACCGGCGTGCGCGACTTGCTGCCCTCCTGCACGAACACCGGCCAGATCAGGTCATGGACCGAGAGCCTGTTCTCGGCGATCAGGCGTCGTGACCAGTCCTCGCCGCGATTGCGGCGAAGCCGGGTGGTGGGGTAGTGGCCGAGGGTCGTGAAGCGCTTGGGCATGAGTGGCCTTATCGCGCGAACCGGGAAAGCCCGCAATGCGGCTTGTTTGCCTGCTTTGTTTGACTGCGGTGGGTCCCCCGATATGATCCCGCGCGCATGGATTTTAACCTTACCGAGGACCAGCAGGCTTTCCGCGATACGGCGCGCCAGTTCGCGACCGAGCGGATGCTGCCCCATGCCGCGCGCTGGGATGCCGAGAAGATCTTTCCGGTGGAAACCTTACGCGAGGCGGCGGCGCTCGGTTTCGGTGGGATCTACGTCCGCGACGATGTCGGTGGCAGTGGGCTCAGCCGTTTCGACGCTGCCCTGATCATGGAGGAGCTGGCGTCGGCGTGCCCCAGCACGGCGGCCTATATCTCCATCCACAACATGGCCGCCTGGATGATCGACGGCTTCGGCGACGACGAGCAGCGCCGGCGTTTCCTGCCCAGGCTCTGCTCGATGGAGCATTTTGCGAGCTACTGCCTCACCGAGCCCGGGGCGGGGTCGGACGCAGCCGCCCTTGCCACGCGCGCCGAGTTGCGCGGTGACCACTACATCCTGAACGGCACCAAGGCCTTCATCTCCGGCGGCGGGCGCAGCGATATCTATGTCGTCATGCTGCGGACCGGCGGGCCGGGAGCGGGCGGTGTCTCGACCCTCGTTGTCGAGGCTGAGACACCGGGTCTGTCGTTCGGCAAGCAGGAGAACAAGCTCGGCTGGAACAGCCAGCCGACGGCGGCGGTGATTTTCGAGAACTGCAAGGTGCCGGTCGCGAACCGCCTTGGCCCGGAAGGGCACGGCTTCAAGATCGCGATGATGGGTCTGGACGGCGGACGCATCAACATCGGCGCCTGCTCGGTGGGCGGGGCACGCGCCTGCCTGGAGACGGCGTCGCGCTACGTGGTCGAGCGTAAGCAGTTCGGCAAGCCGCTGGCCGACTTCCAGGCGACGCAGTTCAAGCTGGCCGACATGGCGACCGACCTCGACGCTGCACGGCTGATGATCTGGCGGGCGGCCTCGCTGCTCGATGCCAAGTCGCCGGAGGCGACGCAGGCCGCGGCAATGGCCAAGCGTCTCTCGACCGACACGGGCTTTCGCGTCGTCAACGATGCGCTGCAATTGCATGGCGGCTACGGCTACTTGAAGGATTTCCCCATCGAGCGTTATTTGCGCGACCTGCGCGTGCACCAGATCCTCGAGGGCACCAACGAGATCATGCGTGTGATCATCTCGCGAAGGTTATTGATGGGTTGATACACATCGTGTCATCCCGAGCGTAGCGAGGGATCTTTCGGGGCAGTTAAAGATCCCTCGCTACGCTCGGGATGACACCGGATTTGGAGTTGGAATTGGCTGAGTCGGAAATCCTGTTCGAAGTAAAAGACGGCCTGGGCCTGATGACCCTGAACCGGCCCAAGGCGCTGAACGCGCTGTCGTACGGCATGATCCTGGAAATGGAAAAGGTCATGCCCAAGTGGGAGAAGGATCCCGCGGTCAAGGCCGTGGTGCTGCGCGGCGCCGGCGACCGCGCCTTCTGTGCCGGCGGCGACGTGACCGGCCTCTATCGCGAGATGCGCGACAATCCGACAGGGACTCTGCGGCGCGACTTCTTCCGCGACGAATACATCGTCAACCGCCGGATCTACCGCTTCGCCAAGCCGTGGATCTCGCTGATCGACGGCATCGACATGGGCGGCGGCGTCGGCCTCTCGGTGCACGGCTCGCATTCTGTGGCGAGCGAGAAGTTCCTGTTCGCCATGCCGGAGACCACCATCGGGCTCTTCCCCGACGTGGGTGGCGGCTATTTCCTCTCGCGCCTGCCGGGTGCGCTGGGCACGTTCCTGGCACTGACCAGTCACCGCTTGAAGGCGGCCGATGCGCTATGGGCCGGTATCGTCGATGCCTACGTTCCGAGTGCCGCGATGAACGACCTGCAGGCGGCGCTGGGGGCCGCCGATCTTGCCGGGCCCGACGCCAACCGCAAGGTCGACGCGGTGATCGCCCGCTTCGTGGGCGACGCGGGCATGCCGTCGTTGCCGGCGATGATGCAGGACATCGACCGCTGCTTCTCCGCCGAGTCGTTGCAGGAGATCGTCGCCAGTCTCAGGAAGAAGGGCGGGGAATGGGCGGACAAGCAGCTTGCCGCCCTGATGAAGCTCTCGCCGATCTCGATGGCGATCACGCTGGAGCAGCTCAAGCGCTGCGCCAATCGTTCGTTCGAGGATTCGATGACCATCGAATACCGCATGTCGCAGCGTGGCATGCAGGAGGGTCACGATTTCTTCGAAGGCGTGCGCGCCCTGCTGATCGACAAGGATCAGAAGCCGAAGTGGAATCCGCCAACCATCGAGGGCGTGACGCGCGAACTCGTCGAGGAACATTTCAAGCCGGTATCGAACGATCTGTTCTTCGACTGAGCCGGAACCAGCAGGAGGAAGCCATGGCGAAAATCGCCTTCATCGGACTCGGCAACATGGGTGGCCCGATGGCCGCCAACCTCGCCAAGGCGCAGCACCACGTGACCGCTTTCGACCTATCCGATACAGCCGTTGCGGCCGCTGTCGAGAAGGGTGCCCATAAGGCCGCCACCGCCGCCGAGGCGGTGAAGGGGGCGGAGATCGTCGTCACCATGCTGCCGGCCGGCAAGCACGTGCGCGAGGTCTACGAGAAGGACGTGCTGCCCAACGTCTCCAAGGGCACGCTGCTGATCGACTGCTCGACCATCGACGTCGACAGTGCCCGCCATGTCGCCGCGCTCGCCGCCAAGGCGGGGCTCGATATGGTCGATGGGCCCGTGTCGGGCGGCGTCGGTGGCGCCACGGCCGGGACGCTCACCTTCATGGTCGGTGGTCCCGATACGGCGTTCGCCAAGGCGAAACCCATCCTCGAGAAGATGGGTAAGAACATCGTCCACGCCGGTGGCAGCGGCAACGGCCAGGCCGCCAAGATCTGCAACAACATGATCCTGGGCGTCTCGATGATCGCGGTCAGCGAAGGCTTCATGCTGGCCAAGCGCCTGGGCCTCGACGCCCAGAAGATGTTCGACGTCGTGTCGACCTCGTCGGGTTCCTGCTGGTCGCTGATCAACTACTGCCCGGTGCCGGGCCCGGTGCCGGCGTCGCCGGCCAACCGCGACTATCAGGCGGGCTTCACCGCCGCGATGATGCTGAAGGACCTGATGCTGGCCCAGCAGGCGGCGAACGCGGCCGGCGCCAGCACGCCGCTCGGCGCCGAAGCAGCACAGCTTTTCAGCCTGTTCGTGAACAGCGGGCACGCCGCCAAGGATTTCTCTGGCATCGTCAAGATGCTGGACGGCAAGTGAGGGCCACCATGATCACACTCTACGACCTCGTCGCACAGGACGACCGCCGACCGAGCCCGTTCTGCTGGCGCGCCAAGTTCTCGCTCGAGCACAAGGGACTGAAGTGGACGACGGTGCCGGTGGGCTTTACCGAGAAGGACAAGATCTCCTTCGCCGATTCCCAGCTCGTGCCGGTCATCAAGGACGGCGAGACGGGCGTGAAGGACAGTTGGGCGATCGCCCTCCACCTCGACGAAGCCTATCCCGACAAGCCGCTGTTCAAGAGCGAGATGGCGCTCTCCTATGCGCGCTTCGTGAGCGGCTGGGTGGACACAGCGGTGCAGCCGGCGATGTTCCCCCTCGTAGTGGGCGACCTCTACAGCATCGTCCGCCCGGTCGATCAGCCTTATTTTGCGGAGACGCGTGGCAAGCGGCTCGGCACCACAGATTTCATGAGTTTCCAGGCCAAGGCGCGGGAGAAGGGCGTGGCTGCCTTCCGCGCTGTCCTCGAGCCCGCGCGCCGCATTCTGAGGGAGCAACCGTTCCTTTCCGGCAATCAAGCGGCCTACCCTGACTACGCGCTGGCCGGTGCCTTCCTGTGGGGAGGCATCGCCAGCCCGCTGGTCCTGCTCGAAGCCGACGATCCGGTCCATGCCTGGCGCGAGCGCATGCTCGACCTCTACGAGGGATTGGGTCGCAAGGCCAAAGCGGCGTAGAAGTCGCCAGGATCAGCAGGAGACTCCCGTGCCGGATACCAACGCCAAGCCCTTCGATCCGGCCGAGCATCGCTTCGGGCCGGCCCATTGGTTCGAGGATCTCAAGGTCGGGCAGAAATTCTACATCAATTCGCGGACCCAGACCGAAGCGTTGTTCTCGGCCTTTCAGCTCGCCAGCGGCGACAACCATCCAATCCATTACGATCGCGAATACTGCAAGGGGCTGGGCCATCGGGACATGCTGGCACATGGTCTGCAAGTCGCGATCCAGGGGGCTGCAGGTGGCGGTATCTTCCCGCACATCGTGGGCGAAGCGCTGATCGGCTTCCTCGAACAGTCCTCGCGCTTCCTGAAGCCGGTCTATGTCGGCGACACGCTCTATCCCATGCTCGAGGTGACGGAGCTGAAACCCGGCCGCACCACCGGCGTCGCCGTGCTGAAGCTCACCATCCATAACCAGAAGGGCGAACTGGTGTGCGACGGCGCCCACAAGTACCTTATCAAGAAGCGGCCACAATAACGTTGGGAGCGAACTCATGATCGGCGTCATCGCGAAACTCACGATCAAGCCCGGGACCAACGCCGATTTCGAGGCGACGATGAAGGCGCTGCAGGCCAAGGTCCATGCCGACGAGCCGGGCAACAAGCTCTATGCCCTGCACAAGACGGCCGATGTTAATGTTTACGTCATGTTGGAACGTTACGACGACCAGGCGGCGCTCGATGGGCATCGGGCGGCGCCGCACTTCAAGGAACTCGGGCGCAAGCTCGGCGACTATCTCGCCGGCCGTCCCGATGTCCAGGTCATGCAGGAAGTCTGACGTCCGGGACGGGCGGCCAAGACGGATCGGCGAGAGTAATCATGGACGGCTTCTTCCACCGCCATACCAAGCCAGGCACGGCGCCCGGTACGCTTGCGGGCCGCGCACCGGTGGTCGACGAGGCGCTCGACTTCACCCTGGTCGAGTACACGCCGGATGACGTGCAGGTGCTCCACGGCGTCGAGGTCGACGAGTGCCGCTTCCATCTCGGCACGCCCGGGCACACCTGGATCGATGTCGCGGGTCGTCCGAGTTCGGAGATGTTGCGTGACCTCGGCATGGCCTTCAACCTGCATCCTCTGGCACTTGAGGACGTGTTCCACGCCAACCAGCGAAGCAAGCTCGATCTCTACGAGGGGCAGGGCTTCATCGTTCTCAACGATCCGGCGTACGAGGATTGCGAACTGAGGGGCCGGCAGGTCAGTATCTTCTTCGGCGACAACTATGTGATCTCCTTCCACGATCACAAGGCCGACATCTTCAAGGCGGTACGTGATCGCCTCCAGACCGCGGGATCGAGGCTGCGTACTTTCGGTGTCGACTACCTCGTCTATGCGTTGATCGATCTCGTGGTCGATCGCAAATTCCCGCTGATCGAGGCGCTGTCGAGCCATATCGAGGAACTGGAGGAAGAGGCGCTCGGCCATCCGACCAAGGATACGCTGGCGCACATCCACCAGGCGCGGCGCGCGCTGGTGGCGTTCCATCGCATCCAGTGGGCCGAGCGCGAGACGGTGCTGGCCGTGATGCGGCCCGACGTCCCCTACATCATGCCGGAGACGCGAACCTACCTGCGCGACTGCTTCGACCATGCGGTGGCGGTGCTGGATCTTGTCGAGAGCTACCGTGAAATGACCAACGGCCTGATGGAAGTCTATCTCATGGACTCGTCCAATCGCATGGCCGAGGTCATGAAGACGATGGCGATCATCACCGTGTTTTTCATGCCGCTCAGCTTCCTGGCCGGCATCTACGGCATGAATTTCGAACGCGATACCGGGAACATGCCGGAGCTCGGCTGGAAATACGGCTATGTCTTTTTCTGGGTGATGGTCGTCGTGATCGTGAGCATCATCTTCGTCTGGCTGAAGCGCAAGCGCTGGATATGAGGAAGCTGCCGTGACCGGCTCCTACAGGATCTTCGGCTCGGAACTGTCGCCCTACTCGGTGAAGGTCCGTTCCTTTTTCCGCTACAAGAACTTGGCCCACGAGTGGATCCTGCGTTCACCGGCGGTGCAAGCCGAGTTCCAGAAATACGCCAAGCTGCCGCTTGTCCCGCTCGTCGTGACGCCGGAAGGCGAGGGCGTGCAGGACTCCACACCGATCATGGAACGCTTCGAGGCGGCAACACCGGAACCCGCCACCGTTCCCGCCGACCCCGCACTCGCCTTCGTCTCGGCGCTGCTGGAGGAGTATGGCGACGAGTGGGGCAACAAGTGGATGTTCCATTACCGGTGGCGCTACCAGCCCGACGTCTGGTCGACCGCCGAGCGCATCGCCCTGCAGATGGTGGGAGCACAAGGCACGCTGGCGGTGGCGCAGGCACGCGCCGCGGTGGCCGAACGCATGACCGGCCGGTTGGGTTTCGTCGGCTCCAATGACAAGACGCAGCCGCTGATCGAAGCATCGTTCAAGCATGCGCTCGCCTTGCTCGACCGGCATCTCGCGGCGCGGCCCTATCTGCTGGGCGGGCGCCCGGCGATGGCCGATTTCGGCCTGTGGGCCCAGTTCTACGAGGCCGCCACCGACCCGACGCCCGGTGCGATCATGCGGGCGTCGGCCGCCAACGTGATGGCCTGGGTCCAGCGCATGGTCTCGCCCAAGGCGGACGGCCCGTTCGAGGCCTGGGCCGCCCTGGCGCCGACGCTGATGCCGCTGCTCAAGGACGAGATTGGCGCGCTCTTTCTGCCGTGGTCGGTTGCCAATTCAGCAGCGATCGCGGCCAGTGCCAAGACCTTCGACGTGGCGCTCGGTGGCACGGCGTGGTCGCAGGAGCCGCAGAAGTACCATGCGCGTTCACTGGCCGAGATCCGGCGCAAGTATGCAGCGGCCAAGAACGCGCCCGGCTTGGAAGCGATCCTGCGCGACAGCGGCTGCCTCGGCCCGTTAACGCAGGCTTGAGACGATCAGGCTCATTCCCGACAGGCCCAGCAGGGCCAGGACGATGCGGCGGAACTGCGCGTCGTTCACGCGGCCGTAGAGGGCGAGGCCGATGCGGGCGCCGATCAGAGTCGTGGGCACGCAGATGGCCGCCCAGATGAAGAACGTGCGGTCGAGGAATCCCGCGATCCCGGCCGAGACGAGGGCCAGCAACAGGACGCTCATATTGAAGGGCTGGTTGATGCCGCGCTGCTCGTTCTTGCCGAAACCGCGCAGCTGCGCCCAGATCGCCGGTGCGGGCCCGCTGAGGCTCGCCATCCCGCCCATCAGCCCGCCCGTGAAGCCGACAGCCGCGTCGGCCAGGCGGCCGCCGCCGGTGACGATGGGTGGGCGGCGCACGAAGGCCATCCAACCACTGTAAAGGATGAGGAGGGTGCCGACGCCGACCTTCAACGGCTGCGGTCGCACGTGCTCGAGCAGCATCGTGCCGATCGGCACGCCGACGATGCCGGCGATGAGCATCGGCCACAGGCGTGGCCAGCGCATGCCTTTCCAGATCGTCGGCAAGGACTGAACGTGCCCGGCGACGCCGCACAGCGCGGTGAGAGGGGCCGCCGTCAGCGGCGACATCGCCTGCAGCCAGAAGCCCAGCGCCACCAGCGCATAGCCGGTGCCGCTCAATCCGTTGACGAACCCCGCGGCCAGCGCCCCGGCGACGACGATCGCGATGTCGCCGGTCGGCGGCAGGTCCACCCGATTACGCCCCGGAGGAGAAGGCCTGGATGCCGGTCATGGCGCGGCCGAGGATCAGCGCGTGCACGTCATGGGTGCCCTCGTAGGTGTTCACGGCCTCGAGGTTCATGACGTGGCGGATCACGTGATATTCGTCCGACACGCCGTTGCCGCCGTGCATGTCGCGGGCAACGCGGGCGATGTCGAGTGCCTTGCCGCAGTTGTTGCGCTTGATCAGCGAGATCATCTCCGGCTGGGCGTGGCCCGCGTCCTTCAGGCGGCCGACACGCAGGCAGGCTTGCAGGCCAAGCGCAATCTCGGTCTGCATGTCGGCCAGCTTCTTCTGGATGAGCTGGTTGGCGGCCAGCGGCCGGCCGAACTGCTTGCGGTCGAGCGTATAGTTGCGCGCCTGCTTCCAGCAGAACTCGGCGGCGCCCATGGCGCCCCAGGCGATGCCGTAGCGAGCATTGTTGAGGCAGCCGAACGGGCCACCGAGGCCGGCGACGTTGGGCAGCATGTTCTCCACCGGTACCATGACCTCGTCCATCATGATGCCGCCGGTCACCGAGGCACGCAGGCTGAACTTGCCCTCGATCTT
This sequence comes from Alphaproteobacteria bacterium, assembly GCA_947474005.1. GTDB lineage: Bacteria > Pseudomonadota > Alphaproteobacteria > Reyranellales > Reyranellaceae > Reyranella. The sequence continues at coordinate 44,450 of CANJHI010000009.1, read as the reverse complement.
GGGTGTCTCGAGGCCCTTCATGCCGCGCTCGAGGATGAAGCCGCGAATCGCGCCACCATCGAGCTTGGCCCAGATCACCAGTACGTCGGCGATCGGCGAGTTGGTGATCCACATCTTGGAGCCCGAAACTGAGTAGCCGCCGGGCACCGTCACGGCGCGGGTCTTCATGCCGCCGGGATCGGAGCCGTGGTCGGGCTCGGTGAGGCCAAAGCAGCCGACCCATTCGCCCGTCGCGAGCTTGGGCAGGTACTTCATGCGCTGCTCTTCCGTGCCGTAGGCGTAGATCGGGTGCATGACCAGGGAGGACTGCACGCTCATCGCCGAGCGGTAGCCTGAATCGACGCGCTCCACTTCACGGGCGACCAGGCCGTAGGTCGTGTAGTTGGCGCCGGCGCAGCCGTACTTCTCGGGCAGGGTCGAGCCCAGCAGGCCAAGCGCACCCATCTCGTTCATGATTTCGCGGTGGAACTTCTCGTGCCGGTTGGCTTCGAGCACGCGTGTCATCAATTTGTCCTGGCAGTAGTCGCGCGTGGCGTCGCGGACCGCGATCTCTTCCTCGGTGAGCTGGTCGTCGAGGAAGAACGGGTCCTCCCAATCGAACGGCTTGGCGTCGGCGGTGATGCCCTTGGCGGCGCTCTTGATCGGGGTGGCGGCGGTGGCCATTTGCTGCTCCTGGCTATTTCCGCCGGGTCTTATCAGCCGGAGGCAGTCGCGCCAACTGTCCTTCCGGTCAGGGTGCGGAAAATCTCCAGGTTGAGGCGGCCGAAAGCCTCGGTGGCGCGCAGCTCGACGGTGCGGGGACGCGGCAGGTCGATCCGGAGATCGGCCGCGATGCGGCCGGGGCGGGGCGACATCACCACCACGCGGTCCGAGAGAAATACCGCCTCGGAAATCGAGTGGGTGACGAACAGCACCGTCTTGCGCGCCTCTCGGGCAAGATCGTGTTCGCCCCAGATGCGCAGCAACTCGAGCGCCATGTCGTCGCGGGTCATGGCGTCGAGTGCGCCGAACGGCTCGTCCATGAGCAGCAGCGGCGGGTCGAGCAGCAAGGCGCGGCAAAGCGAGGCGCGCTGCTGCATGCCGCCGGAAAGCTCGCGCGGCAGCTTGTCAGCGAAGCCGTGCAATTCGGCCATTTCCAACAGTTCGAGGGCGCGGCCGCGCAGAGCCCTTGCGTCCTTGCCGGCCAGCTCGGCCGGCAGCAGGACGTTTTCCAGGATGGTCCGCCACTTCAGCAGGATTGGCGCCTGGAAGACCATGCCGATATCGTCGATGGGCTTCGTCACCTGGCGCCCGGCGACCGTGATCGTGCCCGCCGTGGCGGGCCGCAACCCAGCCACGATGCGCAGCAGGGTGGACTTGCCGCAGCCACTCGGGCCCACCAGCGAGACGAACTCGCCGGCATCCACCGACAACGATATGCCGGCGAGGGCCTCGACCGGGCCGCTCGTCGCCTCGTAGATCATGCCGACCTTGTCGAGGTCGATCAGTCCGTTTGCCACGCCGCTTACAAAGCTTGCTGGGTGTCAGTTCGTCTTCTTCGGCATTTCCACCTTGGTGTAAAACTCCATTGAGTAGACGTCCTTACACTCGGCCTTCTTGGTCAAGCCCATGTAGGTGTTCACCAGGTCGACCGAGTTGCACATCTTCTTTTCCTCGATCCAGCCGATGCCGTTCTTGGCATAGCGCTCGGTGTTCATCAGCGCGAGACCCATCGCCATGTTGGGCGTCAGGGTCTCGACATCGATTTCCGGCACGCGCTTCTTGAAGATTGCCATGGCAGCGGCCGGATCGGCCATCACGTCACGCCAGCCCATGTAGGAGGCTTCGAGGAAGTCCTTCAGCGCCTTGGGGCGCTCCTTCATCGTCTTGGCGCTGGCGGCGATCGACAGCGAGTAGAGGTCAAAGCCGAAATCGGACCATTGCATCATCACGATATTGCCCTTGCCCGAGGCCTTCTCGTAGAGCGGCAGGCCGGTGGTGGCATCGCCGACACCGTCGAGGCGCTTCTCAGCCAGCGCCGCGATCTTGGCGGCCGGCTCAATATTCACCCAGGTGACCTTGCTGGCGTCGATGCCGGTGAGCTTGGCGAAGCCCGGGAACATCTGGCGCTGGCTGTCGCCCGGAGGGGCGCCGAGGTTTTTGCCCTCGAGATCCTTGGGCTTGGCGATCGGGCTGCTCTTGAGGCTAAAGAAGTTAAGCGCGGTGTTGTCCCAGATCATCCCGACCGACTTCACCGTGGAGCCGCGCGTGGAGGCGGCGATGACGACGGCGGAGTCGGCGACGCCGGCATCGGCGCGGCCGGTGTCGAGCTTGGCGATCACATCGCCCGAGCCCTTGGAGTTCTCCAGCGTCACGTCGAGGCCTTTGGCCTTGTAGTAGCCCTTCTCCAGCGCAACCCAGTAGGCGGCGTGGTCGCCGACCGGAAACCAGTTGAGAGCGAAATTGAATTTCTCCAGCGTCTGGGCCGATGCGCTGCTCGCGACCGCGACGAGCGCGGCGAGGGCCAGTGACGAGATGCGAAGCATGAGACGTCTCCCTATCGTTCGATCAATCGATACCTTCAGCCCATGGCGCCCAAAGGCGCGCCACGACAACGACCAGTCCGTAGAGTGCCAGTCCCACGGCGGAAATCCAGATCAGGGCGGCAAATGCCACCGAGGTGTTCATGCTGCTCTGTGTGGCGACAATGACGTAACCCAGGCCACGCTGCGAGGCCACGAACTCGCCGACGATGGCACCGACGACGGCGGCGGTCGCGGTGATCTTGAGCGCGCTCAGAATATAGGGCAGGGCATTGGGCAGGCGGATCTTGAGAAAGATCTTCCATTTCGGCGCGCTGAAGACGCGGCCGAGATCGAGCATATCGGCTTCGACCTGCGAAAGGCCGACGGCGGTGTTGATGACCACGGGAAAGAAGCCGATGAGCGCTCCCATCAGCATATTGGGAAAGATGCCGTAGCCCATCCAGATCAGGAACAGCGGCGCGATGGCGACCTTGGGCAGTGTGTTCACGAAGACCAGGAATGGCACCAGCGCATTGGCCAGCAGCGGCGACCAGGCGATGGCAACACCCAGCGCCACGCCGACGATGGCGGCCATGAAGAAGGCGCCGACGATTTCGAGCGTCGTCGTCCAGATATGCTGGCTCCAGGCGATCTCGTTCGACCACAGGCCGTTCCAGACCGAGATCGGAGCCGGCAGGAGATATTCGCGGATTCCGCCGAAGCTGACGGCGGCCTGCCAACTTGCCAGCAGGAACGCGAACAGCACGAGGGTCGGCCAGTATTGGCGGCTGAGTCCGGCAAATTTCGTCATGCGCGCGGAACGATGAACCTGTTCATCGCTTTTGTCCCGCTGATATCATGCGCATACATTCATTCAGACTGGCGAAGGCGCATTTGCCCGTCAAGTTTGGCGGTTGGGCGAGGATCATCGGTGAAACTGTCCCTGTGCAATGAGGTGATCCGCGAACTCTCCTTCGAGCGCCAATGCGTACTGGCGGCAGGTCTCGGCTATCATGGTCTGGAAGTCGCGCCTTTCACCCTGGGCGACGAAGCATGGTGCATGCCAGCGTCGCGACGTGCGGAAGTTCGCCGTGCCTGCACCGACGCCGGAATTGCGGTGAGCGGCCTGCATTGGCTGCTGGCGGCACCGGCGGGGCTCTCCATCACCACCTCCGACCGCACGGTCTGGCAGAAGAGCGTCGAGGTGTTGCGCGGTTCGGTCGAACTCTGCGCCGATCTCGGGGCCGACTACCTCGTGCATGGCTCGCCGGCACAACGCCGCGTGGCGAGCCCCGACGACGCCAAGCGGGCGGAAGAGGCGTGGCGCATCACAGCTTCGGAGGCGGGCCAGGCGGGCGTCGCCTATTGCCTGGAACCGCTCGCCCGGCCCGACTGCAATTTCATCAATACGCTCGCCGAGGCCGCCGATGTGGTGAAGCGCAACGGCAATCCGGCGCTGCACATCATGATCGACACTCTGGCGGCCAGCCTGGAAGAGAAGGAGCCGGTCGCCGATGCCATCCGCCGCTGGATGCCGAGTGGCCTGGTGGCCCATGTGCAGTTCAACGACCGCAACAGGCGTGGACCGGGTCAGGGCGCCGACAGGTTTGCGCCTGTCGTGCAGGCACTCAAGGAAACCGGCTACGCCGGCTGGGTGGCGATGGAACCCTTCGTCTACGAACCCGACGGTCCGACCTGCGCGGCGCGCATGATTGGCTACGTCACCGGCTTGCTGGAGTAGAAGCGCATGAAAGTGAAACTTGAGCAGGTCGACCGCTTCGAACGCGATGTTCGCTTGCGCCTGCCGTTCCGCTTCGGCGTCATCACCGTGACCGAGAGCGTCCACGCGATCGTGCGCGTGCGAATTTCACTCGCCGATGGGCGAAGCAGCGAAGGCGTGGCGGTCGAGGCGCTGGCCGCCAAGTGGTTCGAGAAAAGCCCTGCTTTCACCGACGCGCAGAACCTCGACCAGCTCCGTCAGTCACTCGACATCGCCATCGATCACTACAAGGTGCGCGGCTTCGATACGCCATTCGGGTTGTTCGCCGGCACCTATCGAACGCAGCAGACGCGCGGAGCCCAGCTCGGCCTCAACCCGCTGGTCGCCTCCTACGGTCCGGCGCTGCTCGACCGGGCGATCCTCGATGCGTTGGGCAAGGCTACGGGGCAGTCGTTCGCCACGATGATTTCGACCAATGTGCCGGGCATCGAGGCCACCGACCTCACACCCGACATCAAGGACGCCCATCTCCAACCCTTCCTAGCCGGTCTCAAACCCGGCGAAACCATCGACCTGCGCCATACCGTCGGTCTCGTCGATCCTTTGACCGCGGCCGATCGACCTGATGCGGACCGGGTCAACGACGGGCTGCCGGAAACGTTGGAGGAGGTCGTCTCCTACTATCGCGGCCGCTACTACAAGCTGAAGGTGGGCGGCGACATCAGTGCCGACCTTGATCGGCTGTCGCGCATTGCCTCGGTGCTCGATGGCGGCGCCGGCGACTATCGCGTCACTTTCGACGGCAATGAGCAGTATGACGACGTCGACGGCATTCTCGAACTGTGGCGCAAGGTCGAGGAGACGCCGGCACTGGCGCGCATGGTCAAGGCGACGCTGTTCATCGAGCAGCCGATCAAACGCGCTGCGGCGCTGGGGCGGCCGGTGACCGAACTCGCCGAATATCGTCCCGTGATCATCGACGAGTCGGATGGCGAACTGTCATCCTTTCCGACGGCGCTGACGCTGGGCTATTCCGGCGTTTCCAGCAAGAACTGCAAGGGCCTCTACAAGTCGATCCTCAATGCCGCGCGGATAGAGCGGCTAAATGCCGAAGTCGGCAGTACACGCTACTTCATGTCGGCCGAGGACCTGACGACCGGTCCGGGCACCAGCGTCCAGCAAGATCTGGCACTGGTCTCGCTGCTTGGTCTCACCCATGTCGAGCGTAATGCTCATCACTTCATCGACGGCATGTCAGGCGTGCCTGAAGGCGAGCAGAACGCCTTCGTGACGAGGCATCCCGCGCTCTACGAGAAGCTGCCGGGCAAGCCGGGGCGGCTCAAGGCAAAGGGAGGCAAGCTGGCGCTGGGCTCGCTCGGTTGCCCGGGCTTTGCCGTCGGCGTCGATCTCGATTTCAAGTCGATGCGCGCCATGCCAGCGGCACCCAAGGAACGATTGAAGGCATCCCCATGAGCAAGCTGCCCGATCGCTTCGAGTCCATCGAAGCGCTGGAAGATTTCATGACCGCACCGTCCGATGCGCTGGTCGCCGATCTCGCCGCCACGCCGGGCGACATCATAGTGCTAGGCGTCGGTGGTAAAATGGGCCCGACTCTCGCCCGCCTCGCCAAGCGCGCGGCGCCGACCAAGAAGGTGATTGGCGTCGCCCGTTTCAGCGAGAAGGGCGTGTGCGAGGAATTGGTGCATGCCGGCGTCGAGACGATGCCAGCCGACCTGCTGGATCGCGCCGCTCTCGAGAAGCTACCCCAGGCAGCCAACGTGGTGTTCATGGCCGGCCGCAAGTTCGGCGCCTCGGGCGACGTGCCGCTTACCTGGGCGATGAATGTGCAGGTACCGGCGATGGTGGCGGAGGTCTTCAAGGCATCGCGCATCGTGGCCTTCTCGACCGGTTGCGTATATCCATTCGTGCCCGTGGAGAGTGGTGGGGCGACCGAGGATGTACCGCCGATCCCGCCCCCCGGCGACTACGCCACCTCCTGCGTGGGCCGCGAACGCATGTTCGAGTACTTCTCGGCCGAGCACGGTACGCCGGGCCGTCTGTTCCGGCTGAACTACGCCATCGACATGCGATACGGCGTCCTGCACGACATCGGCCTCAAAGTGAGGGACGGCGAGACCATCGATCTGACGATGGGCCACGCCAACGTCATCTGGCAGGGCGATGCCAACACGGTGGCGCTGCGCTGTCTCGCGCATGCGACAACGCCAACGACGCCGATCAACGTCACCGGTCCGGAGACTTTCGAAGTCGCCAAGGTCGCCGCCGAGTTCGGCAAGCTGTTAGGCAAGACGCCCAAGTTCTCGGGCAAGCCGTCGCCGACCGGCTGGATCAACAATGCGGCACGCATGGTCAAGGAGTTCGGAAAGCCCAGCGTGCCCTTGCAGCAGATGATTACTTGGACAGCCGACTGGCTGGCGCGCGACATGACTACCTTGAACAAGCCAACGCATTATGAGGTGCGCGATGGTCAATACTGAGGGGGCACCTGCTGAGGTGCTTGCGGTATCGGCCATCGACGCCGGACAGGCGGAAGCGGTGTGGCCGCTGTCGATCGAGGCGGGCTGGAACCAGAGCGTCGCCGACTGGCGTTTCATGCTGGCGGCGGGGCGCGGCTTCGGCTGCACCGGCGTCGACGGCAGATGGCAGGCGAGTTCCCTTGTCTTGCCGCTCGGCCAGCGACTCGCCTGGATCAGCATGGTGCTGGTAACCACGGATCGTCGCCGCGGCGGTGTCGGCAGCGGCCTCCTCAAGCGCTGCATCGAGGAAGTGCGCGCCGCCGGTGCGGTGGCAGGTCTCGACGCCACGGAGCAGGGGCGGCCGATTTATCTGCCCCTGGGATTTCACGACCTCTACAAGATCTCGCGCTGGCATCTCGACCGAGTGCCGTCGCCGCAGGCACCGCCGCCGGGCATCACCATCCGATCCTTGGAACTCGCCGATCTGCCGCGGCTTGCGACCTATGACCGGCCGCTGAGCGGCATGGAGCGGCCGACGATTCTTGCTCATCTGGCGATGCGGCAGCGCGGCCTCGCGGCGGTCGCAGAAACGCCGTCCGGAAAGATCGCCGGTTTCGTGCTGGGCCGCGAGGGCAGGGTCGCGACATCGCTGGGGCCGGTGGTCGCCGACAGCGAGGCGATTGCCCTGGCGCTGATCGCAGGCGCGATGGCTTCCGCGACACTTCCTTTCATCATCGACGTGCCGGATGCCCATCGCGACATCAAGACCTGGCTGGAAGCGGCGGGCGCGGTCTCGCCGCGCGGCTATATGCGGATGACCCTGGGTGACGCGAAAGGGCTGGACGATCCCAGCCACGTCTTCGCCCTCGCCGGACCGGAATTGGGCTAGGATGACAGGCATGACCATGGACAAGGCATTGCATTGGCGCGACCTGCCGGCGCCGGTTCTGTCGCTGCTGCGCGAAGGCGCAGTGATCCCCGCGCACCCGCTGGCGCTTGGTCCCGATCGCACATTCGACAAGCAGTCCCAGCAGGCGATCGGTCGCTACTATGTCGATGCCGGCTCCGGCGGCCTCGCCGTGGGCGTCCACTCCACCCAGTTCGCTATCCGAGAGGTCGGACTCTACCGGCCCGTCCTGGAACTCGCCATCGAGACGGCGCGCGAATGGACCGACCGGCCGTTGGTGATGATCGCAGGCGCCGTCGGCAAGACGGCGCAGGCGGTCGAGGAAGCCCGTACGGCACGGGCACTGGGTTATCACGCCGTGCTTCTTTCACTCGCCGCGCTAAAAGGGGCGAGCGAAGACGAGCTGATCGAGCACTGCACGGCGGTCTCGCGTGAAATGCCGCTGATCGGCTTCTATCTCCAGACGGCGGTGGGCGGCATTCCGCTGTCGCGCGGCTTCTGGACACGCTTCGCTGCCATCGACAATGTCGTGGCCATCAAGGTGGCGCCGTTCAATCGCTACCGCACGCTCGATGTGGCGTTCGGCATCGCCCAGGCCCATGCCGAGGAACGCATCACGCTCTACACCGGAAACGACGATCATATCGTGGCCGATCTCGTGACGCCGATGGTGGTGCGCACCGGCAATCGCGAGATTACGCTGCGTTTCCGCGGAGGCCTGCTGGGACACAGGAGCGTGTGGACGCGCGGTGCCGTGAAACTCCTGGAGCGGCTAAAGCTCTCGGTGTCGGCGGGTGCGGTTCCGCCCGAGGTGCTGGCGCTCGATTCCTTCGTGACCGACTGCAACAGCGTGGTGTTCGACGTCGACCACGATTTCGCTGGCTGCATCCCTGGTTGCCACGAGATCCTCCGCCGGCAGGGCCTGATGACCTCCATCGAGTGCCTCGATCCGCACGAGAAGCTGAGCCCGGGCCAGAGCGCGGGCATCGACCGTCTTTATGCGACCTATCCCGAACTGCACGACGACGCCTTCGTCGCCGCCAATCTCGCGCGCTGGCGGAACTAGTCAGTGGACGATCTCTTTGCGACCCATGATGCGCTGGCCGTGGGCGAACTGGTCAGGACGCGCAAGATCGGCGTCCGTGAGCTGGTCGACGGGTCGATCGCGCACTTGCGCAAGCTCAACACATCGCTGAACGCCATTACCAATTTCTACGATGGCGCGCTCCTCGACAAGTCCATCGCGGCAGCGGGCGAGGGGCCTTTCCATGGCGTGCCCTTCGTCGTGAAGCAGCTCATGGCCGAATGCGCCGGCACGCCGACGACCCTGGGCTCGAAATTCTTCGCCGATCAGCCGGTCGCCACCGCCGATAGCGCGGCCGTGGCCCGCATGCGGCGTGCCGGGCTGGTGATCGTGGGTCGCAGCAACACCAGCGAGTTCGGCCTGGCGCCCACGACCGAGCCCGCCTTCGGCGGCGCGACGGTGAACCCGTGGCGCAAGGATCTTTCCCCGGGTGGGTCATCGGGCGGCTCGGCGGCGGTCGTCGCGGCGTGCGGCCTGCCGATGGCGCACGCCACCGACGGCGGCGGGTCGATCCGCATCCCGGCGTCGCTTTGTGGCCTGTTCGGCCTGAAACCGTCGCGCGGACGGGTGAGCCTGGCGCCGATCGGCGAAACCCTGGCCGGAGCGGGCGCGCAGCTTTGCGTATCGATCTCGGTGCGCGACAGTGCGGCGCTGCTCGATGCGCTGGCGGGCGGAGAGCCGGGTGATCCCTATCGGGCGCCACCGATGGAAGGCACTTTCCTCGACGCCACGCGACGCCCGCCGGGGAAGCTGCGCGTGGCCTTCATGCGCAAGCCTGTGGGTGGCGTGTCACTCGATCCGGTATTGGTGGGCGCGGTCGAGCGGACGGCGAAGTTGCTGGCCGAACTCGGGCACCACGTCGAGGAAGCCAGTCCCGACTACGACGCCGCAGCGACCGGCGCGGCCTTCGGGACGGTGACGTGCGCCAACACCCATACGAACATTTTGGTCCGGGCCGGTGGTCGTATCCCCGGGCCGCACGACCTCGAGCCCGTGACGCGGCTCTATGCCGAGCGCGGCGCAGCCATCAGCGCCCACGACTACATTCGCGCGGTCCAGACGTTCCACCGGACGGGCCGGCTGCTCGGCGCCTTCTTCGATAAGTTCGATGTGCTGCTGTCATCGACGATCGCGCGCACGAGCCTGCCGCTCGGGACGGTCCGGATGGACAGGTCACTGGAAGGCTACGAGGAGGGGCTCGCGCCCATGATTCCGTTCACGGCGGTGTGCAACGCCACGGGCGTGCCGGCAATGTCGATGCCGCTGGAATGGACAGCGGACGGACTGCCTGTCGGCTTGCATTTCGTTGGCCGCTTCGGCGCCGAAGAAATGCTATTCTCGCTGGCGGCGCAGCTCGAACAGGCGCGACCCTGGCGCGAGCGGCGACCACAGGATGCCGCAAGGGAGAAGTAATGATGCGTACCGTCATCGTTGGATTTCTTGCGGGCTCGGTGAGCGTACTGATCTTCCATCAACTCGGGTTTCTCATCGCCAATGAACTCGGGTTGCTCAAGGTGCCGCTGTACAGCATGCGCCCGTTACCACCGTTCGGTGTGCCGGCGATTCTCTCGTCGGCCTTCTGGGGAGGCTTATGGGGCATCGCCGCAGCTTGCGTGGTGCCTCGCCTGCCGCGTGTCCTGAACGGGCCTTTGGGCTGGATACTGTTCGCCGGCGTGGTCGTGACCCTGGTCAATTGGTTCGTCGTTCTGCCGATCAAGGGTTCACCGGTCGGTGGCGGCTTTCGCATGCCAGGGGTCGTGATCGTGCCTCTGGTGTACGCGTTCTGGGGCTTCGGCATGTGGTTGATTGCCGGGCTGGTCCGCCGCGTATTGCGGTGGCAGTGATGATCGTCGACGCGCAGGTTCACATCTGGGCCGCCAATACGCCGGAGCGACCGTGGCCCGCCCGCGCCGAGCCGCACCGCGCGCCGCTCGGCAAGGACGAGCTGCTGGCCGAGATGAACAAGGCCGGCGTCGACCGCGTGATCCTGGTGCCGCCCTCATGGGAAGGCGACCGTAACGACGTCGCCCTCGAAGCGGCCGCTGCACATCCCGATAGCCTCGCCATCATGGGCCGCTTCGATCCCGATGCGCCCGATGCCCGCGGCCAGGTCGCCGGCTGGAAGAAGCAGCCGGGCATGCTCGGCATGCGCTTCACGTTTCATACCGAAATCCTGCGCCAGCCGTTGATCGATGGCCGCTTCGACTGGGTGTGGGGCGAAATGGAGAAGGCCGGTATTCCGGCGATGGTGCTGTTCCATCATGAATACATGCATCTCGCGGACAAGGTCGCCGAGCGCTATCCCGGCCTGCACCTGGTCCTCGACCATCTCGGCCTCAAGAGCGGCAAGGGAGTCACCGAGGCGGTGAACTTCGCCACTCTCGACAACGTGCTGGCGCTCGCCAAGCGGCCGAACGTTGCCGCCAAGGTCTCAGCCATGCCGTGCTACGTCGATGACAAGACCTATCCCTTTCGTTCCTTGCATCCCTACATCCGTCGCGTCTTCGAAGCCTTTGGACCGAAGCGCACCTTCTGGGGCACCGACTGGTCAAGGCTACCCTGCAGCTATCGCCAGGGTGTCACCATGTTCACTGAGGAAATGCCCTGGCTGAAAGGCTCCGACCTGGAGTGCGTGATGGGCCGCGGCATCTGCGATTGGCTCGGCTGGAAGAGCTGAACCGCTAGAGAGCCCGCGTCACCGTCTGCGAGCCGCCGCCCCAGATCGGCAGGTAGCTCATCTTGTATCCGGCGCCGCCGGTCACGATGGGATGGATGGCGTCGGGTGCGCTGGCCACGCCCTGGCCTTCGTCGAACAGATAGCGCTGTACGCGCGCCAAATCCCAGCCATCGTGCCGGACGATCTTCTCTGCCATCTCGAGTGGCAGCAGGAAAACCTGCTCGCCGCGCTCGTTCTTGCGGCCCATGCCGGACATGACGATGGCGGCCCGCATCGCCGTCGCGATGGGGGAGAGGATGGCCTCGGGCGTCGCTCCCTCGCCGTCGCCCGGCAACACCTCGGCGGTGCCGGAAATACCCATCACCGTGAAAGCGCTGGCGTCGCCGCCGAGGCCGCGCCGCGCGGTCAGCGTCGGGAAGGGCCCATCGTTCCGTTCGGCGAAGCAGAAGGTGTACTTGCCGGGCTGGCCCATGGTCGCCATGTCGCCGACGTCCGAGCGGGCGCCGCCGATGTTGCGGATCACGAGTTGCAGCGCGCGGCCGATGCTGGCGTTGGCGCGGTTGCCGGGGCCGAGGCAGTTGGTGCCGGCATTGATGCCGAGCGTGCGGGCGAGCGGGCCATGGACGCAGAGCGCCACGCAGGCCGTGCCTGTCGTGGTCGCGATCCCCAGCAGGTTGAAGTCAGGCTCCAGCGTTGCTTCGGCCGCGGCCATCACCACCGGCAGTTCGGCCGGCCGGCAGCCGGCAATCACACATTGGTAGGCGATCGCTTCGGGCGTGATGTCGCCGAACATCGGCGGCATGGCGCCACGCGATTCGGTGCCATCTGCGAGGCCGGCGGCCATGGCGTCGAGGCGCTTCTGCGTCGGCGGCACGAGCGGCAGGCCGTCCGACAATTCGGCGTCGGTCAGGATCTGTTGCGCGGCCTCCCAGCCCGTCGACTCAGCTACGACGGGCCAGCCGCACCACTCGGTCATTGGATGCGCGTGCAGGCGACCATGGTGCCGCCGAACGACGGGATGAAGGCCGAGTGCTTGCCCGGACCGCCCGCCACGGTGATGTGCAAGTCCTGCGGCGAACGGCCGATGCGCAGGTAGTCGCCTTCCGGTTCGTGGCCGGTGCTGGCGTAGGTATCGAGGTTCCCCTTGGAGACGCGCGAGATGTGTATGCGCGAGCGTTGCCACAACTCCTCGCGGATGGTTTCGATGGTGAAGCCGTCGCGCTTGAGCGTCGCGGCGTGCTCGGGGCCGATGATGATGAAGCTCGGGCCCTTGCCGTACACCGTGTTGGCGCCCGGCGTCGCCATGCCGCCGGCGAAGGTCGTCAGCAGGCCGTCGCCCGTGGTCGAGCCGTGGTCGTTGAGGTTGTGCGGGCCTTCACCCGACATCACCGTCACCACGTTGTCTGTCGGCTTGAAGCCGCGCTGCACATGGTAGGGCGTCCAGGGGTTCTCTTCCTCGTTCTCGCCGAAGCAGAAGGTGAACTTGGCGGGATTGCCCTGGGTCGAGCGATCCATCTCGCCGGGCTTGGCGCCGGCGATGTTGAGCAGCATCAAGCCGAGCGCGCGGCCGATCGTAGCGTTGGCCTGCCAGCCCTGGCCGAAGCAGTTGGAGGAGCAGTTGACGTTGAGCTCCTTGCGGATCGGTCCGCTGATCATGACCATCGGCGCGCAGGAGTGCGTCGTGGCGAGGGTGCCGTGCAGATTGAAGTCGGGCTCGAGCACGCTGCGCATCGCTGCCGTCACCACGGGGAAGTATTCCGGCTTGCAGCCCGCCATCACGGCGTTGGCGGCCATCGCCTGGATGGTCGGCACGATCTGGCGCGGCGGTACGGGCGAGTAGGGCCGATTGTCGCCGCGCACCGTCTCGACGAACTTCGCCACCTTCGCTTCGGTCGGCACGAAGAGCGGCATGCCGTCGCTCCAGCCCTGCTGCGTGGCGAACTCGTTGAACGTCTCGACATCCATATCGCCGATGTCGATGACTTCCTGTTCGGCGATATCCGTCATTTCTTCGTCGCCTCGAGAAGGCCTTGGGTCGCGGTTTCGATGCGCTCGCGCAGCTCCTCGGCGTTGAGGCCACCCACCGGGTGCTTCACGACGATAAGCTTGGGCTCAATCTTGCGGGCTTTGGCCTGGGCAAGCACGAGCGGCTTGAAGGTCTCAGTGGCGATCACGTAGGCCGTGATGCCGAGTTTCTCGAGTTCGATGCTGTCGTGGAAACTCCACGATGAACAGGACCCTCAATCCCCTAACGCAAGGAGCGCCGCGCGATACTTCCCGGCGACCGCCTGGATCAGTTCCTTGGGGGCGGCCTGGCTGGCGCTGTTCTTGGCGTGGAACTCGATGTTGTCGACGTTGCGGAAGGCGCCGAGCTTGGCCTTCACGCCCTCGAGCAGCTCGCGCGCATTCGGCTTGGAGTTCGACATGAGCGCGATCGCGTCGGTCGCCCAGTTGATCGGCTTCAGCGCCACCGTGGGGCCCGCGGCCGCCGCGAGACCAAAAGTCGGATTGACGATAAGCATGATCACTCCTCTTCAACTCGTTTTACCCAGCGTCGCGCCGATCGCCATAGCCGCGCGGTGGCCGTCGGCAATGGCATCTGCCAGGTATTCGCGTCCGCCGGCCCGCACATCGCCTACCGCAAAGATCGTCGGCATCGACGTGCGACCGTCCGCATCCACTACGATATGCCCTGAAGCGTCGCGTGCAAGCGATTCCGGCAGGAATTCCGCAGCGGGAGATTGGCCGACATAGACGAACACCGCGCTGGCCGGAATGGTGTTCCGCGTTGCATCGGCTTCGATGGTGACGGACTGCAGGCCGTCGTTGCCGTCCAGGCCGACGATGCGACCGTCGATGAAGGTGACGCCTTCGGGCTTCTCCGCGGGTGGCGTGCCGACCACGGTGACCTTGGCCGCCAAACCGGTCAGTTCCTTGGCCTCGAGAGCGGCCCAGCCCTCGGCGCCGGCCACAATGACGGGGAGGCCGGTATAGAGCGGCCCGTCACAAGCGGCGCAGTGGGAGAGGCCACGGCCTTCGTACTCGTCTTCGTTCGGAAGACCGAGCCGGCCCTTGTTGAGCCCGGTGGCGATCACCACGGCGCGGGCGGTGTGGTGTTCGCCGTCCGCGGTCTCGACCGTCCACGGACCGTTTCCGGAAAGGTTCACCACCTCGCCGAAGCCGATTTCGACGCCGGCAACAACAGCATCGTCGGTCAACTGCGACGCCATCTGGGTGCCGGTGAAGATCTCGTCGAAGTCGTGTAGTTCGTTCAGGTTGATCAGCACGCCGCCCGGGGCGAGCTTGTCGAGACACAGGCACTTGAGGCCGGCGCGGGCGGCTTCGGTGGCGGCGGTGAGGCCGGCCGGCCCGGAGCCGACGACGATGAGGTCATAAGAAGGATTATCCATAGGCCTATTCTATACCGCCGGCGCCCTTTGAACACCGGTTTGCTCTTCGCGACGAAAGCGCCATGGTCCGCGATTTGCACACGGGTCATTTTGAGATCGTCCATTTCAATCCGCCCCGGAAGGCCGGTACAGTCTTGCAGGTCTTGCTGAAACCGTCGTAGGTCGCAGGGCAGGGGGAAAGCAGGGGCATGGCGTATTTTTCGCAGCAGCTGATCAACGCCATCACGCTGGGAGCCATCTACGGCCTGATCGCCATCGGCTACACGATGGTCTACGGCATAATCGGCATGATCAATTTCGCCCACGGCGAAGTCTTCATGATCGGCGCGTTCATCTCGTTGATCGGATTCATGATCTGCAGCTTTCTCGGTATCGGTTCCGCCCCCGTGGCGATCCTGCTGGTATTGTTGATGGCGATGGCCTTTTCCGCCGTCTATGGCTGGGCGGTCGAGCGGGCAGCCTATCGGCCCCTGCGGGGATCGTTCCGTCTGGCGCCGCTGATTTCCGCCATCGGCGTGTCGATCGCGCTCCAAAACTACGTGCAACTCGTGCAGGGCGCGCGGCCCAAACCCGGCGGCCAGATCGTCTCGGGAGGCTTCAACCTGTTCAGCGCCGACGGCTTCGACGTTCGTGTCAGTTGGCTGCAGATCATCATCGTGGTGGTGACCGTCGTTCTGATGGCGGGCTTCACCTGGCTGATCGCGCGGACGTCTCTCGGCCGCCAGCAGCGTGCCTGCGAGCAGGACATGAAGATGGCGGCGTTGCTGGGCGTCAATGTCGATCGCACCATCTCGCTCACCTTCGTTCTGGGAGCGGCGCTGGCCGCCGTCGCCGGCATGTTGTTCCTGATGTATTATGGCGTCATCGACTTCTACATCGGTTTCCTGGCCGGCATAAAAGCCTTCACCGCGGCCGTGCTCGGCGGCATCGGCTCTCTGCCGGGGGCAATGCTGGGCGGCCTGATGATCGGCCTGATCGAGGTGTTCTGGGCGGGCTACTTCTCGAGCGAATACAAGGACGTTGCCGTCTTCGCCATTCTCGTCCTCGTCCTGATCTTCCGGCCAACCGGGTTGCTCGGCAAGCCGGAGATCGAGAAGGTCTGACGAAATGGGCGTACGTTTCCCCTCGATGTTGAAGGACGCGGCCCTCACGGCCTTCGTTGCGGCGGCACTTGGCATTTTCATCGTCGGTTTCCGGACCGTCGACGTCGGATCGCGCACCGGCCTCAGCTTCGACTACCAATTCGCCGATCTTGCTGTCGCGATCGTCACAATCTTCGTCGGTCGCCTCGGCCTATCCCTGACGGCAGCAGGCTTGCGTTGGCCGGTCGTGGCTCTGGGCGTGGCGATGATCGGGGTCGGGGCCTCGCAGCTGAAACTGCCGTCGGGCTTCCTGCATTGGTTCGTGGCGTTGGGCGGCGTGATGCTGGTGATCCGCGGCATCTGGCCATGGGCGCGCGGCACCATGACGGCCGCGGCAGGGACGCCCACGGGCCTGGCCCTGGGCCAGGCCGGCACGAAATGGTTCGGCTGGCTGTTGCTCGTGGCCGCGGTGCTCCTGCCGTTCACGCCGGCGGCCGACCAGAAGACAATGGATCTCGCGGTGCTGATCCTGACCTATGTGATGCTGGGTTGGGGTCTCAACATCGTGGTCGGCCTCGCCGGCTTGCTCGACCTCGGTTATGTCGCCTTCTATGCCGTGGGCGCCTACTCCTATGCGCTGCTCAGTACGCAGCATGGCCTGGGGTTCTGGACCGTGCTGCCGCTCGCCGGGATGATGGCCGCGCTGTTCGGCATCGTGCTGGGCTTTCCCGTCTTGCGGCTGCGCGGCGACTACCTCGCGATCGTCACCCTGGGTTTCGGCGAGATCATCCGCCTGGTGCTCCTGAACTGGGTCGATTTCACCAACGGTCCGGCCGGGATCGGCTCCATCCCCGGGCCGACGCTGTTCGGTGCGGTGTTTTCCGAAACGCCGCCAGCCGGAAAGCAGACCGTGTCAGAGATGCTGGGCATCACCTTCGACGGCAACCATCGCCTTATCTTTCTCTATTACATCATCCTGATGCTGGCGCTGATCACCAACCTGTTCACCCAGCGCATGCGGCGGCTGCCGGTCGGCCGTGCCTGGGAAGCGCTGCGCGAAGACGAGACCGCCTGCCGGGCGCTCGGCATCAATCCGACCAACACCAAGCTCACGGCCTTCGCCATCGGCGCCATGTTCGCGGGCTTCGCCGGCTCGTTCTTCGCCGCCAAGCAACGCTTCATCAGCCCGGAGAGCTTCGCCTTCATTGAATCGGCGATCATCCTTGCCATCGTCGTGCTGGGCGGGATGGGCAGTCAGATCGGCGTCGTCCTGGCAGCAGTGCTACTCATCGGACTGCCGGAATGGTTCCGTGACCTCGGCAACTACCGCATGCTGGCATTCGGCCTCGCTATGGTGCTGATCATGGTGTTCCGTCCACGCGGCCTGATCGCCGATCGCCAGCCGTCCGTGCGATTGCATCCCGCAGGTTCGGGAGGCGGTCCGTGAGCGAACCGCTGATCGAGATCGAGCATCTGACGATGCGCTTCGGCGGTTTGCTGGCGGTCGACGATGTCTCGTTTGCCGCGCGGTCGCGCGAGATCACCGCCATCATCGGTCCCAACGGCGCCGGCAAGACGACCGTCTTCAATTGCATCACCGGTTTCTACAAGCCGACGATCGGCCGCCTCACATTGAGCGGCGGCGAGCGCGAGTATCTGCTGGAGCGCATGCTGGGTCACGAGATCGGCCAACGCGCGAAAGTGGCGCGGACGTTCCAGAACATCCGCCTGTTTTCCGGCATGACCGTGCTGGAGAACCTCCTCGTCGCCCAGCATAACAAGCTGATGCGCGCCTCGGGCTGGAGCGTCTACGGCCTCCTGGGCTTGCGTCGCTTTGCCCGTGCGGAAGAGGCGGCCATCGGACTGGCGCGCGCCTGGCTCGAGCGCATCGACCTGCTCGGCGATGCCGACCGGCCGGCCGGCGAGCTTCCCTACGGCGCGCAGCGCCGGCTCGAGATCGCCCGCGCCATGTGCACTGAGCCCAGGCTTCTATGTCTCGATGAGCCGGCCGCCGGCCTCAACCCGCGCGAATCGGCCGAGCTCAACCAGCTTCTCGTGTCGATCCGGGACGTCGACGGTACGGGTGTGCTGCTGATCGAGCACGACATGAGCGTGGTCATGAACATCTCCAACCACATCGTCGTGCTCGACTACGGCCGCAAGATCGCCGAGGGCGCGCCGGCCGAGATCCAGAGCAACCCCGCGGTGATCCGCGCCTATCTCGGCACCGATGAGGAGGGGCTCGATGGCTGAGCCTCCGATGCTCTCGGTCAAGGACGTGGCGACCTATTACGGCGCGATTCAGGCGTTGCACGGCGTCGATCTGGACGTCGCGAAGGGGGAGATCGTGACGTTGATCGGCGCCAACGGTGCCGGCAAGTCGACTTTGCTGATGACGATCTGCGGCAACCCGCGGGCGCGGGCGGGGACCATCCGGCTCGACGGCGAGGACATCGCAGGCCTGCCGACCCACGAAATCGTGCGGCGTGGCGTGGCCCAGGTTCCGGAGGGGCGCCGTATCTTTCCGCGCATGAGCGTACTGGAGAATCTCCAGATGGGCGCCACGCTCGCCGATCCCGCGCACTTCCGGCAGGACCTCGAGCGGGTGTTCACGATGTTCCCGCGGCTCGCTGAGCGGCGCACGCAGCGCGGCGGCACCCTGTCCGGCGGCGAGCAACAGATGCTGGCGATCGGGCGCGCGCTGATGGGCCGGCCCCGGTTGCTGCTGCTGGACGAGCCGTCGCTTGGGCTGGCACCGCTGATCGTCCGCCAGATCTTCGAGTCGATCCGGCGCATCGCCCGCGATGACGGCGTCACGATCTTCCTGGTCGAGCAGAACGCCTTTCACGCATTGCGGCTCGCCGACCGTGGCTACGTCCTGGTCAACGGCCGGGTGCGGATGACCGGCACGGGGCGCGAATTGCTGGCCAACGCCGAAGTCCGCGCCGCCTATCTCGAAGGCAGCCAGACGTGAGCCCGATCGACACCTTCATGTTCGAGTGGTTCGGCGACACGCTGTTCAACGTCGTGCTACTGAACCTCGTGCTGGTCGGTCCCGCGTCCTTTGCCGCCGGGCAGGGCCTGGCGATTACCTGGCGCCATTGGGGGCAGATGGTGTTCTACACGGCGCTGCTGTCGGCCACGCTGCGCTTTCTCGATTACGCCCTGGGCGGTGGAGAATTGTGGTCGGTGGCCGGATTCTTGCTGGGCTGGGCCGTGCAAATGTCGATCGGCGCTTTCGCCTACCGCCTCACGCGGTCGCGCCAGATGGTCCAGCAGTATCCCTGGCTCTACCGTCGCAAAGGCTTGCTGGGCTGGGAGGAGCGGCACTAAGCTGTCGGCCAGACTCCACATCCGTGGGGGGAGTCAACCAAGGAGACGCGCATGAAGAAGTTCTACGGCCCGCTTGCCATCGCAGCCCTCGCCGTGATGGCAACGCCGGCTTTCGCGCAAATCAAGATCGGTTCGGCCGGCCCGATGACCGGCCAGTACGCGGCCTTCGGCGAGCAGCTCAAGCGCGGCGCCGAAATGGCGGTCGAGGAAATCAATGCCGCCGGCGGGGTCAATGGCCAGAAGCTCCAGCTCGTCATCGGCGACGATGCCTGCGATCCCAAGCAGGCGACGGCGGTCGCCAACAAGATGGTCTCGGACAAGGTCGTCTTCGTGGCCGGCCACTTCTGCTCCGGCTCGTCGATCCCGGCTTCGGACATCTACAAGGAAGGCAAGATCCTGCAGATCACGCCGGCTTCGACCAATCCCAAGCTGACCGACGACGCTGTGGCCAAGGGCAACACAACGGTGTTCCGCACCTGCGGCCGTGACGACGTCCAGGGTGCCACCGTCGGCGCCTACATTCTGAAGAACAACAAGACCGCCAAGGTCGCGATCCTTCACGACAAGTCGCCGTACGGCAAAGGCGTGGCCGACGAGACCAAGAAGGCCCTCAACAAGGGAGGCCTGAAGGAAACGATGTACGAGGCCTACAACGACACCGACAAGGACTTCACCGCGATCATCAACAAGATGAAGCAGGCGAAGATCGACATCATCGTACTCGGCGGCTACCACACCGCTGGCGCGTTGATCATCAAGCAGTCGCGCGAACAGGGCCTGGCTGCGAACATGGTGGGCTTCGACGCACTCGAAACCGCCGAATTCGCCCAGCTGGGCGGCGCCGCCACCAACGGCGTGCTGATGTCGTTCCCGCCCAAGGCCGAGGACGATCCGAAGAATGCGGCGCTCGTGAAGAAATTCCGCGATGCCAAGTACAATCCGGAAGGCTACACGCTGTTCAGCTACGCAGCGGTCAAGGCGTGGGCTGACGCCGCCAAGAAGGCCAAGTCGACCGACGCGGTGGCAGTTGCCACGGCTCTGCGGTCCGGCAAGTACGACTCCGCTGTCGGCGTGCTCGAATTCGACGCCAAGGGCGACATCAAGAACCCGGTCTACGACATCTATGTCTGGAAGGACGGCAAGTCGTCCCCGATGAAGAAGTAGGCGCATATCTGCACCGGAAAGGCCCGACGAGAGTCGGGCCTTTTTCGCTGGAATTCAGGGTCTTGTGGCTCACTTCCCACGATTTTGGGGGCCGGTAGCGCCGTCACCCCGGATATGGTACTCGGGGACTCAACAGCTAGAGGGGATCGATCGTCGAGATGGCGGGGGCCACCATCGCGGTCGCGTCGGATCATGCCGGCTTCGACCTGAAGGAACTGCTCAAACGCGACCTGCAACAAGCAGGTCACGATGTGCTCGATCTCGGCACAAATTCAACGGCGTCGGTCGACTATCCTGACTTCGGCCGGGCCATGGGCGAGGCCATCGCCTCGGGCCGGGCCGGGCGCGGCGTCCTGGTCTGCGGGACGGGGATCGGCATTTCGATCGCTGCCAACCGCAACCCCAAGGTGCGTGCCGCGCTCGTTCATGATGAAACCTCGGCTCGCCTGTCGCGCGAGCACAATAATGCCAACGTCGTGGCCTTCGGCCAGCGCCTGATCGGCACCGAAACTGCACGGGCGGCGCTGAAGGTCTTCCTGAATACCGAGTTCGAAGGCGGCCGCCATGGCGGCCGCGTCGCCAAGCTTTCGAAGGACTGAGCGAGATGAGTCAAGCTGCTGCCAAGTTGTCCGATTCGCCATTGCCTATGTTCACGCAGAGTCTCGCCGAGGCCGATCCGGCCATATATGCGACCGTGAAAGGCGAACTCGACCGCCAGCGCGAGCAGATCGAGCTGATCGCCTCGGAGAACATCGTCTCCCGGGCCGTGCTCGAGGCGGCGGGTTCGGTCCTGACCAACAAGTATGCCGAGGGCTACCCCGGACGGCGCTACTACGGTGGCTGCGAGGAGGTCGACAAGACCGAGCAGCTCGCCATCGAGCGCGCCTGCCGACTGTTCAACTGCTCCTTCGCCAACGTCCAGCCGCATTCGGGCGCCCAGGCCAACCAGGCCGTGTTCATGGCGCTTCTGAAGCCCGGCGATACCTTCATGGGCATGGCGCTCGACCAAGGCGGCCATCTCACGCACGGCTCGCCCGCCAACCAGTCGGGCAAATGGTTCAAGGTCGTGTCCTACGGCGTGAAAGCCGACACCCACCTGATCGACTACGAGCAGATGGAAGAGGTGGCGCGCCGCGAAAAGCCAAAGCTGATCGTGGCCGGCGCCTCAGCCTATTCGCGCCACATCGACTGGGCGCGCTTCCGCAGGGTGGCGGATGAGATCGGCGCGTTCTTCATGGTCGACATGGCGCACTATGCCGGCCTGGTCGCAGCCGGCGTTTACCCGAGTCCCTTGCCGCATGCCCATGTCGTGACGACGACGACGCACAAGACGCTGCGCGGCCCGCGCGGCGGCATGGTGCTGTCGAACGATGCGGAGATCGGCAAGAAGATCAACTCCGCGGTGTTCCCGGGCCTCCAGGGCGGTCCGCTGATGCACATCATCGCCGGCAAGGCGGTGGCCTTCGGGGAGGCGTTGCGGCCGGACTTCAAGATCTACGCCCAGAACGTCATCGACAATGCGCGCGCGCTCGCTGCCGCCTTGACCGAGCGCGGCCTCAAGATCGTCTCGGGCGGAACCGACAGTCACGTCATGCTGGTCGACCTGCGCCCGAAGAAGGCGACCGGCGTTTCGGCGGAGAAGGTGCTCGACCGCGCCGGCATCACGGTGAACAAGAACAGCATTCCGGGTGACCCGGAGAAGTACACGATCACCTCGGGCGTGCGGCTGGGTTCGCCCGCCGGCACGACGCGCGGGTTTGGTACAGCCGAGTTCCGCCAGATTGGTCACCTGATCGCCGACGTGCTCGATGGAATTGCCAAGAACGGCCCGGACGGGGATGCCCAGGTCGAACAAGAAGTGCGGGCCAAGGTGCATACGCTCTGTGCCCGCTTTCCCATCTACCGCGACTGACGACGCGCCAGGCCAGAGAATAACGGGGGGACGAGATGCGCTGTCCATTTTGCGGTCACGAGGACACACAGGTTAAGGACTCGCGGCCGACCGACGACAATTCGGCGATCCGCCGGCGGCGCTACTGCCCGTCGTGCGGCTCGCGCTTCACCACCTTCGAGCGCGTGCAGCTGCGCGAACTGACGGTGGTGAAGAAGAACGGCCAGCGCGTGCAGTTCGACCGCGACAAGCTCGCGCGCTCGATCTCGGTGGCCTGCCGCAAGCGGCCTGTCGATCCCGAGCGCGTCGAGCGCGTGGTGAACGGCATCGTGCGCCGCCTCGAAAGCTCTGGCGAGAGCGAGATTCCCTCGACGCAGATCGGCGAACTGGTGATGGACGCGCTGCGCGCGCTCGATCCGGTGGCCTACGTGCGCTTCGCCTCGGTCTATCGCAATTTCCGCGAGGCCCGGGACTTCGAGGAGTTCATCTCCGACCTTGCCGACACGGCCAGCCTGAAGGACTGATGCGATGATGCGCGCAGCGCTCGCGCTGGCGCGCCGATCGCTCGGCCGCACCTGGCCGAACCCGGCCGTGGGATGCGTGATCGTGCGCGATGGACGCGTGATCGCGCGCGGCCGCACCCGGGACGGCGGCCGGCCGCACGCCGAGGCGGATGCCATCGCCAGTGCGCACGAGCCGCTGAAGGGCGCCACCGTCTATGTGACGCTCGAGCCCTGCGCCCATCACGGCAAGACGCCACCCTGTGCCGACGCGCTGATCGCATCAGGCGTTAGCCGTGTGGTCTCGGCGATTGAGGACCCCGACCCGCGTGTAAAGGGGCAGGGCCATGCGCGGCTGGTGGCGGCGGGAATTGCCGTCGAGGTCGGCGAGGCGGCGGCAGCAGCGACCGAGATCAACGTGGGCTTCTTTCTGCGCGTGAAGGAGGGCCGGCCGCTCTTCCATCTCAAATTGGCGAGTTCGCTCGATGGGCGGATCGCCACGGCCTCGGGCGAGAGCAAATGGATCACCGGCGAGGCCGCGCGCGCCGACGGCCATCGCCTGCGCAGCCTCCACGACGCCATCCTGGTCGGTGCCGGCACCGTCGAGGCCGACGACCCCGATCTCACATGCCGGCTGCCGGGCCTCGGAGCCTATTCACCGGACCGCATCGTCCTCGACTCGAAGGCCGGCTTGTCCGCCACATCGAAACTGGCGACGACAGCGAAGACGATACCCGTGCTGCTGTTTCATGCCGGCGCTGAAGCGTCGCGCGTCGAGCAGTTGCATCACAGGGGAATCAACGTCATTGAGACGCCGGCACGCGGCGAGGGCAGGGTCGATGTCGCGGCCGTCGCCAAGAAGCTGGGCGACCTGGGCTATTCGAGCGTGCTGATCGAAGGTGGCGGGCAGGTCGCCGCGGCCTTCCTGCGGGCAGGGTTGGTCGACCGTATCAGCAGCTACCGGGCAGGGGTCGTCCTGGGCGAAGACAGCCGCTCTGCGGTCGGTCCTTTGGCGATCGGCCGGTTAGATTTCGCGCCCCGGTTCAGGCTGGTTTCCAGCCGGATCGTGGGCACCGACACACTGGAAACCTGGCACAGGCGGACTTAGGTAGTACCATGTTCACGGGCATCGTCACGGATATCGGCGAGATCGCCACGGTCACCCCGGGCAGCCAGGCCGGCGACCGCCGCTTCGTCGTGCGCACCAAGCACGACATGATCCCGATCGCCATCGGCGCCTCGATTGCTTGCTCCGGCTGCTGCCTTACCGTGATCGAGAAGGGCGGCGACTGGTTCGCCGTGGAGGTTTCCGGCGAGAGCCTGGCCAAGACGCATCTGGGCGACTGGGCGATCGGCAGCCGGATCAACCTCGAACTGTCGCTGAAGCTTGGCGACGAGCTGGGCGGCCATCTGGTCTACGGCCATGTCGATGGCGTCGGGAAAGTCGTTTCGATGACACCCGAAGGCGGCAGCGTGCGCTTCATCTTCGAGGCGCCGCCCGACCTCGCCCGGTTCATCGCCGCCAAGGGATCGGTTGCCGTCGACGGCATCTCGCTCACCGTGAATGAAGTCACGGGCGACCGCTTCGGCATCAACATCATTTCACACACCCAGGCGGTCACCACCTTGGGACACGCCAAAACAGGCCAGAGGGTCAACCTTGAGGTCGACATGCTCGCGCGTTACGTTGCGCGATTGTTGGAGCACGGAAAATCATGAGCGCGCTCGAAAAGGACGCTTGGCGGATCACCTTCGGTGAAGTGAAGGCCGCTGCGGAAGACATCATCGAGGAGGCCCGCAAGGGCCGGATGTTCATCCTTGTCGATGACGAGGACCGCGAGAACGAAGGCGACATCGTGATCCCGGCGCAATGGGCGACGCCCGAAGTCATCAACTTCATGGCCAAGCATGCTCGTGGCCTGATCTGCCTGGCGCTGACTCGTGAGCGGGTCGAGCAACTCGGCCTGCCGCTGATGGCGCAGAACAACGGCACGCGGCACCAGACCGCCTTCACCGTCTCGATTGAGGCACGCGAAGGCGTCACCACCGGCATCTCGGCGGCCGATCGCGCGCGCACCGTGCAAGTGGCGATCGACCCGTCGTGCGGTCCCAAGGATATCGTGACACCGGGCCACGTCTTCCCGCTGGTCGCGCGCGACGGCGGCACGCTGGAGCGCACCGGCCATACCGAAGCCGCGGTCGACCTGGCGCGACTGGCCGGCCTTACGCCGGCCGGGGTCGTCTGCGAGATCATGAACGACGACGGCACAATGGCGCGTCGCAACGATCTCATCACCTTCGCACAGCGCCACGGCCTCAAGATCGGCACCATCGCCGACCTGATCGCCTACCGTCGCCGCTACGACTCGATCGTCAAGCGCATCAGCGAGACTGCTCTCGACAGCACCTACGGCGGCGACTTCCGCTGCGTTGTGTACGTGAACAAGGTGACGATGGCGCAGCACGTGGCGCTGGTGAAGGGCGATCCCGCGACCGGTGGCCCGGTCATGGTGCGCATGCATGCCGTCAATCTCTTCACCGATACGCTCGGCCAGCGTAGCGGCGGCCGTGGCGGCGAGATCGAAGCTTCTATGCGCGAGATCTCCAAGGAAGGCCGCGGCGTCATCGTGCTGATCCGCGAGCCGCTTACCGTCGTGCTGGCCGAGCAGCGCCGCCGCGCCGGCGAGCCGATCGAGCCGGCCGGCCAGGAATTGCGCGACTACGGTGTCGGCGCCCAGATCCTGATCGACCTCGGCATCAAGGAAATGGTGCTGCTGACCAACAGCAAGAAGAGCGTGGTCGGCCTGGAAGGCTTCGGCCTCAAGATCACCGGCCAGAAGCCCGTACCCGGCCGCCGGGTCCCCTGATCATGTCGACACGGACGGAAACACCGACGGCCCGCCCGGTCGTCGATGGCGTCAAGGATGCGCGCATTCTGATCGTCGAATCGCGTTACTACGTCGACATCGCCGATGCGCTGATCGCCGGCGCCGAGCGTGAGATCAAGAAGAACGGCGCCGTCTCCGAGTGTGTCGTGGTGCCCGGCGCTTTCGAAATTCCCGGCGCCATTGCGCTGGCGGCGAGACACTACGACGGTTTCGTGGCGCTGGGCTGTGTCATCCGCGGCGAGACCACACACTACGATTACGTTTGCGGCGAGAGTGCGCGGGGCCTGATGGATCTTTCGGTCCGCGACAGGCTGGCGATCGGCTATGGCATCGTCACAGTTAACAATGCAGACCAGGCGTGGGCGCGCGCCGCCATCGACCGTGGCGACAAGGGCGGCGACGCCGCCCACGCCTGCCTCGCCATGGTGGCGCTCGGCCGCCGCTGGAGGAAGACGTGAGCGACCGACCGTCACCCAGTCGCCGTCAGGCGGCGCGACTGGCTGCCGTGCAGGCGCTGTACCAGTGGCAGGAAGGCCAGCACGGGCCGGCCGAGATCATCGAGCAATTCATCGGCGTGCGTACCGGCGAGGCGGGCGAGGGCGGTATGCGCCGCGATGCCGACCGGCCGCTGTTCAAGGATGTGGTCGAAGGCGCCGCGCAGCACAAGGAAGAGCTCGAACAGATCGTGTCGGCGGCGTTGGCCGAAGATTGGACCTGGGCGCGCATCGACCGTCTTGTGCGGGCGATCCTGCTGGCCGGCGCCTACGAGCTCGTTCACCGCGCCGACGTGCCGCCGCGCGTGGTGATCAATGAATATGTCGAGATCGCCCATGCCTTCTATGACCAGGGCGAGCCGAGCTTCATCAACTCCGTGCTCGACCGCGTGGCGCGCCAGGTGCGACCGGCCGAACTCGTGAAGTGACGGGACAATGGCGTCCCGCCGGCGGATCGGTGAGTTCGAACTGATTGCCCGCTACTTTGCGCCACTTGCCCGGACTTTCGCCGGCGCTGGTGGTCTCGAAAGCGATAACGCCTATCTCCCTGCCGACGCTCGCCATGACATCGCGGTGAAGACCGACACGATCATCTCCGGCGTTCATTTCCTCGACGACGAATCGCCTGAGCGCGTGGCCGCGAAAGCCCTGCGGGTCTGCCTGTCGGATCTTGCGGCCGGTGGCGCGGCGCCGTTCGCCTATCAACTGTCGCTGGCGCTTCCCGAGCAATGGCAGGAGCGCTGGGTTGCGGACTTTGCGCGCGGGCTGGCCTCGGATCAGCGCCGATACGGTATCGTTCTTTGCGGCGGCGACACGGTGGCAACGCCGGGACCGCTCACGATCACCATCACGGCCTTCGGCCGGGTGCCGCGCGGCAAGGGCCTGGGCCGCGGCGGCGCCTGCGCCGGCGACGATTTATGGGCAAGCGGTACGATCGGCGATGCGGCCCTCGGTCTTCGGGTAGCGTGCGGCAAGCTGAAGGGAATCGGTGCGCGCGATCGCAAGCTCCTCGAGGACCGCTACCGGCTGCCGCAACCGCGCAATGCGCTGGGAATCCGTCTGATCGGCATCGCGCGCGCGACGGCCGACGTTTCCGACGGGTTGCTGGCCGACGTGGGCCATATCGCAGCGACGTCGCGGCTCGCGGTGCATATCGAGCGAGAGCGGGTTCCCCTATCGATGGCGGCCCGGCGCGCATTGGCCGTTGAGCCTGCGCTGTGGGCCAACGTGCTGGGTGGGGGCGACGACTATGAGCTCGTGATCGCCGTGCCGCCGCGTCGTGCTGGCGCCCTGCAGGAGGCGGCGCGGCAAGCGCGGGTCAAGGTGACATGCATTGGCCGGTTCGCCGAGGGTCGGGGCGTTCGTCTCACGGTCGGCGGGCGTGCGACGCCCATACCCCGCACTGGCTTCGTTCACTTCTGACTCCACCAGTTTTGACGCTCTCGTCGCTTCACAGGCTCATAGCTGGACTGCATCCGACGCGCAGCGCTCACGGCTATTTGCTTGGGACGGGCAGGGCGTGGGCATAGAGTGCGCGCCCAATGGACGGTTCGATAAAAGTACAGGAAACGCCCGCGGCGCCCACGCCGACGCGCATGCCACCGCGATCACTGCGCAACATCGCGTTGCTGGCGATGTGCCAGGCCCTGACGCAAAGCAGCAACACCTTGATGTTCGCTTCGTCGGCGCTGGCGGTTCTCACCATCGTCTCGCCCGACATGCGGATGTGGGCGAACCTGCCGATCACCATGCAACACCTCGGCGTCATGCTGACGGTGTTTCCCGCCTCGATGCTGATGATGCGGCGCGGCCGCAAGTTCGGTTTCCGCACGGGTTCGGTCATGGGCATGGTGGGTGCGTCCCTGGCAGCCCTTGGCCTCGGCCTCGGCAGCTTCCCGGTGATGTGCCTGGGCGGCATCTTCCTCGGCAATGCCATCGCCAACATGCAGCTCTACCGTTTTGCCGCCGTCGAGCTGGCGCCCGGGGCATTTCGCGCCCAGGCAATCTCCTATGTGACGGCGGGTGGCGTGATCGCAGGCATCGTCGGGCCGAGCCTCGCGCGCTTCACGCCGGATCTCTGGGTGCCGCTCTTCCAGGCCAGTTTCCTGGCCGTTGTCGTCGTCCACATCCTCGTTTTTGTTATCTTGGGTTTCATCGAATTTCCTGCGGTGAAGCCCGAGGACACGGCCGGGCCGCAGCGTCCCCTGTTCGAGATCGTCACCCAGCCGACCTATATGGTAGCCTGCGCCGGCGCCATTATCGCCTTTGGCGTGATGTCCTTCGTCATGGCGGCGTCGCCGCTGGCGATCGTGCAGTGCGGCTTGAGCCGGACCGAGGCGCCGATCACAATCTTCGTGCACGTCATGGGCATGTTCCTCCCGTCGTTCTTCACCGGCCACCTGATTTCCCGCTTCGGCATCTTCAACGTCATGACTGCGGGCGTCGCTGTCCTGGTTGCCGGCGTCATCGTGGCCCTGATGGGCGTGACCGAATGGCACTTCCGGCTGACCATGACCTTGAATGGGCTGGGTTGGAACTTCCTGTTCGTTGGCGCCACAACACTCCTCACCACCACCTACCGGCCGTCCGAGCGCGGCAAGGCTCAGGCTTTCAACGATTTCATGGTGTTCGGCGTCACGACTGTGGCCAGCCTGATGGCGAGCGTAGTCCTGGAACTCGAGGGTTGGGCCGTCCTCAACTATGTGGCGCTGACCCTGGTTCTCATTGCCCTGGCCGTCATTACCGTCTTCCGGTTGCGGCATCCCTCGCGCGCCTGATGCCAAGCCTTTGAGGCAATGGGATTATTCCCACTGCCTTCCTTGCGCGGACGGGGCCGTTCTGTCATTTTCCGCCGCGCCTCGCGCCGGGGGGAGTCAATGACTTCGGCGTGCGCCAGGCGGAAAATGCCGCAAAAACAATAGGTTAGAAACGATGTCTTCAGTTCTTATGGCCGTCCTAGGCTGCGGCGTCATCGCCGTGCTCTACGGCGTTGTGACCGCGTCGCGCGTCATGGCTGCCGACGCTGGCACGCCGCGCATGCAAGAGATTGCCCAGGCCATCCAGGAGGGCGCCGGCGCCTACCTGAAGCGCCAGTACACCACGATCGCCATCGTCGGCGTCGTCGTCCTCGTCGTGCTCGCCATCCTGCTCGGCAAATATGCGGCCGTTGGCTTCCTGATCGGCGCCGTTCTGTCGGGCGCTACCGGCTTCATCGGCATGAACGTGTCGGTTCGCGCCAATGTGCGTACCGCCGTCGCCGCGCAGAAGAGCCTGGCCCAGGGTCTTGACCTCGCCTTCAAGGCGGGTGCGGTGACCGGCATGCTGGTTGCGGGTCTCGCCCTGATCGGCGTCGGCGGCTACTACCTGGTCCTGCTCAAGATGGGTGTCGGCGGTGCCAGCCGTGACATGATCGATGCCCTGGTTTCGCTGGGTTTTGGCGCTTCGCTGATCTCGATCTTCGCCCGTCTCGGCGGCGGCATCTTTACCAAGGGTGCGGACGTCGGCGGCGACATGGTCGGCAAGGTCGAAGCTGGCATCCCGGAAGATGACCCCCGCAATCCGGCCACCATCGCCGACAACGTCGGTGACAACGTCGGCGACTGCGCCGGCATGGCCGCCGATCTGTTCGAGACTTACGCGGTGACGGTCGTCGCCACCATGGTCCTGGCGTCGATCTTCTTCGTCGCCGATCCGATGCTGGTCTCCAAGCTGATGGCCTATCCGCTGGCCATCGGCGGCGCCTGCATCATCACTTCGATCATCGGCACCTACTTCGTCCGGCTCGGCTCGGACGGCAACATCATGTGGGCGATGTACAAGGGTGTGATCGTGGCCGCCGTGCTGTCGATCCCGGCCATCTGGTTCGTCACCGACTATCTGGTCGGGATGAGCACAGTGCTGAAGGTGGGCGACAAGTCGTTCACCGGCATGTCGCTGTTCTACTGCTCGCTGGTTGGCCTCGCCATCACCGGCATCATCGTCTGGATCACCGAATACTACACCGGTACCGACTATCGTCCGGTCAAAGCCGTCGCCAAGGCGTCGGTCACCGGTCACGGCACCAACGTCATCGCCGGTCTCGCGATGTCGATGGAAGCTACCGCCGGACCGGCGCTGCTGATCTGCGCCGGCATCGTGATCTGCTACGTGCTGGCCGGCCTGTTCGGCATCGCCATCGCCACGACTGCCATGTTGGCGCTCGCGGGCATGGTGGTGGCGCTCGACGCCTACGGCCCGGTCACCGACAACGCCGGCGGCATCGCCGAAATGGCGGGCCTGCCGAAGGAAGTGCGTAAGAACACCGACGCGCTCGACGCCGTCGGCAACACCACCAAGGCCGTTACCAAGGGCTACGCCATCGCCTCGGCCGGCCTCGGTGCTCTGGTGTTGTTCGCGGCATATACGTCCGACCTCGACTACTTCATCGCGCAGGGCAAGCTGGGCATCAAAGCAGTCGATTTCTCGCTCAAGAACCCGTACGTCGTGGTCGGCCTGCTGATCGGCGGCGGCCTGCCGTACCTGTTCGGCGGCATGTCGATGCTGGCTGTCGGCCGCGCCGCGCAGGCGGTGGTCGAGGAAGTCCGGCGTCAATTCAAGGAGAAGCCCGGCATCATGGCGGGCACGGATCGGCCGGATTACGGCCGCGCCGTCGACATGCTCACCAAGTCGGCGATCAAGGAGATGATGATCCCGTCGCTGTTGCCGGTACTGTCACCGATCGTACTGTTCTTCGTGATCTCGGCCATCGCTGGTCGTGCTGATGGCTTCGCGGCTGTCGGTGCCATGCTTCTGGGCGTCATCGTCACCGGTATCTTCGTCGCCATTTCGATGACGGCGGGCGGCGGCGCCTGGGACAATGCCAAGAAGTACATCGAGGAAGGCCATTTCGGCGGCAAGGGATCCGAGGCTCACAAGGCCGCGGTGACCGGTGACACCGTCGGCGACCCGTACAAGGATACTGCCGGACCGGCCGTGAACCCGATGATCAAGATCACGAACATCGTGGCTCTGTTGCTGCTGGCCGTGCTCGCGCACTGAGACAGCGACATCGAACGACAAGGAAAAGCCCCGGTCGAAGGACCGGGGCTTTTTCTATGTCTCCGCTGAGAAAGACGAGATCGGCAACGGGCGTCAGATACCGCCGCCGGTCGGCGCACCCGGACTGGCGCCCTGCTTGCTGGCCGGATTGAACTTGCCCACGTTGCCCATCACCTGCTCCAGCACGGTGAGTTCCTTACCCGAGGTCGGCGTTATGCGCGGGACCATGACGATGTCGCGGGCCTCGGCCAGATCGTAGTTCTTGATCGTCGCGATGCGTCCGGAGTCATTGAAGGTGATCTGAATCACCTTCTGCTGGGTAATGTCGGGCCTGAGGAAGGCGTACGATTCCTGCGTTTCGCTGATGAAATACCAGACGTTCGGATTGAAAGTGGAGACCGCCGATGGCGACCCGATGAGGCGCACAACGTCCTCGCGGCTCTGGGTGCCGACCTCGAGCTTCTCCGTCGAGCCGGGCGTTGGCACGAAGCCGCGCTGATTGAAGTGAGGATCGCACGCTCCCAACGCCACGAGGGCGGGGACGAGGAGGGCGCCGGCGAGGGCGGAAGAGGCAAAGCGGCGCATGACTGGTTCTGGAGTAGGGCTTGGGTTCCAAAGAAAGACGGTGCACAACATGTCGTGATGGTCGTTCCGGGTCAACCTGCGCCCGCGGCCGAGGGAGTTCGATCGTGTTCCGTCGCAAGAGTGTCGAAGACAAATTCGCCGCTGTCTTATATCTCCAAGTAGCAGAGGAAGCGCGCCGATCGCGGCTGTTCGACGCCTGCGGCATTCCCGACACACTCGACGGCCGCTTCGATGCCCTGGCGTTGCATGCCACCCTCGCCATCGACCGCCTGCGCCGCGAGCCTGACGGCGACCGGCTGGCCCAGGCCTTCTTCGACGTCATGTTCCAGCATCTCGACGTCACGCTGCGTGAAATCGGTGTCCAGGATCTCGGCGTCGGACGGCGGATCAAGATCATGGCGGAGGGGCTACACGGGCGGGCACTCGCCTACCGCGAGGCACTGGCAGGCAATGGGCCGACTTCCTTGGCCGAGGCCTTGCGGCGCAACGCCTATGGCGGTAGGTCGCCAACCGACGCTGCCTTGGCCCGATTGGAAGAGCATGTCCGCGGATATGCCGAGACGCTGGCCAATACATCCCGCAACGACTTGATAAAATAGATTAATAAAATGTCAGAACAAATTGATAATAAACATAAATCAGAAATAGAACGCATCGTCGATCTGGATCGAATGGGGCGCTCCGGCACGGCGCTGAATATTGTCGCTAGCGAGAGTGAATGCACGGCACTCGCCAAGCGGTTTGATTTTCTGGGCCTGTCGGGCTTCGCTGCCCGCGTGACCGTCGATTTGCCGATCGGCGGTCAGGTCGTGGTCGAGGGCCGTTTGCGAGGGAAGATCGTTCAGGCGTGCGTCTTGAGCCTGGAGCCAGTGACCCAGATCCTCGACGATGCTTTCCGCATCGTGTTCAAGAAGGATCTGGCCGAAGAGCTTGATCCGGAAAGCGGTGAGGCGGTCCTCAATGCCCAGGCCGACGCCCCCGAGCCGCTGGTTGGAAATATGCTCGACGTCGGCGAAATCGTCGCCGAACAACTGGCATTGGTGGCCGAACCCTATCCCCGGCGGGCCGGCGTGAAACTGGAGGACGTCCTGCCCAAGTCCGGCGGCGGCGCCCGGCGAGGGGCCCCGGGCCAGCAGCGGCATCCCTTCGCGGGCCTGGCAGCGCTCAGAGACAAACCCCGCCGCGGCCGCTAAACTGTTGCGGGGCTAGAACGATTTGGCTAGAGAAGTCCGCCCGCCGCGCCGCTAGAGCGCGGCTCAGCTTTTTGGGGCCTGCGTTGGCGCGGGCCCGTCGTGGAGATCGTTATGGCTGTTCCCAAGAAAAAGATTTCGAAGTCTCGCCGCAATATGCGCCGGTCGCACCACGCGCTGCCGACCATGGCCTATGTCGAGTGCAAGAATTGTGGCGAACTCAAGCGGCCGCACATGGTTTGCTCGCACTGCGGCTACTACCGCGAGGACATGCCGGTTCTGGCCGACGCGACGTCGGCCGAGAAGTAGGCGGTAGGCGGCCTCGCCGGCAATGCGCTGGCAACCGACAGGCAGAGCATCCCCGTGAGCGTCGACAAGGTCGTCCTCGCACTCGATGGTATGGGCGGAGATCACGCGCCCGAGGTCGTCGTGAACGGTGCCGACATTGCCCGCGAACGCTATCCGGGTGCGTCCTTTCTCCTGTTCGGTGATCCGGACCGGCTAAAGCCTTTGGTCGATCGCCGCA
This sequence comes from Alphaproteobacteria bacterium, assembly GCA_947474005.1. Classification (GTDB taxonomy): domain Bacteria; phylum Pseudomonadota; class Alphaproteobacteria; order Reyranellales; family Reyranellaceae; genus Reyranella. The sequence continues at coordinate 10,981 of CANJHI010000009.1, read as the reverse complement.
AAGGGCTGGCCCAGGTCCTTGAGATCGTCCCAGCCGCGGATGCGGTCAGCGCCGACGACAAGCCGTCCTTTGCGCTGCGCAGGCGCCGCCAATCGAGCATGTGGCTGGCCGTGGACGCGGCGGCCCAGGGCCGTGCCGATACTGTCGTGTCTGCCGGCAATACCGGCGCCTTGCTCGCCATCTCGATGATGGCCATGCGCATGCTCCCGGGTGCCCACCGTCCGGCGCTAGCCTCGTTCATTCCGACCAGCCGGGGTGAGACGGTGATGCTCGACCTCGGCGCCAATCTCGAATGCGACGCCGAGAACCTTGCTGAATTCGCCGTCATGGGCAGCGTGTTCGCCCAGGTTCTGCTGGGCCTGAGCGCGCCGACGGTCGGCCTCTTGAACGTCGGATCCGAGGAACTGAAGGGTCATGAGGAACTGCGCCAGGCCGCATTGTGGCTTCGTCGCGAGGGTTCGCCGGTTTCCTTCCAAGGATTCGTCGAGGGCAACGACATCGGCACCGGGAAAGTGGACGTCGTCGTGACCGACGGCTTCACCGGCAACGTCGCGCTGAAGACCATCGAAGGCACCGCAAAGCTCTATACTAGCTTCGTGCGCGAAGCGTTCCGGACCTCGACCTTCGCCAAGATCGGCGCTCTCTTCGCCTCTGGCGCCTTGGTTAAAATGCGCAAGCGTGTCGACCCACGACGCTACAATGGTGGCGTTTTCGTGGGCCTCGATGGAGTTTGCGTGAAGAGCCACGGTGGGACCGATGCCCTGGGTTTCGCCTATGCCATCGGGATGGCGATCGACATGGTGCGCTACGAATACAAGAGCAAGCTCGTCGAAGGTCTGGCCAAGTTGCACGAAGTGACCGCGAGGGCAGAGGCGCCGGTACTGCAGGCGGGCGGAGGAGGCTCGTGATTCGTTCCGTCGTTCAAGGGTGCGGCTCCTACCTGCCCGAGCGTGTGGTGACCAACGCCGACCTCGCCAAGACCATGGACACATCCGATGAGTGGATCCAGCAGCGTACCGGCATTCGCCAGCGTCACATCGCGGCAGATGGCGAGCTGACGTCTCATCTTGCGCTCAAGGCTTCGGAACGGGCCCTGGCCCACGCCGGCCTCAAGGCTTCCGACCTCGATCTCATCGTGCTCGCGACGGCAACGCCGGATGAGACGTTTCCCGCCACGGCGACGCGCGTGCAGGCCGCCCTGGGCATGACCGGCGGCGCTGCGTTTGACGTTCAGGCCGTTTGCGCCGGCTTCGTCTATGGCCTTTCGGTGGCCGACAGCCTGATCAAGACGGGCCTTGCCTCGACCGCACTGGTGATTGGCGCCGAGACCTTCTCCCGCATCCTCGACTGGAACGATCGCGGCACCTGCGTGCTGTTCGGCGACGGTGCCGGCGCGGTCGTGTTGCGCGCCGAAGAGGGCAAGGGGACGACGGCCGATCGCGGCGTGCTCGCCAACGCGCTTCATTCCGACGGCCGCCAGCACGACATCCTCTACGTCGACGGCGGCCCGTCCTCGACCCAGACTACCGGCTTCCTGCGCATGGAAGGCAAGGAGGTCTTCAAACATGCCGTCGTCAACATGGCGGCGGTCGTGGGCGAAGTGCTGGCCAAGGCCGGCTTCGAGACCAAGGACATCGACTGGCTGGTGCCGCACCAGGCCAACAAGCGGATCATCGATAGCACCGGCCGCAAGCTCGGCTTGCCGCCGGAACGGGTGGTCGTGACTGTCGACCGGCACGCCAACACGTCGGCTGCCTCGATCCCGCTGGCACTCGATGCTGCGGTGAAAGACGGCCGCATCAAGAAGAATGACCTGCTGCTGCTGGAAGGCATCGGTGGCGGCCTCGCCTGGGGGGCCTCGCTGGTTCGCTGGTAGGCCTCTGATAGGGCCTGGGCGGCCCTTCGTAGCGTTTGAAACAAAATCATCCGCAACGGAACGTGAACAGGCGCCGATTCAAGTCCACCCTCTATCCCACTGATATTGACCGCTTTCCCACCTTAGAGTAAGGATTAAGTAGGGGATTAGAGGAAGGGTACCGGAGTGGAAGGCCGGACTATAACACGCGCCGATCTGAGCGAGTCCGTGTTCCAGGAAGTGGGACTGTCTCGCAATGAGTCCAGCGATCTGGTGGAGACGATCCTCTCCGAGGTCGTGGAAGCGCTGGCGCGTGGCGAGTCGGTGAAGGTCTCGTCTTTCGGGAGCTTTACCGTTCGCGACAAGGGGCAGCGCGTAGGCCGCAATCCGAAGACAGGGCAGGAAGTTCCGATTCTGCCGCGGCGCGTGCTCGTCTTCCGAGCGTCGAACGTCCTTAAATCGTTGATCAATGGGGCGCCCGGCGAGGACTAAGGGGTAGTTGGGGAAATGCGGGGGATTTGTCATGGCCGTATCGGCTCAGGCCGTCGAAAGACGCGTTGAAAAGTCGGCGCAGGCGTTTCGCACCATCAGCGAAGTTGCAACCGAACTGGATGTACCGCAGCACGTGCTGCGGTTCTGGGAAAGCAAGTTCAGCCAGGTCCGCCCGCTCAAGCGTGGCGGCGGGCGCCGCTACTATCGGCCGGAGGACATCGATCTCCTGCGCCGTATTCGCACGCTGCTCTACGACGACGGCTACACCATCAAGGGCGTGCAGCGCCTCCTGAAGGAGAGCCGTGGCCGGCTGCCACAGCAGCAGCGCTTCGACCTCGCGGCGGAAAGCGCCCTCGAAAGCTTGCGCATCGTGTCGGCGCGCGCCGAGGCCATGACCGGTGGGGCCGTGCGTCAGCCATTGCCTCGGACTGGCCCGCAACCGTCGACCACCACGCCGCGGGCCGCCATGCTGGACCTGCACAAGCGCCGTGAAATCGAAACGGTCCTGGAAGATCTCGAACAGGCGCTGACGCAGCTGCGCAGCACGCTGAAGGCGCAAAACTAGACAAGGACCAGATGTCGCCGGGGGGCGGCATCTCGGGACTACCAACCGCGACGCCGGGTAGACGTAGGAACTTCCTGCAACCACCTGATGTTTAAGGTTTTTTCGGCATCGTCAGAGGGGGGCGCCGCCGTGTTTGCCAGCCGTACACTAACGCGCCAACAGGCGCGATCGTTTGATAGCTTATTGCTTAATGACAATGAGTTGGAAGGTGATCTTCCAACACTTGTCGAGCTTCTTTACCTGCGCCGGGGGGTGACCCAGGCGGGCGGCAAGCTGCCGCTGTTCGACCTCGACGGCCAGGATGTCGACGCCGCCATCGTGCGTCGCTGTGTCGACCGGGGCTGGGCCGAGCCGTGGTTCAGCAATCCGCTGAAGCCGGACTGGCTGGTTTGCAAGCTCACCGATGCGGGACGTCGAGTCGCCGCTGCGCTGTAGCGCGGGCGGCGATCACCGCAGCCACGACTAATAGCAGGGCGGCGACCAGGTAGGGGGCACCGGGCAGATTCAGGCGACCCGGTATCGGCTCGATGAAATAGGCGAAGGTGATAGCGAAGAGGCCGGGGGCCACGATACCGGCGATGCTCATCAGCGCGGTGTTGGCACCCTGGAGCTGTCCCTGCTCGGAGGGGCCGACCAGGCGGCTCATCAGGCTTTGCGAGGCGGGACCTGCGAGGCCCCACAGTGACATCACAGGCACACCGATCCAGAACCAGAGGCCCGTGGGGGCGAGACCGTAGATCGTCATGCCGACGGCGCCGAACAGCAGGCTCACGATCATCGCCCAGCGCTCACCCAGCCGCGCTACCGCCGGACCGACCAGCAGTCCCTGCACGATGGCCGAACAGACACCGACGCCGGCGAGGGTGAAGCCCACGATCTCCTCGCCCCAGCCGTAGCGATAGGCGCCATAGAGAACGAACACCGCCGGCAGCACGTGATGGGCGACTTGGCCAAAGAAGTTGGCGGCGGCGAGGCCCAGAAGCTGCGTGTGCGAGCGCAGCAGGGCGAGCGATCCCAGCGGGCTGGCGCGCTTCCAGGAGAAGGCCATGCGCCGTTCGGGCGGCAGCGACTCCGGCAGCACGAACCAGCCGAAGGCCGCGTTCAGCAGACAGGCTGCCGCCGACACCCAGAACGGCAGTCGCGGATCGAGGCCGCCCAGCAGGCCGCCGATCGCGGGCCCCAGCACGAAGCCCAGCCCGAAGGCGATGCCGACGACGCCGAACGCCTTGGCGCGGCCGTCCGCCGGCGTCACGTCGGCGATGTAGGCGAAGGCGGTGCTGATCGTGGCCGCGGTGACGCCGGAGATGACACGGCCGACGAACAGCAGGACGAGCGAGGGGGCGAGTGCCATGAAGATGTAGTCGAGGCCGAGACCCAGGCACGACAGCAGGATCACCGGCCGCCGGCCGTAGCGGTCGCTGAGGGCGCCCAGCAGCGGCGAACTGAGGAACTGCATGGCGCCCCACACCGTGGCGAACAGGCCGAAGACCTCGGCGGCGCTGGCGATATCGCCGTCCATGAAGCCCAGCACGATCCTCGGCAGCACCGGGATCATCACGCCCAGCGCCAGCACGTCGAGCGTCACGGTGCAGAAGATGAAGGCAAGCGCGCGCCGCGTGTTCATCGCGAGAATGACAAGGAGGAGGGGAAGGAAATTGGTCGGGACGACAGGATTTGAACCTGCGACCCCCTGTCCCCCAGACAGGTGCGCTACCAGGCTGCGCTACGCCCCGACCGGTGCCGCGGCAGTCGCTGCGACAAGGGGGCTTTAGCGCGAATGGCAGCGATGCCGCAAGCCGGCTTGCGTGGTGCCGGGGCCGGGTCGATACAGGGCGCCATGAATTCCCCTGATATGAGTTCTCTCGATTCGGGCCGTCGCGTCCTGCTGTTTTCCTCGATCGGCCATGCGCTGATGCACCTGATGACGGCGTTTTATGCGGTGATCGTGCTCACGCTCGCCATCGCCTGGAAGCTGCCGGCCGAGGATCTGCTCCTCCTCTATGCCCCGGCCAGCGTCCTGCTGGGCGTCATGTCGCTGCCTGCCGGCTGGGCGTCGGACCGCTTCGGCGCGCCCGCCATGATGGTCGTGATGTTCGTGGGCCTCGGCCTGTCGTCGATCCTCTGCGGCCTGGTGCCGACCGGCGATACCTTTGCGCTGTCGCTGGCGCTCTGCGGTATCGGCGCGTTCGGCGCCATCTATCACTCGGTCGGCATCGGCTGGGTCATCCGCACGGCCAAGGAGCAGGGCCACGCCATGGGCGTAAATGGCCTGTGGGGCAGCGCGGGCCTCGCGCTCTACGGCATCGTGCCTGGGGTGCTGATCACGCTCGCCTCGTGGCGCGCGGCCTTCATCGTGCCGGGCATCGTCTGCATCGCCGTGGGCGCGGTGCTCCTGGTCGAGATCAGGCGCGGCCGAGTCGGCGACCGGCCGATGCCCGAGACGCCCGGCATCGAGTCCGGGCGCAGCAACTTCTGGCGGGTCTTCTCGGTGCTCTCGGTCACCATGGCGCTGGAAGGCATCACCTGGGCCGCAGTGATGTATGGCGCCGCGCTTGTGTTCCAGTCGCGTCTCGGCGATCAGATCGCCTGGCTGCGCGACGGCCTTGCATCGTGGGGCGTCGTCACGCAGGCGGTGCTATGGGTCGGGCTTGCGACCTCGACGATCTATATCGTCTCCGGCATCGCGCAATACGCCATGGGCCGGCGCATCATCGATCGCTATCCGCTGAAGACGACCTACGTCGTGGCCTCGGCGCTCCAGGTCGGCGCCATGCTGGCGCTTGCCATGGGCAACGGCTACGTGGCACTCGCCGGCGCCATTGCCTCGGCCGTGCTGAGCTCGGCCGCGGGTCCGGTCGAGAACATCCTGATCGCGCGCTACACGCCCAGCCGCTATCACGGCCTCGGCTTCGGTGCGAAGTTCGTCGTGTCGCTCGGCGCCAGCCCGTTCGCCATCCTGGCCATCGCCTGGGTGCGCGAGAGCACGGGCAGCCTCGACCTGTTGTTCCTCGGCCTCGCCGCCACCTCGGTCGTGATCACGCTGGTGGCGCTGCTGCTGCCGGGCAGCGACCGCGTTCGCGAGGAGCGCGCTCCGGTACCTCAAGTCGCGCCGGCCGAGTAGCGGCTGCCTACTTGGTCGAACGCGCCGCCTTGTAGGTCGGGCGCGCGAGACAGCGGTCGAGCCATGCGCCGACATTGGGGAAGGGTGCGAAGTCGAACTTGATCGGCTTGGCCCAGCTCATGATCGAGGCGAGGTTCAAGTCGGCCACGGTGAAGCTTGAGCCCAGCAGATAGTCGCGGCCCTGCAGTGCGCCGTTCAGCACGCCGAACGGCTTGGGCAGCGCCTTCAGCGCGTCGGCCACGGCCTCGGGCTTGCGCTTGTCGGGCGCGGTCATGAACATGTCGATGAGCACGGTGAGCAGCGGCTTCTCGACTTCGGTCATGCCCCAGAAGCTCCACTGGTTGCACAGCGCCTGGTCCTCGAGGCTGGCCGGCATGAAGCCGTTCTTATTGTGCTTGGTCGCGAGGTAAATATTGATCGCCATCGACTCGAACAGCTTGAAGTCGCCGTCGACCAGCATCGGCACCTTGCCGTTGGGATTGATCTTGAGATAGTCGGCGGTCTTGAGGTCCTTCATCTCGAGCGCGACATGCTCGAACGGAATGTCGAGCTCGTGCACGATCCACAGAGCGCGCGCGGCGCGCGAAGCTGCGGGCCCGTAAATCTTGATCGTCACTGTGCAGTCTCCCCAAGTAATCTCCGGACGGACGATAATGTAGCCCGCCGGTCCGGTCTAACTATTCCCCCGGCCTATTCGCCGAGCCCATATTCCGCGCCGACATGGCCGTGCGGGTGGCCGAAGCGTTCCGTCATGATGGTGGCGAGATCCTTCTCCGGGCCGGCGATCCAGCCGCCCGCCCGCACGGCGTAGCTTTGCGCCCGCGCCGCAGCCCGTGGCGCATCGCCGTTCTGCAGCGCGCGTGCTGCGCCCATCACCAGCTTGCGGAACTCGACGATGCCGACATCGGTCGGGCCGAGGTGCTCGCGGGTCCGGTCCTGGATCGGGCCCTGACTGTCCTGGATCGCGGCGTCCTGATCCGACACGCCGCTGATGCCGGTGAAGCTCAGGGTCTTCTGCAGCGCGCGGTCGATCATGTAGTCGTTGCCGATGTTGCGCTTCGGCACGTAATTCTCGTCGATCTCGGCATGGAGGCTGAGCCCTGTCGCGTACTTGGCGCGCTCGGCATTGGTGAGCGGTCGGTCGGGGACCCAGCTGTAGGTGTAGATCCAGCACGTCGTATCGTCGACCGGGACCCAGCATTGCCCGTGATAGACCTCGCCGGGGAAGGCGACCGGCACCAGCGCGTGGTTGGGCGCGAGATACTGGGCGATGCGCCAATAGAGATCGGTCGAGTCGGTCTTGCGGCCGGCGGCGATCACCAGACCGGCATCGTGGCTCTGGATTCGGAACTTCGGCCGCGGATCGTCGGTCACCCAGCGCATGCGATCACTGAGGCCCGATTCCTGGCCGATCGCCGACGTCTTGCGCAGGATATCGAGCTTGAGCGCCTCGTCCTTGGTCGGGATGGCGTGCAGGAACGAGAAGTGGGCGGTGTCGATGGCGCCCTCGAGGCTCTGCACCCAGTTGCAGTCCTGCCATTTCTTGGAGACGTAGCGGTGCCCTGACGGCACGAGGCCGAGCTCGAGCTGCGGCAGCTCCGGCACATTCTCGTGCGGGCCCATATAGACCCAGATCATGTCGGCCCATTCGCGCACCGGGTAGGCCAGCAACTTGATCGTGTCCTTGTAGGTCGATTCAGGCGGCGAGGTCGGCAGGTCGACGCAGTTGCCGTCGATGTCGAACTTCCAGCCATGGAACGAGCAGCGCAGGCCGCACTCCTCGTTGCGGCCGTAGTAGAGATTGGCGCCGCGATGCGGGCAGTGCTGCTCGACGATGCCGACCCGGCCGTCGGTCTGCCGGAAGGCCAGCAGTTCTTCGCCCAGGATCTTGATCTTCTTCGGCGGCCCGTCGCGCTCGGGCAGTTCCTCCGAGAGCAGCGCCGGCATCCAGAAGCGGCGCAGCAATTCGCCCATCGGGGCACCCTTGGCGCTGCGGGTCAGGAATTCGTTGTCGGCCTTCGTCAGCATGGGATCCTCCGGAACGGTCTTCTATGCCGTCGCTTTTTCCAGAGCCTGATCGAGATCGGCGATGATGTCTTCTACCGTCTCGATGCCGATCGACAGCCTGAGCACATCGGGCCCAGCGCCGGCGGCGACGCGCTGCTCGTCGGAGAGCTGACGGTGCGTTGTCGAGGCGGGATGGATGATCAGGCTCTTGGCGTCGCCGATGTTGGCGAGGTGCGAGAAAAGCTCGACGCCATCCACCACCTTTACGCCGACGTCGTAGCCGCCCTTGACGCCGAAGGTGAAGACCGAACCCGCCCCCTTGGGCAGGTATTTCTGCGCGAGCTGGTGATACTTGTTCGACGGCAGGCCGGCGTAGTTCACCCAGGCCACCGCCGGATGCTTCTCGAGATGTGCCGCCACCTTGGCTGCGTTGGCGCAGTGGCGCTCCATGCGCAGGCCCAGGGTCTCGATGCCAAGCATGGTGAGCCAGGCATTGAACGGCGCCTGGCTCGGCCCGAGATCACGCAAGCCCACGGCATGGCTGTGGAAGGTGTAGGCCATGTCGCCGAAGGTCTCGTAGAAATTCAGGCCGTGATAGGCGGGCTCGGGACCGGCCAGGCTCGGGAACCTGGCGCTCTTGCTCCAGTCGAACTTGCCGGAGTCGACCACCGCGCCGCCCATCGAAGTGCCGGTGCCGCTCAGGAATTTGGTGGTCGAATGCACGATCAAGGTGGCGCCGTAGTCGATCGGTTTGCAGAGGTAGGGCGTGGCCAGCGTGTTGTCGACGAGGAGCGGCACGCCCGCGTCCTCGGCGATGCGGGCGATCGCCTCGATGTCGCTCACGACGCCGCCGGGATTGGCCAGGCTCTCGATGAAGAAGGCCTTGGTGTTGGCCGTGACCGCGCGCTTGAAATTATCCGGCTGGTCGGCGTCGACGATCTCGGCTTTCCAGCCGAACTTGGGATAGGTGTTCTTCATCTGCTGCAGAGAGCCGCCGTAGAGGCGGGAGGAGGCGACGATCTCCGCCCCCGGCTGCATCAGCGGAAAGATGGCGAGCACCTGGGCGGCATGGCCGGAGGAGGCCACCGTGCAGCCGCGGCCGCCTTCCAGGGTGGCGAGGCGTGCTTCCAGCGCTGCGTTGGTCGGGTTGGTGAGGCGCGAATAGATGAAGCCCACAGTCTGCAGGTTGAACAGCGCCGCGGCATGGTCGGCGTCGTCGAAGACATAGGCCGTGGTCTGGTAGATCGGTTGCGCCCGCGCACCCGTGGCGGGATCGGGAGCGGCGCCGGCATGCACCGACAAGGTCTCGAAGCCGTAGGTCTTGTCGCTCACGGGAACTCTCCAGAATGTCCGGCGCAGTGGCGGAAAAGAAAAAAACTCAAGGCGCATCCGTCAGGATGACACCAAAGTGCCGCCAAGTCGTTGACACTGCGAGCGTTTTGGCCGCCAGGAAAAATGTCCTATGCCCGCTGAAAGCGGGCATCACGGGAATCGACTTCGGCATTTCCCGGCCACCGGTTCCATGGGCTTGGCGTGGGCGCAGGAAGGGGCGGCAGGAAGACATAGGTAAATTCCTACCATTTCAATGCCGTAGCGTCAACCGGACGAACGCGACGGCTTATCGGTCGGTGCAGTCGCGCCAGGCGTCGGGTTTCGTCTCGGACCGGGCGTCCGTCGTCACCGCCCCCTTGGCACGTCGAAGTGGCGGATGGAGGCCTCAGCCGAGATCGGCGAATCCCCAGCATAAGAGGCGCTAAGGGCAGGTTATGGCTGCCGTCGCAGTCTTGCTGAGCGATGGGGCGTCGCCCGGTTGTCAGTTTCATGTAAGGTTCGGATACTAAGGATGGTGGGTGCGCTTCGGGTCAACCGCCAAGCCGCACGGTGTTGTGGGGGAAATGAGGCGCCGTGGACCGATTTTTGACCAAGGATTTCCTGTCCGGGGCGATGTTCATCGTCTTCGGACTGACTGCGCTCTATTTCGGCCAGAACCTGGCGCAAGGCACGGCCGTGCGCATGGGGCCAGGCTATGTGCCGCGGATGCTGTCCTACATCCTGCTCGGATTGGGCGGATTGATCTGCGTCGTTTCCCTGTTCAGCCCGGGTGAGTCGGTCGAGCGGTTGAAGTGGAAGCCGATCACGTTGGTGACGATCGGCATCGTCTGCTTCGCCCTGCTGTTCGAGCGCGCCGGCCTTCTTCCCGCGCTGGTCGCCCTAGTCCTGATTTCCTCGCTGGGTGGCGAGGAGTTCAAGCTGACGGAAGTGATCGGCAACATGGTCGTGCTGGCGATCCTCTGCATCATCGTCTTCAAGGTCGGCCTCGGAATGAATATCTCCGTCTTGCAGGGAGTCTGGTGAGATGGACCTTCTGAACAATCTCGCACTGGGCTTCAGCGTCGCCATCAGCTTCCAGAATCTGACCTACTGCCTGCTTGGATGCATGGTCGGCACGCTGATCGGCGTGCTCCCGGGCATCGGCCCCGTGGCGACCATCGCCATGCTGCTGCCCATCCCCTTCCACCTGCCGCCGACCGCGTCGCTGATCATGCTGGCCGGCATCTACTACGGCGCACAGTACGGCGGTTCGACCACATCGATCCTGGTCAACCTGCCCGGTGAAGCGTCGTCGGTCGTGACCTGTCTCGACGGCTACCAGATGGCGCGCAACGGCCGCGCCGGTGCAGCACTCTCGATTTCGGCGGTCGGCTCGTTCTTCGCCGGCACCGTCGGCACCATCATCATCGTGATCTTCGCCGAACCGCTCACCCGCATGGCGCAGAAGTTCGGGCCCGCCGACTACTGCGCCCTGATGGCGCTGGGCCTCGTCGCCGCCGTCGTGTTGGCCAGCGGCTCGGTGACCAAAGCCATCGCCATGGTCTTCCTGGGCCTGCTGTTCGGTCTGATCGGCACCGACGTGAATACCGGCGCGCAGCGCTTCACCTTC